>NZ_JAUBPN010000009.1:0-226535 GCF_036700745.1 Microcoleus sp. S36a_B3 | reverse complement strand
GGAATTGCTAATCGAACCAGTAAACAAAAAGTCTGCCGAGCCCAAACTTCCTGCTGCTGTACCCAAATTCGCAATTAGGGTAGAACCGCCCGCTAAAGTGCCGTTCGAGTCAAAATACAATACAGTCTCGTTCGACGCATTCGTAAAGGCGAAGAAACCAGCACTTGTAGAACTGCCGATGGCAGACGCTTGTGCAGCTTCCAAAGAGGCATAACTGCCGCCGGTGAAAATCACCAATTCTTTGCCAGTAATGTCAGGAGTTGAACCCGTCACACCGTCAAAGTTAGTAGTAGTCAAATTGCCAAATTCGCTGGCAGCAAACTGGAATTTATCAACCCCAAAGGTAAAGTCAGTAATCGTATCCGCGCCGTCGCCGGGAGCCTTGTAACCAAAGATATCTGCACCGGAACCGCCAGTGAGAATATCCGCACCTCCACCACCAGTGATGATGTCAGCAAATTCAGTACCGGTGACGCTGTTAGCACTCGCATCTCCGGTAAATAAAACAGGAGTGCTGAAATTGTAACCGCCAGCACCAGAACCGAAGTTGTTAAAGGCTACGGGGAAAGTGTTCCCAGCAGCAGTTAAATCGGCAACGCTACCTGAGTTGGTAGTAGTACCAGTTGGGGAATTGCTAATTGAGCCAGTAAACAAAAAGTCTGCCGAGCCCAAACTTCCCGTAGCAGTACCCAAATTCGCAATTAAGGTAGAACCGCCCGTCACCGTACCGTTCGAGTCAAAATACAACACCGTTTCGTTCGACGCATTCGTAAAGGCGAAGAAACCAGCACTCGTTGAACTGCCGATGGCAGACGCTTGTGCAGCTTCCAAAGAGGCATAACTGCCGCCGGTGAAAATCACCAATTCTTTGCCAGTAATGTCAGGAGTTGAACCCGTCACACCGTCAAAGTTAGTAGTAGTCAAATTGCCAAATTCGCTGGCAGCAAACTGGAATTTGTCAACCCCAAAGGTAAAGTCGGTAATTTTATCGCCGCCTTCTTTAGTTGTCGCGTAAACAAACAGATCCGCACCGCTGCCGCCGCTTAAGACATCCAAACCGAGGCCGCCGGTGATGGTATCGTTGCCGTCGCCGCCCTTGATGGTATCGTTAAAATTGCTGCCGACAATGTTGTCGTCGCCTCCTAAACCATCGAAATTAACGGCGGCAGGATAAGTGCCGAAATTAACATTGTCAGCGCCGGCAGTACCGACAGGAACATTTAGCGACGGGCCGCTGAAGACAAAGTTACTGACTTGCAAACTAAATGTCAGCGAGAAACTGGTGACAATTTCAAAGCGCGCCCCAACAGAAAATACCAGCACGGAACGGCCGGTAGTGGCATCTGTAAACTGACAGAAAACAGGTGCGTCGGTGTTGCCGCCCAAAGCTGCAAACCGCGCTTGCAAAGTGGCGATGCTGGTAACGCTGATATCCGCACTAAAGTCGAGCAAGTTAGCGCTGCCGATCGAGCCAACAGCAGAATTAGCAGTAATCGCCAGTCTCGTCAAGCTAGAAACGCTGAGATTACCAAAAGCTGCCGTAGAAAGCTCTAAAACATCGTCATTGACATTAAAGTCAGTAATTAAGTCAGCTTCTACAACTGTTTGAATCTCTTGGCGGGAAACCAGATAAATAAAGCGATCCTTTCCAGCACCCCCAGTTAGAGTATTGGTTCCTACGCCGCCGTCAATCTCGTCATCATCATCGCCGCCTTTAATTTTGTCGTTGCCCAAGCCTCCTTTTATTTTGTTTTTGCCTTTACCGACTTCGATATCGTCATCGTCATCGCCACCGTCGATATCGTTATCGCCATCGCCGCCTTTAATTTTGTCCTTGCCCAAGCCTCCTTTTATTTTGTTTTTGCCTTTACCGACTTCGATATCGTCATCGTCATCGCCGCCGTCGATATCGTTATCGCCATCGCCGCCTTTAATTTTGTCCTTGCCTTGGCCGCCGATGATTTTGTCATTGCCGCTACCGCTTGTAATGTCATCGCTGCCGTCGCTGCCTTGGATGTTGTTATTTAGCGTCGCCGAACCGACAATAACTTGAGGCGCTGTATTGCCCGCAAAATTAAAGACATTTTGCTCGACTTTCAAGCTAAAAGTCTGGTTGGCGAGTACATTTTTCCCGTCGCTAACTTCAAAACCAAAACTAGCGGCACCGACAAAACCTATGGCGGCTTGGAAAGTTAACAAACCGAGACTAATGTCTGCTTGAGTGAAGCTTAAACCAACTTGGGTTACGGCTACTCCCTTAAAGAATAGTTGCCCGGTTGTAGCATCAGGCAACTGCGTTACCTTAAAGACTGTGCCGCTAGCATTTGTTTCGCTATCGACAAACTTCAAGAAGTCAGAAGTAATAGTTATTTGGTTGCCGTCGGAACCGACAGTCAAACTCTTATTAGCTTCCGATCGCGGAGGGGCATTAACTACCGGGAGAGTTGGAATTCGAGTTGGAGTTGGAGTTGGAGTTGGAGCTACAGGAGTACCGTTAGCTCCCAAAAAGTCGCTAGCATCGAGAATTGTAGCGCTGACATTTAATAACAGCGCTAGCACAAAGCTATTGCTGCCCCGAATTTCGGTATTGATGCCGACTTGCACAAACGACAAGCTGCTAAAAATCAAGTCGCCAAATAGCAAAAACCTGTCGCTGCCGTCTGTGTAGTCAGTGATGACTGAACTGCCGGGACTGGTGGTGTTACTCATGACAAAAACGTCATTTCCAGCACCGCCGATACAGGTATGGTTGCCAGTACCGCCAACGATCGTATCGTTGCCGTTATTGCCCATCAAGGTGTCGTTGCCATTGCCGCCGCCGACAACGCTGTCGTCGCCGTCGCCACCGTCTGCCATATCATTGCCGTCGCCAGTCATGAGGGTATCGTTGCCGGCACCGCCCATCAAGGTGTCGTCGCCGGTGCCAGCGACAACGCTGTCGTCGCCGTCGCCGCCATCGCAAACGTCGTTGCCCGCGCCACCCATTAAGGTGTCGCCGCCGTCGCCGCCCATCACGCTGTCGTCGCCGTCGCCGCCATCGCAAGCGTCATTGCCCGCGCCACCCATCAAGGTGTCGCCGCCGTCGCCGCCCATCACGCTGTCGTCGCCGTCGCCGCCATCGCAAACGTCATTGCCCGCGCCACCCATCAAGGTGTCGCCGCCGTCGCCGCCCATCACGCTGTCGTCGCCGTCGCCACCATCGCAAGCGTCATTGCCGGCACCGCCCATCACGGTGTCGTTGCCGGTGCCGCCCATTACGCTGTCGTCGCCGTCGTCGCCGTCGCAAACGTCGCTGCCGGCACCGCCCATCACGGTGTCGTTATCTTTGCCACCGTTAACGATGTCGTTGCCTTCGCCACCGTTAACGATGTCGTTGCCCCGATCGCCCCTGACGGTATCGTTGCCTTCGCCGCCGTCGCACTTGTCGTCGCCTTTGCCGCCGTACACGCTATCGCTACCTGCGCCGCCGTCAACCTCATCATTTCCGTCGTTGCCGTTTACCCAGTCATCGCCGTCATCGCCAAAACAAGTATCTTGGTCGCTGCCGCCCAAAATAGTATCGTTGTCTTTGCCGCCATATACCTTGTCGTCACCTTGGCCGCCGTCGCAAATGTCGTTACCGCGATCGCCTCTTATTTCATCGTCACCATCGCCGCCGTCGCAATCATCGTCATCTTTACCTCCGTAAAGCCGATCTTTGCCACCGTTTCCTCTCATTCTGTCTCGGCCTTTTTTGCCGAATATCACCTCATCAGCGCTGGTGCCGACAATTAAGTCATCGTCATCGGTACCTTCGAGAGTCTGGCGAACGCTGCCGCTGCCATCTTCTGCGTCATCTGTGCGACCGGCACTTTCTTCGGGCATAGCGTTAAATTCAGCCATTGTGCTGTCATCCTCAGCAGTTGTTTCGGATCTGCCGTTAGACTGATTCGGAACTTGGCTGTTACTGTTGCTAGGGGTGTTTTCGGCGATTGCATCGTCAATTAACTTGGCTAAGTCGCTATCAGAATCGATCGCGCTGGCGCTGCGGAAAGCCGCGAGTCGATCGAGTTCGCTGGCGGAAAGCCCGAACTCTGGTTCTTCGTCATCTAGGGCGATCGGTGCAAACAAATTGGTTTCTGTCAAGTCAGAGATTTGTGTTCGATCGCGATCGGGAAAAAGTGTTCCCGATACATTTCCCAACAACATTTCTTCTTCCATCGTTAATATTCTCTCCAAAAGATTGAGATTCTTAGAATCAGTTTATCAGCAAGGAGGAGACAGCAGAACAACAAATTATAATTTTATATTTTGTCTGCTCTAGTGGCTGCTTTTCCACCTTTTTGTTATAGATGCTATTTAAACTGCCAGGGGTTATTTTGCTGTTTCTGCGAGTTCTCTCTCCGGCAATCGCGCACAAAAATAACTGAGCCACCACATACACAGCAAGTTTTGTACCGAAGTTCAGCTTGCTTTTGATGTTCTCCGTAATTTCTACAGTAAGCTGCGTATACTTGCGCTTAAGGGTAGATTTTCTACGTATTTTTACCGTGATTTAGCCTAATTTAAACTCGCAGATCGCAACTCCTAGACAACTACCTAAAATTTTTGTACCCCAAATTTTCCCCTGGCTTTTCTGGCGATCGAGCCTGGTGCGCTGAAGTTTTGTAACACTTCCAGCTCTGACAAATCCTTCCCTGACTTAAGGATTTGAATTCTTGATGTAAGTGACTGTACGCTTCTAATTTTAGTTCCTGATGATTAATTACAATTTTAAATAATTCGCCGTCGCAAATATTTGTTTTAATTTTCAGTCCGGCAATTCGATCTCGATCGCCCCGCTGCGATCGAACTAAAAAAAATATTTTTCCTGCAATATAAACAACTTAGCAAAAATCTATCTATCTTAAGACTGATTTGAAAAATCAGCAACCAACAGCAATCAAGGCAGGAGTTGTTTTTAGTGAAATTGACAAGCACAAAGAGACATTGCGATCGCAAATAATATCGTGTTGGCTCGCTTAAGCACAGTAATATTCGATGTGCTTGCGGACTTAAAGTCCGCACTACAAACCATATTGACTAGGCTTCGTTTTATCAACGATCAAAATGATTGTTGTTTGAAATTATGGGAATAATTTTATGAGAGTTGTATTGTTGAAAATTAAGATTTTTTAGCTTGCTCTTTTCTATTTAAATCTAAATACATTAATAGATTTTGATAAAGGAGAATATCATAAAAGTGGTAAAATAGCAACCCTCAATTAGAAATTATCGATAGTCGCTCTATCGATTGCCGATCGCCCCTGAGAGATCCCAGAAACAAGTACCGTGTCGCGTACTTCTGTCGGGAAGTCTCCAAATTTTAGAAGAAAGCTCTTACTAGCAGATTCAAAACCACAACTCAATCTCAAATCTTCAAGGGCCCAATCTCAAATCGACGCTGCAGATGAGGGATCGGGGCTTACAGATGAGGTTCCGAGCCGACCAATTCATTAATTGACACAAAATCTAGATTTCAGATGGGGGGATGATGGTAGAGGATAAGCGGTGAGTAGCGATCGGGCGATCGCCTCCCCGAAAAATTTACTCAAATTTATCTTTGATATTTCCCTGAAACCGGTGGGTGAGAGCTGAAGTTATTTTAATAAGAACTAGAGATCCGCTTGGTAAAGTACCTCCAATTTGACTTTACTCAACAATGAGAAACTCAAGTTCCCAAGGAATGTAAAGGGGTCTGCGGTAGAGGTGCAAAATGTTAAAGATAGCAAAATTGGAGAAAATTCCGCTTTCAATTAGCCGCAGGGCAATCAAAACTAATAAACTGTTATTAAAGTACAAGTTTTACACCCTCAAAGTGTTTGAACAAATATATTTGAGTTCTGCGTTCGCCCGATCGGGGGAAGCGCAATCAGAAAGTTTCATTCAAAGAGTAAAAATCAGTTTGTCGGTGGCGATTGCTAGCTGCAAAAACGCAGGCAAAATCAGAATTGAGGCGGGAGGGCGCTAAATCGGTGAACCAGGAATTTAAACTCTCAGTTACCCCAGTTGGGGACGATGAATATCTAGTACGGACAGAAAAGGTTGCACCCGGTGTACCCTTAGCAGAACAACAAGTCCGCTGGCCGATCGACGAATGGCTGGCGCTGTCTGCTCAACTGATGAACGACCCTTTGGTGGGCTTGCTCCAGGGAACTGCTACTGGCCGGGGACTGTCACGATCGGAAAAACACTCAGCGCCTTCTTTAGTAACCCTTGGGCAACAATTATATAGCGGGCTGTTTCAAGGAAACTTGCGCGACAGTTGGACTTGCGCTCAAGGCATCGCCCAGCACCGCCGAGATGTGCTGGAACTGCGGCTCGGGCTCAAAGGCAGGGACTTGCCGCGACTACCGTGGGAAGTTCTGCACGCGGGCGATCGCCCTTTGGCAACCGGCACCGATTTGGTGTTTTCTCGCTACCAACCAGGTACAAGTTTATTCAAACAAACCCGGATACTGCCAAGTGGCGGGCCGCTAAAAATTTTAATGGCGATCGCCTCTCCCAGCGATCGAGACAACTTGCAGCTTTCGCGAGAAGTGCTGCAGCTGCAACAAGAACTGCAAAACCGCAGCGCTAACCCCCTCAAAAACGGCTTCCATTCCCCGGAAATTCAACTGACTATTCTCGAACAGCCCGATCGAGAACAGCTTACCCAAGCCCTAGAACAAGGACATTACCAAGTCCTGCACTACGCAGGCCACAGCAACCCCGGTTCCAGAGGTGGCGAACTCTACCTAGTCAGCAGCCGCACCGGTTTAACCGAAACCTTGAGCGGCGACGACTTAGCGGGATTGCTGGTCAACAACGGCATTCAGATGGCTGTGTTCAACTCCTGCCGCGGTGCCTACGGCGGCCCATCAGGCATCACAGACGACAGCCCGGAACGCAACTTAACCGAAGCTTTAGTCAAGCGAGGCATTCCTGCGGTGCTAGCAATGGCAGAAAGCATCCCCGACGAAGTAGCCCTAACTCTGACGCGGCTGTTTTACCGGAATCTCAATCAAGGCTATCCAGTCGATCTCAGCTTGAGTCGGGCCAGGGCGGGACTAATTTCTACCTACGGTTCTCACCAGTTATATTGGGCTTTGCCCATTCTCTACCAGCACCCGGACTTTGACGGCTATCTGACGGGCGCTCCAACCCAAAGTACCGCATCCAGTCTCGGGCTGCAAATAATCGCGTCTGGAATGCCGTCGGCGGCCTCGTCTGGCACAGAATGGAAGAGGCCGTCTTCGGTGGTGGCGATCGCCCAAAACCCTCCACAGCCAGCCTATCAAACGGATGAGTCAGACAGTGAGGACGGCGAAGTCTGGGAATATTGTCCTGAGCAACTAAAAGATCGCAGGGATTGGATGAACCCGAGCGATCGACCATCGGCGACTAATTTACCCAACTCTATTTCCGATCCAAATTCTTCGGTTATTTCACCAAACCCTGTCGCTCAAAAGGCTCAGAAAGCGTTAAAAAAACCGGGATTAAAAAAATGTCTGGCGCTGACGCTTTGCTTGTTGCCGATTGCTTTGAGTGCTGGCTTTGCTGGGTTGCGGTACTTGCAGCACCGCAGCGCGAAACCGGAACAGTTACTCCCGGAGATGCGGACTCCTCTGTCGCAAAATTATATTCAACAGATAAATTAAAATCGATTGCCCGATGGCAGGTGAGAACTTGTATCGCTCGATCGGATTGTGAATCGAAACCATACTATTTACCATTGGCGATTTGAGATTGGCGATCGGGATTTATATCATGTCCGGTCAATTTACCGCAATCAGTAAGGTTCGTAGTGCGGACGGTCGTCCGCACTACGAACCGTTTTTGTGATCAACCGGATTTGATATTACGCACTCGCGATAAAGAAACTGGGTTTTTTACCCTTACTGCGGATTGCAGCGAAGAATTTTGTCAAAAAACCCGGTTTCTGGCCCCCGGTGCGTAAGTCCTATTAATAAAGATTGACTTATTAGATCAGGGTTGGGAGTTGCCCTGCTGCTACATTCTTTGGGTGAAAATGGTATCAAAATCTGGTATAAGTCGCGAAATGCTCGATCGAGCATTCGTGGTGCGGCGTGCCGCCAATCAAACCCAGAGCCTTAACAATTAACAACAGAGTAACCGTCTGGAGCGAAAATGGTATGAACCTGCGGTGGCTTTTAAATTGTATATTTGCCTGACATCGCAAAAAATTCTCTCCCATCAGACCCTCAATCACCACACACAATTTAAATACCCAACAGCTTATTTCCTTCTTGGTGGCTGCGCGATGTTTCTGCCGCGCCGGTGGAGTCTGGTTTTAGGTGACGCTCCTACACCAACCGCAAGCGGTATGTTGTAGGCATCTGAGTTCGGTCAAGGATATCAATATCTTCCTTCATCGTTTCGCTCTACGGCGTTTTATAGTGAGGAACACGTCCCGCCCCACTTGTCACATCAAAGCTGTTTTATCTAGATATAGATTGTTATTCTGCGATCGAAGATATGAGTATTTTACCACAATTATTACAATGAGTGCTCGTCTCGTCGCCATCTTTAAGAATGCTGGTTGGCTGGGCCCAACATCGCGGAGGGAGGATAGCTCCTCACAAAAGCGCGGCTCTCATCCCACTCGCCCAAAGATTATGGGCTGGGGATTCCCGCCTGTCTAGCTAAAACCCGTTCAACGAACAGGTGAAATTTGCTTGAATTTTTACCGGATTGCGATCGTCGGACTGTTTTCTGTGCGAGTTATATGCCGAACACCTTAATAGAAGATTGGGACTCGGTATTTGGGGTTTTGAGGGGATTGGCCGCCCGAAAAACAGGGTTTATAAGTAGCTAGCTGGTAGGGGGATCGAAAATATGTGCGACCTCGCCTTGTTGAGGTAAAAGTTAACCCCGCGCAGGTAAATGCTTTGGGCAGATTTGCAGCGATCGCGCTCTAGGTATTTCCATTCATGTCTGTCTTGTTTTTTACTTTGACTGCAGACAGGAGCTGGATTGGTGAACGCAGGGAACAGACTTTACTGTAAAAAAGTAAAGCATTTAATTTGCGACAATAATTCCTGCTGCGATCGCTCCAAGGGTTCAGACAACCATTTTAGTCGCCAGCAGCAAATAAATCGCCCTTCGAGCATCGACGAGTTGTACCCCCAGTTTTGAGGCTGCAGAAATTTATCCAGAATCCGATCTTTTTAATTCTTAGTATTGACAGTGAAACAAAGTTAATCTAATGTGTTGTAATTGATATAAGTAAACTCCAATAACCGAGGTAAGGTCAATGGCAGAAACAGCGACAGCACCCTTAACAGGAAAAGGTCTGCTTCAAAAAATCAAAGGCAGCGATTTGCCTCGCAGAGAACTTGCAAAGCTTTGCGGCTACTTCACCGTCAGCAAGAGTGGAGAAACACGGATTAACCTGGCTGAGTTTTACGATGCAGTATTAGCTGCTAAGGGCATTGAGCTAGAGAAATCTAAAGCAGACGGACGCGGACGAGAAGCGAGTTATCGCGCTAGCGTTCACAAGAATGGCTCGATCGTGATCGGGGCAAATTACACCCAAGAAATGGGATTAAAGCCAGGAGACGAGTTTGAAATTAAACTCGGATACAAGCACATTCGCTTGATTCAGATCGATGCGGACAGACCAGAGGTAGAATTGGCAGATGATGAGGAGGATACAGAAGAATAAAGGCGATCGCGATGCAGTCAGCCTAGGTTAAGGCTACTGGATTTGCATTCGTTACACGAGTATTTGCGCGCCACCATGCGATTTAACTGATGAGCTGTCTTGACTATTTCTATTTTCTCTTGTCTCGCAAAGACTACAGTGCCTCTGAACTTCGCAAAAAGGGGCAAGAGAAAGGTTTTGGCAATGAGGAAATATTGGAGGCGATCGCGCAAATTCAAGACCGGGGCTATCAGTCTGACACTCGCTTGGTGGCAAACTCGATCGCAAGTGCTGCGGGCAAATACGGGAAATCCGCCATCAAGCGCAAGTGCCTGCAAAAAGGAATTACTAGCGATTTATTCGAGCAAGTCTGGGAAGAAGAATTTGCCGAAAATCAGGATTCAGAAGCTCAAAAAATGGCAGAATTAAAAGCCAAAGTCATGCGGAAATACAAGATCGACGCGATCGATCAAGTAGATCCAAAAACTAAGGGCAAAGTCTTGAACTACCTGCAATACAGGGGCTTTAATGCCTTTGAACTTTTGCGACAGTGGCAAACAGAAGAAGATGATGAGTAAATTGTAGGATTTGGTAAGTCAATTCGCCCCCGATATAGGCAAGCACAACTGCATTGCTGCCCCGGGGGAGAAATGGTAATTTATAAGTAAGTTTTTTCAAGTTTATGCCATATGGCGCCTGCTCAATTAACCGCAGGCGTTAACGGTTCGCGCCCGAAAGTCTGCCGCCTTCAAGCAGACTCGCATTCCGCACTACGAACCTCGTTTTTTATGATAATCGACGGGACAGGATGTCAATCCTCGGATTTGCTGGAAGAAGATTCATACATCTGCCGGTGTCTGGCTAAAAGCAGGAGATATTTCTCATTGGTTTTGGCCAGCATCCATTTGTCTTTAAAAATGGCGGCGGATTCTGCTTTCACCGGATCTGCATCTAGGGGTAAAATATCTTGGCGAGCAGCGGTTTGCTCTGCAACAGACTCCATTTTTTGAGGGTTCTGCTTGTATTTTCGACCGCTTTTGTGGTTGGCGTAGCGGCGCGATCGAGTATACCCCATTTGCAAGAACTTGCGCGCCATATCCGCTCCCACAAAATCTTCGCCATCGAGATACTCTAAAAATAACGAGTAAATTTTGCTGCTGGACTCCCTGGCAATTTCAGGAGTCTTAAATCTCCAGAAAGGCAGAATTTCTCCTTTGTAGGGTTCCACCAACAGCACTCCTTGTTCTCCTTTCCCCACGCAATAAAGTTCTGGGTGCTGTCGAAAGTCGATGTTCTTAAAATCCACATGGTAGTCGAACTGCTTCATGGGGCGTTTTTTGTCGTATCTGAAATTATAGAAGCCCGTGGTTTACCTTCGTCTGGTTTGGTATAAACCCAGGCCCAAGCAATCAAAACGGCTTGAAAAGGCAGCCTGAACCAATACAATAATGGGTTGTCGGGAATCCCTTCGATGGGTATGCTGTTGACGGCTTGATTGATATTAGCTGGAAATACGGCAATAAACAAGGCAATTAACCCCCACGCCGCCGCTCTGCTGACTGGCGGAACTAACAACCCAATACCGCCCAAAATCTCGAAAAAACCGCTGATATAAACCAATGCTTCCGGGTAAGGAAGCTGGGGCGGCATGATTCTGATAAAGGGTGCGGGTACTGCAAAGTGCAGCACGCCTACGGTACTGATAGCTACTGCGAGGATGACTCGCCAAATTTCTTTTTGAGCTTTCATGGGAAATCGGTAATTAATAATTGTTAACTTGCGGCGAAAATGCTTGCAAAAATTCGCTGTTTGCGATCGATATGACAAGAAGGCTCAGGCACAAAAATTCCAGCCCTTCGGGTTTTTCTAGTCTTGCCGGCGGCTGTAACAATCTTTGGTAGAAAAACCTGGTTTCTCGATAAGTTCGAGAAGTTTTCCCAGCCCGAAACTTGAGGAAGCGGGGCCGAATTGAAGGTTCGCAGGTGATGGCCGAAAACAGATAGCGCGGGTTTTGATAACAAGATTTTAGTCTGTAGTTCCCGAATGCTGCCTCTGTCTTGGGGTAGTAATACCCTGTGCGATCGATATCGATTACGATAACAAACCAGGTTCGCGCGTGCGTCATATCGTTTCCGGTTGCATCGGAATAATAAAATCGAGTCAACAGTCAACAGTCAACAGTCAACAGTCAACAGTCATGAGGAGTGCAACCGGAATTGATATCATTTCCAATTCCCCAATCTAAAATCGTCTGATGGGCGATAGCACCTAAATACGAGTCATTTGTCAATGAGTTTTAGAATTATTTAATATTTGAGCGGTGAGAATTATTTGTAGAGGGAATTATGAAACGCACCGCAATGAAAATGAGCGTCTAAATACTGTGCTCTGTCAACTTCTGGTGAGATGTTAGGATGGATCTAACGATCGAGTTTGCTAAAAAGTCGATCGCCCTAGCAACCGCGCAAATCCTTCTACTTGAATTAAAGATTGTTACGCTTGTCGGCAGGAACTTTTTCGCCACCACATGATTCACAAATATTGAGCCTCCCAGCGCTGTGTCATTTTTATTTACACGCAAGCAATCACCGACGACCATGAACACCTTAACCAACAACTCTAAATTTCGCCTAAACCCGATGCTACGGCAATCGCTGTTCTCCGTCATCATATCTGCAGGAGCTTTGGCTACCGGATGGGCCCCTGGCTTGTACGGACAATCCCCAAACCTCGTTTTCGGAGCTGCAGCCCAAGCTCAAGCCATTAGCAACACCGAAATTACTAACTACGCTCGCGCTGTCTTGTCAATAGAACCCAGACGGGTGCAAGCTTATCAGGAAATTAAAGGAATGGCTGGAGGCTCGGTACCCAGAGTAGTGTGCAACGAAACTCAGGAAATTAACAGGCTGTCGGGAGGCGTTCGCGGCGTGGCTGTGAATTACTGCGACCAAGCTAAAAAAATTATTGAAAGCAATAACTTGACAGTTAGACGCTTCAACGAGCTCACTTTGCTGCAGCAAAGGAATCCAGAAGTCAAACAGCAAATTCAAGCCGAGCTGCTGCGGCTGCAACAAGCGGGAAATCAATAAACATCGAGTGTTTGAGTCTTTCTTCCTCTCCCGTTCTGTTGTTAGAGTTACTGGGCGTTATGCGAAAATAGTTAAGAAAGGGATCTCGCCTGTAATAAAGTGCTTGACAAAACGAGCAAAACATGGTATGCAAGGACGGGAGCGGTTCAGAGAGATGACAATTTTGTAACTCGCTGTCAGTCGTTATTAAAGATAAAAAAGATATTCCTCAAAAACTAGATGTGAAGCGAGTTAAGTTGAGGAATAAAATAAAAAAATGCTAACTTTTACCAAACATTTGCCTGCAAATCCCGATGCTGCTGTCAGCTTTACTTTAGCAATGACAGCCGACGATCGCACTCGCAGCCGCCACCAATTCGAGACAGAAGGTGGGGAAAAACTGCACCTGAGTTTACCCAGAGGTACGGTATTGCGCGATCGAGATTTATTGCAGTCGGAAGACGGTAGCTGTTTGGTACAGGTAAGTGCAAAACCCGAACCGGTAATCACAGCGCGGGCCTCGACTAAGCTGCTACTGCTGCGGGCGGCTTATCATTTAGGAAACCGTCACGTAGCTTTAGAAGTTACCGATAATTATTTAAGGCTTTCTCCCGACTCTGTTTTGCAGGGAATGCTCGAAAAAATGGGTTTGGAAGTTATAGAAGAAATTGTACCGTTTCAGCCGGAAACTGGCGCTTACGGCCACAGCCATTAGGTATTGGGAATGGGGAATGGGGAATGGGGAATGGGGAATGGGGAATGGGGAATGGGGAATAGGGAATGGGGAATGGGGAATGGGGAATGGGGAATGGGGAATGGGGCATTGCAAACAACAAATAACAAACAACAAATAACAAATAACAAATAACCACAGTCAACAGTCAACAGTCAACAGTCAACATTCAACATTCAACATTCAACATTCAACAGTCAGTAGGGGCGGTGCCAAGAGTGCCCGCCCTCTTAACAGTCAACAGTCAACAGTCAACAGTCAACAGTCAACAGTGAACAATCAACTTTTATGTTTGTTGCAGCTAGCTTTTGCGCCTGTGGGAGCTTATAGTTATTCTGAGGGAATTGAAAGTCTGGTAGAAACCGGTGCGATCGACAGCGAGATTAGTTTGAGGAATTGGTTGGAAAATTCGCTGCAATTTGGGGCGGTGCGAGTAGAAGCTGCTGTGGCGATACGGGCTTTGAGGGCGGCAAAAATTGGGGATTTGAGGGCTTTAAGTTACTGGAATGCTTGGGCGACTGCTGCTAAGGAAACTGAAGAGTTGCGCTTGCAAAGTTGGCAGATGGGACGGACTTTGACGCGGTTGTTGCTGGATTTGCGTGAAGCGAAGCTATCCCGCAGGGAATCGCCCGTTGTTTCTGATTTAACAACTATTGTCAAAGATTTGGTGGAAGTTGGGGGCAATCCGTGCAATTTTGCGATCGGCTTTGGGATAGCGGCGGCTTGTTGGCAGATTGAAGAGGAAGCGGCCGTGGTAGGATATTTGTACAGTTGGGCTGCAAATTTGGCGAGTGCGGGCGTGAAACTGATTCCTTTGGGTCAAACTGCAGGCCAGCAGTTGCTGTTAGATTTGCATTCTCAAATTAACTCTACGGCGCGAGAAGTTTTAAGATTAGAAGATGATGATCTTGCTAGTTGCAGTTGGGGATTGGGACTGGCGAGTATGGCTCATGAAACTCAGTATACTAGATTATTTCGGAGTTGAAAATTCGCCAGGGTAAAATTTTACAAAACATGGTGCGCACTGCGCACCCTACAATATAAAATCTTCTTCCTTCTTCCTTCTTCCTTCTTCCTTCTTCCTTCTTCCTTCTTCCTTCTTCCTTCTTCCTTCTTCCTTCTTCCTTTTACTTATGAGTGCTTTTCGTGTAGGAATTGCTGGCCCGGTTGGTTCGGGGAAAACTGCTTTGCTTGATGCTTTGTGTAAGGCGCTGCGACAGCAGTACCAGATTGCTGTGGTGACTAATGATATCTATACTCAGGAAGATGCACAGTTTTTGGTTCGGAGTCAAGCTTTGGAGAGCGATCGCATTTTGGGCGTAGAAACTGGCGGATGTCCCCATACAGCCATCCGCGAAGATGCTTCGATCAACTTGGTAGCTATAGAAGAGTTAGAACACAAATTTACTGATTTAGATTTAGTCTTTGTCGAAAGCGGCGGCGACAATTTGGCGGCAACTTTTAGCCCGGAGTTGGTAGATTTGACAATTTATGTAATCGATGTCGCTGCGGGTGATAAAATTCCGCGCAAGGGCGGGCCGGGAATTACTAAATCGGATTTATTAGTGATTAATAAGATAGACCTCGCGCCTTTTGTGGGTGCAGATTTGGGCGTGATGGAACGGGATGCTAAAAAGATGCGCGGGGAGAAACCTTTTGTTTTTACTAACTTGAAGACAAAGGAAGGATTAGCGTCGGTGGTTGATTTTGTGAAGCTGAATGTCGCCTAGGGCGATCGCATCTAGTATCATGGAAATAAGCCGTTTAATGATAACTACGTAAGTTATGCTGAGTTGTGATGATGCAGCCAAATACTTTTTGGCTCAGGTAAGTGAAGATGCTGGCGATCTGATATCTAATCTCAAACTTCAGAAATTGCTTTACTATGCTCAAGGCTTTCATTTAGCTTTGTACGACGAAGCGCTATTTCCTGAAGCGATAGAAGCATGGACTCACGGGCCGGTTGTTCCTGATTTATACCGTCACTATAAAAAGTATGGTGCTGGTGCAATTCCATGTCCTGAAGATATAGACTTTTCGATTTATGACGAAAAAACTAAGAGCCTGCTTGATGAAGTTTACTCCGTGTTTGGGCAGTTTGCTGCATGGAAGTTACGCAACATGACGCAAGAAGAATATCCCTGGAAACTTGCCGCTCAAAATAGCGGTACAATTACTCATCAATCGCTTCACGAATACTTCAAGACTCAACTCAATTGTGAAGAAGCAGTTTAAGGCAAATCAACGCCAAGAAAAAGGGAAAAGGATTTCACCTAGAGAAATTGTTGATTTACCGCCAGAGCAGGAGTCACCTCTATTTTCTTTGGGATACATGAATAAAGATTACTCTCTTTCTCAGTGTACAAAAGATGAAAAGGCAGCTTTTGCAGATACTCTCTACAAGTTAAGTCAGCTTACCTGGAGCCAGATTAATGCTTCTGGCCGTCACGGCTCTGGCTATGAGAAGATTGCTAAAAGTTCCATTAGAGTGGCTATTCCTAACCATCTTAAGGATGATGCAAATTTTATTGCTTTTCGGTTTTGCGGGATGGCTCCGATGGTTGGTTATCGAGATGGGGCTGTGCTTTATATTATTTGGCTGGATAGAGATTTTACGCTTTATCCTCATTAAAATATATCTCGTTAAATTAGTAGCGATGTCAAATTTGCGCTACCGACTCAACAATTCCCTGACCAAATTTGCCAAACGTTCCGTACTGTCTGTCACCGCTAAGTGAGCAGCAGCTTGAGACATTTTGGCCAAATATTCGGAATCTTTTAACAGATACAGCACTTTGCTTTGCAATACTTCTGCTGTGAGTTCGCTTTGACGGAATACTGCGGCGGCTCCTGATGCTGCAAATACTTCGGCATTAAATCTTTGGTGGTCGTCAGCGGCGTAAGGAAAAGGAATTAAAATAGAAGGTACTCCGGTAACAGCTAATTCTGTCAGAGCACTAGCGCCCGATCGACTAATTGCTATATTTGCTCGCTGCAATAAACTCGCCACATTGTCGTAAAATGGCATTGACAAATATTGCTCGTGCTTCAAACTCTCAGCATCCGGGTCATTATTTCCGGTGAGGTGAATTACCCAAGCACCAGCCTCAAACCAAGCCGGAGCACACTCGCGCACTAACTGATTTACTGCGACAGCACCTTGAGAGCCGCCCATGACTAAAATTACAGGTACGCTGTCAGGAATTGGTAACTTGAGAGGTTGAGGGGCGAGGAATTGCGATCGAACCGGCGTACCAGCAACCACGGTTTTCGCGCGGGGTAAATGCTTGGCTGCTGCTGCAAATCCGATCGCCACAGCACTGCAAAAAGGACTAAACCACCGCGTCACCTTTCCAGGAATTGCATTAGATTCGTGGAGAATCACCGGCAAACCCAAAGAGCGAGCTGCCAAAATTGCAGGTGCTGCGATGTAACCGCCGGTAGTAAACAGTCCCTGAAAATTTCCTTCTTTGAGCAACTTTCGCACCTTAAGGATCGAGCCGAGCAGTCCGCCCAAAATACGCGCTGTACCGAGTCCAAATCGCTGCTGAAAGCCTTCGACGGCGATCGTGTGGAGGGGATAAAGCGATGAAACTAACTGCGTTTCCATGCGGTCTGGGACTCCCAGCCATTCGATGTGACAGTCGGCCAACTCGGCGGCGGTGGCGATCGCTGGAAATAAATGTCCTCCGGTACCGCTAGCTGCAACCAACAACCGCAGGGGGGCTTTTGTCAAGGTATTTGTCTCTTTTACAAGTTCCACAGGTCGATCGATTTTAGATTAGAGGTTTTAGATTATTATGCTTATTATTCCGGCAGTTTCAGCCAATTTTCAATCAGCCATCTAAAATTAGATTGTGCCGTGTCCCTCCTTCCGTTGTCAGTTTTCGTTGCAGGCGAACAATTGCCCGCGCCGCGACCCCTGACAAATAACCAAAGTATCATCTAATGCGTAATTTGTTGAATTTAGTGCCAAGTGTATCTCAGTATTTTTGCAGCCGTCGGGACGAAAAAGCCGATCCTCTTCGTTGGCGTAGCCCCCGTAGGGGCGGGCTGCGCCAACGCCCGATCGTTTTTGGCTTTAACTGCGGGCTGTCGATCGCTCAAATGTTGTTATGTTTAACAGCGGTAAGTGCTGGCGTGCTGCATCCGACTGCTGTAGCGGCGATCGCGCCGATGGGGGCTACTCCCAGGGCGATCGTCCAAACCCCAGCCAATGCGCCCGCCCCCCTCACCAAACTGCTAACAGAAATTGACGCAGCAGCCAATCGGCGCGATGTCAAAGCAGTCATGGCATTTTACAGCGCAAATTTCACCGATTCTGACGGCTTAAACAGCCGCATCATGGAAAAAGCCCTCACCCAACTCTGGGATCGATATCCGAGTTTAAATTACCGCACCGATCTCAAATCTTGGAAAACCGAAGGTAACGCCATTATCGCCGAAACCGTAACTACAATTACCGGCACTCAGAAAAAAGATGGAATCGACTTAAATCTCAAAGCTACCATCCGTTCTCAGCAGCGCTTTGAAGGTGAAAAAATAGTTAAGCAAGAGATTTTAGCAGAACAAACTGAGCTGACTTCTGGTAAAAATCCTCCCACAATTCAAGTAAGTTTTCCCGAACAAGTGAAAGTCGGGGAAGAGTACCATTTTGACGCCATTGTTCGAGAACCAATCGGCGACGATATTTTAATAGGAACTGTTTTGGATGAACCGATTAGCGAAAAAACATTGTTTAATCCGTCAGAAATAGACTTAGAGTTGCTGAATTCTGGGGGTATTTTTAAAGTAGGTAAAGCCCCGGCCACGCCAGAGAATCGCTGGATATCAGCAGTTTTGATGCGACAAGGCGGAATTGCAACGGTTAGCGTGCGCTTGCGGGTTGTCAAGTAATAAAAATAGGTGTTATGGGAATTGTTGAGTGTTGAGGGTTGACTGTTGACTGTTGGCTGTTGACAGTTAGCAGTTGACAGTTAGCAGTTGGCTGTGAATATTAATGTTATTAGTTATTAGTAGCCCCAAGCGAGTAACTAAGCTGTCACGCATTTAAATTGTATGTTCAGGGCGGGCGGGACACCCCACAAGATTTAGATGTTTTTTGACATTAAATTTAACTGCCACAACAGCTTAATAACAAATAACCAATAACCAATAAGAAATAACAAATAACAAATAACCAATAACCAATAACCAATAACAACTAACCAACTACCAAAAAATGATTTCTATCCAAAATCAAATTATTTTCATTACGGGTGCGAGTAGCGGTATCGGAGCGGCTTGTGCCCAGATATTTGCCAAAGGTGGAGCGAAACTAATTTTAGCAGCCCGCCGCGTTGAAAAGCTCGATCGACTGGCAAACGAACTTGTAGAGGCAAAATTGGTCGCATCGGCGAACGAGATTTACCTGCTAGAATTGGATGTGCGCGATCGCCCGCAAGTCGAATCGGCGATCGCTGCGCTTCCCGATGCGTGGAAAAACATCGATATTCTGATTAACAATGCCGGATTGAGCCGCGGTTTAGACAAACTGCACGAAGGCAACTTTCAAGATTGGGAAGAAATGATTGATACCAATGTGAAAGGCTTGCTTTACATGACTCGCTACATCGTACCGGGAATGGTCAGCCGAGGCGGCGGCCACGTAGTGAATATCGGCTCAATAGCAGGCCGCCAAGCTTACCCGAAAGGTAGTGTTTATTGTGCTTCCAAAGCAGCGGTGAGAGCGATTTCTGAGGGGTTGAAACAAGACCTTTTGGGAACAGCGGTGCGGGTGACGGAAATAGAACCGGGTTTGGTGGAAACAGAATTTAGCAATGTCCGGTTTCACGGCGATTCAGACAAGGCGAAGAATGTCTATCAAGGACTTACACCTTTGACGGCGGATGATGTAGCCGATGTAGTATATTTTTGCGCCACGCGATCGCCCCACGTCAATATTAGCGAAGTCTTGCTAGTTCCGACAGACCAAGCTACCGCAACTCTGGTTCATCGAAAAGAGTTTTGAGTTTTCAGCGGTAAGTTTCCGGATGGCGATGGAATTCTCAGGAAGCTTAATTGGTAGATGCACCCTGATTAATTAACTCCCGACCAATTTTGGCCGGGTTTTTTTTTGAGCGATCGCACATCCAGCCATAAATTCCCGCAAATTTTCCGAAACTGTCCCGAAAGAGGTGGGGTGCTACCGGAGACTCAATTAGTAGATGCACCCTGATTAATTAACTCCCGACCAATTTTGGCCGGGTTTTTTTTGAGCGATCGCACATCCAGCCATAAATTCCCGCAAATTTTCCGAAACTGTCCCGAAAGAGGTGGGGTGCTACCGGAGACTCAATTAGTAGATGCACCCTGATTAATTAACTCCCGACCAATTTTGGCCGGGTTTTTTTTGTCGATCGCACTTTCGCCATAAATTCCCGCAAATTTCCCAAACTATCCTGAATTTGGTGCGGTGGTATCGGAGATTAAATTAGTAGATGCACCCTGATTAATTAACTCCCGACCAATTTTGGCCGGGTTTTTTTTGTTTTAAGGCTGATGCTGAACAAATTTGAGGTGAGTTTCCGGATTGTGGTGGAATTCTCAGGAAGCTTAGTTGGTAGATGCACCCTGATTAATTAACTCCCGACCAATTTTGGCCGGGTTTTTTTTTGTCGATCGCACCGCCAAAAATTATCGCAAATTCTGCCAAACTTTCCTGAATGAGGTGCTGTCTGGCCGGACATTAAATTAGTAGATGCACCCTGATTAATAAACCCCAGCCAATGAAGGCCGGGGTTTTTTTTGATCGAAAGCTGGATTAGTCGATCGACCTACAAGACTTCAAAGGACTGCACCTCAAGCACCGGGCCGATCATCGCAAAAGTCATTATATCCTTGCGGACTGTACCTTTGACACTGACTTTCAAACCATCTTTTTTCAAGTCAGAAGGAGCATCCTTAAGTTCATAAGTTTCTCCATTTTCGCCAACCAAAGCCCAGGTACCAGGGCCTAATCCTTGGCGTTCAATTTTGCCTTTGACTGTAATACTCATGCTGACTGCGCCTCTGTTTTAAGTGCTAAATGTGCCAATCCAAAACACAACAAAGCATTGACAATCAAGAATGTTTGTGCTACTAAACCAGTTCCCAATCCCCAAACTGCAGGAGAGATTACAGCATTCACTGCTAAACAGCTAGCAAAGCCGATCGAAGTGGCGATCGCAATCCACTTCCACTGTTGATGTCCCAACAGCAAAACAATCAAAATCCCCGGAATCAAAACACTAGCAAATAAGGGATTCAGCATATTGCTGCCGTTAATTGCACCGCCGAGTTCGGGAATAGAACTGCCCATGATTCTCATCGGCCACTGCGGTAAGTCAAATACAAACAAGTTGCGGAGGAAAAAGAACCCAGAACTTCCAGCCATCAAGCCGCCGGAAAAGCCCCAAGTCCACTGGAACGGAAAATAATTCCGCATAATGAAAGCCAGCAGGTAAGAACCGAGTACCATTGCAATTTTCGGCAACAGGGCGACTGCACCGCCGTCGATCCAGAAGCGGGGGCTGAGATAGCCGTTGTCGCGCAGCCAGCGGAAGAAGTCGCGGAAGTTGATTTGTCCGCGCTGGGCTAGCTGAACTGCTGCGCCTGCGTCTAGGTGTCCCGAACCAAAATGGTTTAAGGGATCTTCTGTGACATTTCGCGAGGACTGCAAGAGTATGCTGCGAATTTGGTCTGGTTCTGTGACACCGGAGGCTTTGATCAGCGCTGCAACGCCGGCAACGTGGGGCGCAGCCATGCTAGTGCCTTGGTAGCCTTCAAAGATTTCGGCACCGGTTTCTGGGTCGATCGTACTTTGGAGAATTTTGCCTAGTTCAGAACCGCCGGGGGCTGAAATGTCAACACCCGCGCCGAAATTGGAATAATCGGCTTTTTCTTCGTTGGGGCCGAGGGCGGAAACGCCGATGACGTGGGGATAGCGGGCGGGATAGGATGCCGAACTGTCGCCGGAGTTGCCGGCGGCGGCGATGATGACAACCCCTTTAGAGTAGGCGTAGTCGATCGCTTCTTCCATTAATTGACTTTCGCCGCCGCCGCCTAAACTCATGTTGATGACATCTGCGCCGTTGTCAGCAGCAAATTTAATTGCTTCGGCAATGTCGGAAACTGTACCGCCGCCGCTGCCGCTTAATACTTTCAGCGGCATTAAAGCTGCTTCGTAAGCGATGCCTGCAACGCCGTAGTTGTTGTTAGTTGATTGGGCGACAGTACCTGCGACGTGAGTGCCGTGGCCGTTGTCATCGTAGGCTTCGGCGCGATCGTTTACAAAGTCGTAGCCCGGTACAAATTTGGTTTCTTTTAAGTCGGCGACGGGAGTGATGCCGGTATCAATTACCGCTACTGTTGTGCCGCTGCCTTTTGTTTCGTTCCAAGCCGATTCTACGTTGATGCTGCGGAGATTCCACTGCTTGACATACATGGGGTCGTTGGGAATCTCGTAAGCGCTGTAAATGTAGTTCGGTTCAATGTATTCGGTATCTTTAGCCAACTTTGATTTTCTCAGGGCGTTTAGCAAAGTGCGATCGCCCTTGACAACATACACATTATCCTGTTTAGAAAACTCACTGTTGAGTTGCGGTGCGATTTGGTACAACTGGGCGAGTTCTTCTACTCGTTTTGCAACAAGAGGATTACCGATATCTTCGCGGAAATCCAGCACAATCGAGTCGTAGGTGCCTTGAGTAGCAAGTCCTGGGAAATTAGAAATTGCCCAGCCAAGCCCGATTAAAAATAAGCACAGAAAGAAAAATTTTTTCATTGCCGATCGTCCGTTGAGGGAAGGCTTGTTCACCACAATAACCGAATTTTCATCGCGATCGCCAGTTTTCTTAGTTGTGGCTGCGGTCAAACTCGCGGGCGGGCTTTTGGTATGTGGTGGCGGTGGCTACCCGCGCGATCGCAAATGGGTGTAATTTCTAGTTTAAATTGCCAAGCAAGTTTGAGTAGTTCAATAAATTGTATCATTAAAGCAGATGGCAAAGAAAACCGGGAGTATTTTTCACAAGGATATTGCATGGAAAGAGGTTTAATGTGGTTGCCGCTGCTAGCAATTTTTATTGGGCTGGCTTGGGCTGGATGGAACGAGTATCAAAAGTTAGAAGCCTATCGCGTCTGGGCGGAACAATTCGCCAAGGCCAAGTACGATATTTATGCTGTACTCGGTCAGCAAGAAGACTGTTTGACTTGGGGGAAACCTACTCGCAGCGGGCCTGTGAATTTGCAAACTTTTTCTTTAAAAAATGTGCAGTCGCTCAGGTTGTTAGTTAACGGCGCTGTGGTAGATTTAGAGTCGCCACCAAATTCGGGAAGTGCGATCGCCCTAGAATTTTTGTTGAAAGATGCTGCGGCGGTGCAGGTTCCTTTTACAGAAGTTTCTCTAGCGACTAAATGGGCAAAGTATTTGCAGGGAGAATTGCAGCGATTCCTCTAAAAAAATCCTATTAGCACAAATTACGAATCACATAAATTCCGTGGTTATAGCACAATCAAAATGGTTGCTCGTGAGGACTTGAGTCCGCAAACAATCAGAGGAATAAATTCTTAATTACTAACTTAAAAATGGTTCGTAGTGAGGAATGTATTCGGGAGCATCTCAGTTGGGCATTTGAGCGTGCGAGCGTCCCCGAAGAGCGAGTATAATAGACGAGTTGCGAGTATAATAAGCGAGCGGGGAGTATAATAAGTGAGGGTGGACGCTCGCACTACCATAAAAAAATGCTTTTTGCAAAACTAAAATACTCCCATATATTCTGCAATAAAATAGAAAACCCAATTCCCAACTGGCAACCTAAAAATGATTTGTAATGAGGAATGTCTGCGGCAATAAATTAGAGGAATAAATTCCTCGCTGCCAACGCGATAACAGTTATTTTACCAGACTAGAGATAGTTTTTTCATTCCTATTCCCCTTCCCCTTCTCCTCCGAATGCAAGTACAAGAATTTTTGCTGCGCTATCAAGAAGGAGAGCGCAACTTTGCTCACATTGACCTCAGCGGTGCTAGTTTAAGCGGTGTCAACCTGCGAGAAATAAACCTCACAGGTGCTAACTTGACCGGTGCTAATTTGAGCTGGTCTTTTTTGAGCAATGCTAAGTTAATTGGAGCTTGTTTGCGCCGCGCAGATATCCGCAATGCAGTGATGTCCGGGGCAAATTTGAGCGGGGCAAATTTGAGCGGGGCAAATGTTGCGAAAGCGGATTTGCGCCTTGCTTGTTTGGAAGGTGCAGAACTCAATTGGACGGTGCTTTCTGAGGCGGATTTGGGCGGTGCTAATCTTCAAAAAGTTAAATCTGACCAAATTAATTTGGAGAAAGCTAAACTCGACGGCGCGCACTTGATGGGGGCGAAGTTGATGGAGGCGAATCTCAACCGCGCCAGTCTTGTTGGTGCTAATTTAACGGATGCTAATTTGCGGGAAGCGCATTTGGTGGAAGCAAATTTGCGATCGGCAATTTTGAGCGGTGTAAATTTGATTGAAGCTGATTTAAATGGTGCTCAAATGCGATCGGCAAATCTGGCGGGCGCTGACTTGCACCGAGCTGTGCTGGCGGGGGCAGATTTGACGGAGGCTGTACTCGATAATGCTGATTTGAGTCGAGCTAATTTGGCTGGTGCTTATTTGTTGAAAGCGAGTTTTAAGAAGGCGCTTTTGCTGCGAGCTAACTTGCAAGGAGTGTATTTGTTGCGGGCGGATTTGAGCGAGGCTAATTTGCGCGGTGCTGATTTGCGGAAAGCTGATTTGAGTGGCGCTTATTTGATGGATGCGATGTTAGGTGAGGCGGATTTAAGAGAAGCTTGTTTGATTGAATGTCGTTTGATTCGGACGAGTTTGGAGGGGGCGCAGCTTACGGGTTGCTGCATTCAAAATTGGCAGGTTCAAGATGTGGATCTGTCAAAAGTTGACTGCGGGTATGTTTTTACTCAGTTTGATTATACTGCGAAAGTTGCGGCAAATCGCTTTCCGGCGACTCGCGATTTTGAGTCTGGGGAATTGGGGCGGCAGAATCAAGAGGAAAGTTCTATTGTGGAGGTCTATTTTGCTGATTTTCCTAATTGGGAGGCTTTGGTGTTTACGGTGCGTCGGGTGGAGTTGGAGAGTTGGCAACTTCAGTTGAATGTTCAATTTTTTGAGTCTGCTGGAGAACAAAATTTACTGCGGCTGAGCGCTAACCGTTTGGTGAATGGCAAGATTTTGGGCGATCGCATTTTGGCGCTTTATCCAGATATGTTGGAAAAGGTTTTAGCCAAGCGGGCAGAAATTTGGGGTTTGCTAGATTTGGCTGTTGCTAGTAACAGTGTGGAGCCGCAGGAGCCAAGTCGAAATGAAGTGTTGGTCAGAAAACAGGAAATCTACCAGCGAATGGTGCGTCAAATTTCGTTTATTTTGATGTCTCAAACACCGGATAAATTCTCTGAAAGTGTGCAGCGGCTGTTGGATTATTTGAAGCAGCAAGGTATTCCAACTATTCAGATTCAGAGGAAAGTTATCAGTCAGGCGATCGTGCAGCGGGCCAAGCAAGACCCTGGTTTTCGGGAACAGTTGATTTTGTGGGAGAAAACGGCGCCCGCGAACGTTCGCGGCTCGATGATGGGGGAAGCGGTGCGGGGTGCGATCGGGCTTTTGATCGATGATTAACAGTTAATTGTTAACACTTGAAGCCGGAGAGCGGCTAATACCCGCACTTGCTCTTCTGCGTCGGAAATTGCAAGCCTCGTGCAGCGGGCCAAGCAATACCAAGCTTTTCGGGAACAGTTGCTCAGGTGGGAGAAAACGGCTTCGGAGTGCGATCGTTGTTCGGTAATGGGGGAAGCGGTGCGGTTTGCGATCGGGCTTTTGTGGCAATGAATAGATATAGAAGTGAAAAGCCAGTCCAGGGAGGGCTGGATGCCTGTCCCCCAAAAAACGAACTATATCAAATTTTTTATAATCATCAATTCGACAATCAAAAGCATACAAGAAGAGAACATCATTTCATTACATTTCTGCAAATATTCAGTGTAACTAATGGTATTTAATGCTCCCGTCCCTCCTGAACGATACTGAATAATGTTTGAGTTTATTTGCAGTTTCATCGCACCATGATGCGAGGCATTTCTTAGCGTACTATCTAAACACTGAACGACAGGAGCAAAGCTGTGTCTATCTTTAAAAGGGTTAGCTCTATTAGCCTTATTTATAGTCATATATTTCTTCATATCCATCTCTTCAAAAATATCAAAATTACGACCACTTAATATGTTATTTATACCTGCCAAAATGAAAAGACTTGAAGTTATGTGTTCGTAGATATTTCCATAAAACATCTTTAGGTTTCTAAATTTATTGGATGACAGTGATATATCCTCTGGAATTTTCTGTTTCTGCTTTGCATACAGATAGAGCTGAAGTAGGTCGTCATAATTTTTCAAGTAATCATTAAAACTTTCTAAATGGCGCTCTAGGCAATCTTCTACGTGTTTCTCCAAATAGTATGAGCGAAGATTGTAATATTGTAAGGAATTTTTGCTTTTGGCTTCCTTAATTTCATTCAATATAGTTTTCATTTCTTCGCTCCGCTCTTCACCAATAAACAAAGCACTAAACATTAGAATTGATTCGTGCAAAGGATAAGATTTATCAAATAAATCCTCGGCAAGTTTATCTAAGTATTCAAGTGCAAGATTCTCTTTGCCTCTGTTGTGAAGAGACCAAGCTTTAATCAAAAATTCCAGCTTCTCTCTTAAATTTCTAAAGCCTCCTACCAATGAAAAAATATCTAGTATTTGCTTTTCTGAGAAGTAATGTTTTGTTTTTTCAATTCTTTCAAAAGCACCCAATCGCTCAGCTTGATGAATCGAAGAAAAGTAATATTTATTATGCAAAAATTTTTCGGCAACTAGGAAATTGGGGTCTAAATTTATAACGGTTCCTTCAGTTTGACAAACTTCACAGTTGCTAACTGTAGAAAACTTAGTTTTTGGAGCCTTGAAGCCGGCAAATTATCAAACCTACGCCAGTCATCAAAATCAATGTCCAAGCGAACAGACATATCCTCACCACAATTTACGCAAGGGAAGGTATGCTCTTGATAACGATCAGTTCCCAGTGAGATGCGTAGAGTATGGTTTGTTTTGCAGGTTCCGCAACTAACTGTCCAACGCTGAATAACCATAATTTTCGGAAAGGTCTAAAGGATTATTTCTGTTTACCAGTCTTGGCTGCAGAGTCGGCGGCTCGCTAAAGCCCGCACTTGCTCGTCGGCGTCGGAAACTGCAAGCGATCGCACCAGAGGCAAAGTTTCCGCATTTTCGGGATAATGTTCGATAATTGCTTCGAGTGCTGTAAATCTGGGATTGTAAGCAAAAGAACCTGTTCTATCGTAGGAGTCAGTCAGAGCTCTCTGGCGCAAAAACTCAAACATTCCCGGCTCGTCTTTCCATCCCCGCATTAACTCTACCAGAGCGATCGCCCGCACCTGAGAATCTTCATCCTGCACTGCCCGAATTTTCAGCCACTCAAAAGTTTGAGGCTCATTTGTCCGCCCGCGAGCTAACTTTTGCAAAGCGAGTTGCCTAACCGCCGGACTCTCATCGCCCTCTGCTTTAGCCTCCAGCATCCTCCAAGTTTCAGCACCCGAAGGCCAGTTGCGAGCGAGTTCCTGCACCGCCACTTCCCGCACCTCCTCCTCCCCAGAATCAAGCTGAATTTTCAACCAAAGCAATGTTTCCGGCTCTTCTGGCCATCCCCGCGCTATTTCTCGCACCAGCACGCTCAGCAGGTGAGCATCCCCCTCCGACTCCGCCAGTTTTTTGAGAAAAGGCAAAGTCTCGTCCCGGTGTCCCCAGCCTCTTGCTATCTGTTCCACCGCAGTTTCTCGGACGTTGAGGTGTCTGTCTGACTCGGCGAGATTTTTCAACCACTCAAAGACTTCGAGACTGGCTGACGGTAAGGTGGCTGCAGCTGCTACTACTACTTGGCGCACAGTCCAATAATCCTCTGAGGCCGCTATTTTTTGCAGCAGGGGCAATGTATCCGGGCTGTCGGGCCAACCTGCGGCAATCTGTTGCAGGGCTATTTCGCGCAGTTCGGCGTCGCGATCGCCCGCAGCTATATTTTGCAAAAAAGGCAGAGTTGCGGGGTTAGACGGCCAGCCAGAGGCAATTCCTTGGACTGCTGCCTGCCGGACGGTGGAACTCTGGTCGGACTCGGCGAGACTTTTGAGCAGCGGATAAATCTCTGGTTGGGCCCGCCAGCGCGAAGCTAATTCTTCGATCGCTGCTGTCCGCACTTGTTCGCTGCTGTCGGATACGGCTAGGGTTTTCAGCAGCAGGCCAACTTCTGCCACGGCCTGCCAGCCCGCTGCCAACTCCCGCACAGCTAATGTTCGCAGGGTAGAAGTTCCTGTCTCGGTCAAGTTTTTGAGCAGGGAGAAAGTACCTAAAACGCTGTGCCAACCTCTGGCTATTTCTTGCCACGCTGCGACTCGCACTCCCAAATTTTCGTCGGATTCGGCGGCGGTTCTCAGCTGCAGTAAGGTATCTGTTCGATCGCGCCAACGACGGGCCAACAGTTCCAGCGCGCAGGTGCGGACGGTCGGACTGCGATCGAACTTAGCCAGGGCGGCCACCAGTTGCAAGGTATCCTTTTTATCGGGCCAACCCGCGACCATTTCTGCGATCGCAGCCGATCGCACTGCCCAACTTGTATCGAATTTAGCGAGTTTTTTGAGCATCAGGTAAATTTCTGGCTCGTCAGACCAACTGCGGGCTATGGCTTTGACTGCTGTGGCCCGGACTTCGCCGCTGTCGCTGGAGTGTGCGAGTATTTTCAGCCAGGGCAGGGTTTCCGGGTCGTTTTTCCAAGTTTGGGCGATCGTGGCGATCGATCGATCGCGAATTTGATAAGTTTCCTGCAATTCTTGAGCGCTTTGATAAAGAATCAGGAAAGCCGTCCCGTATTGTGATAGCTTTTTTAAAGCATTTAACAGTTTTTTTTCGGTGTTTTTATTGATGCCATTTTTGACTTTTAACAGGCAGCCCGCTGCTAAAAACAAATTAATAAATTTTTCCGGTTGACCGTTTTGATCTGTCAAATATTCTATCAGTTCGCTCGCTGTTTCTCGATCTAATTTAGCTGCAATTTCTGTGAAGACTTCCTGCAAAGATTCATCCCGCCAGTGCTGCTCAAAAACTTGTGTTTTGAGTTGAGTCCAAGTCAGTTGACCAGTTTTGAGTTGTGTGTCGATTAACTCTGCAACTGTCTGGGGATTATTTTCGCAAACAAGTTTTTTTAACAACATACCAATATCTTGTCCCCTAGAGTTTGTTTGCATTGAAAAAAGACTCGGCGGTTGACATCAGGTTTATACAGGCTTGCACCCGAAAAGAGCGGCTTGAAGAAAGGGCAATTAAAATTACCTTATTTTCTTTACACCGCAAAGGTGTTCGCCCTCGATGGCCCAAGCAAACGCAAGTTTGACGCTGGCGGGGTTTCAACCTTTTTCTGCTCCGTATTGTAGTATGCAGCCGATCGACTCTATTTTATACCACAATTATTTACCAGCGTCGCGCCTCAATGCAAAAGCCGCCAGCACCCACAGAAATATTGGGTTTTGGCGGAGGGTTATCGAACAATTCAGGCGGTAATTGCTCAAAGCATTAACTTGATAACCGTTTCCGACTCGCAACATCCCCACTTGTTTTGCAGCAACCAAAGCACAAACACCTGTATTAAGGACGATCGTTGGATGCGATCGCACACCTACCCAAAACCATCGATATCTTACTGGGACGCACTCTACAATTTTTTAAATTTTAATGATTATTTAAGCTCCCATGCTGGAATACTGCTTCAAACCCTGCCGCCACAGCCAGCGATTCCACACAAAAAACACCATACTCCAACCCAACATTACCAGTAAACCGCGGCCTACATCTACGGGCAATCCTATCAATATTGAAGCGGGAAAATGAATCAAATAAGGAAACGGTGTCCACAAAACTACTTCCCGCACGGCTGGGGGAAATACTTCTAGCGGCGCGACAAGTCCCGATAAAAACAGGTACATTAAAAACCAGAATTCTTCGATCGCACTTGCCCTCTCGATCCAAAAAGCAAACAGCGCAAAGGTATACTGAATCAGGAACCGCAAACAAAAAGCGAAAACGAGAACCAACAAAAATAACAAAAATCTGCCCAAACTCGGCAGCCAAAAAGACTGCGGGTAAAGTGCAAAAAATAGCAGCACTAATCCTAATACAAACGGTAGCCTCGCAAACCTTTCGGAAACGTGAGATGCGAAGTGATGCCATACGGGATCGAGAGGCTGCAACAATCTATTAGATAACTTACCTTCCACGACTTCTTTTTCAAACTCCCAAATCACCCAAACTACATTAGTTTGTCTGACTATGAAAGCTGCTAAAAAGTAACGGGCAAAGTCGATCTGCTTCAGCCCAAATTCACCACTTTCGGCCGCTTGCATCCACACGCCCATCAAGATAAACGGCAAAGCTCCCGACAGCGCCCACAAAAACAATTCCTCCCGGTATTCGAGCATATAAGCGTAGTAGGTGACGAGCAAAGTTTTAGCAATTTTAATGTTTTTTTTCATATTCATTCTCACTGAAATAATACTGAATTTAACTCAAGGAAAAAAGAAATAGGTAGAAATTTTTAATGTGCGTTACTAGGCAGATCTTGGTAACGAGACACGAGCAGCGTAAAAAGGCTGGTAATAATAAATCACGATCCCAATAAATCCCCTTTCTTGAAAGATAATTGATATTCTTTTTGCCTCTTAACAAAGAAAATATTTGACGGTTGTTGGCTCCCTTTGTCAAGGGAGATAGGAGTAATATCTACACTTTACCCGTGCGAAAAACTCGACCGATTACTTCTTCAATTGGCGGATCGGTAACACTCAAATCGATAACTTCTAATTCTGCTAAAATCTTCGACACGCTTACCGTCAGTTCCTCCCTTTTTACCAAAAACCGCACGGAATTACCTTCAATTGATTCTACCTCGCCGTAACCAAAAGCGCTATCTTTGGCCAAGGGTTCGGCTAATTTTACTTGAACTTCCCGATAAGGTGCAAACCTGTCGAGCAATCCGTCCAAACTACCATCATAAACTAATTGCCCTTCATGGATTAACAAAACGCGCTTGCACAAAGCAGTAATATCAGCCATGTAGTGACTTGTCAAAAGTACCGTTGCTTGATAGCGCTCGTTATATTCCCGGAGAAATTGCCTGACGCTAAACTGTGCGTTGATATCCAAACCTAAAGTCGGTTCATCTAAAAATAATACCTCCGGCTGGTGCAGCAAGGCAGCCATGAATTCTGCTTTCATGCGTTCGCCCAAAGATAGCTTTCGCACTGCTTGATTTAACTTGCCTTCTAGTGACAGCATTTCTGTCAATTCTCCGACTCGTCGCCGATAATCTGCATCGGAAATTCCATAGACAGCGGCGTTGATTCGCAGAGAATCGAGCACTGGTAAATCCCAAATTAACTGTTGTTTCTGCCCCATCACTAAGGTGATTTTTTGCAGAAAATCTGCTTGGCGGCGGAACGGAGTGCGATCGCACACTGTCACTGTACCATCAGAGGGATAAATCAAACCAGTCAGCATTTTCAGCGTCGTAGTTTTGCCCGCACCGTTAGCGCCGAGAAACCCCACCACTTCTCCAGGTTCAATACTGAAAGAAACGCTGTCAACTGCTTTGATGTTGCGGTAAGTGCGGTTAAAAAAGTGCTGGACTGTTCCCTTAAGTCCCGGTTGTTTAATCGCTACTGGATAAACTTTGCTTAAGTCTTCTACAAAAATAATTGGCATCGGCTTTAATTTTAACTTTTATTTTAATCTGCGATTTTGCGATCGACTGTGCCAAGATGGAAATAATTATCAGATATCCATTAATCGCAAAAAATTTACAACTATGGTACTCACTCCCGATCGTTCACGCATCTCTCGTTTGGTAGGAGACAATTCTCCTGAAAATATTACACTTGTACCGGGACAACTTGCTAGTTTTTCTGGGGGAGTTTGGATGCTGGGCGGCAATGATACTGTAACAGGTTCATTAGATGCAGAACGGATTTTCGGCAACGATGGTAAGGACAGTCTGTCAGGCGGGCCCGGCAATGATTCTATTTACGGCGGCAAAGGTGATGACGATATTTTGGGAAAAAGTGGCAACGATGTTTTGACAGGGGATAGAAATAGCGATTTTATTGATGGCGGTGTGGGAAATGATTTGCTGCGCGGCGGTCAAGGTGTTGATTTGTTAGTTGGCGGTGATGGTAACGATACTTTAATCGGCGATAGAGATGTGGATATTTACAAAGGAGGTGCGGGGAGAGATGTTTTTGTTTTTCGAGTCGATCAAGCGGGAATGGGAGTAGGGGGAATAGAAGTTCCTGATGCAGTAATTGTGGACTTTGATAAGTCGAATGATTCCATCGGACTTAGTGTGGATTTTAGCACTACTCTTGTCTTCTTGGAACAGACAAGTTATAGCTTGGACGATCCGAGACTGCTGCTGCTAAATCCTGGAACTATAACGGGGGGAACGAATTTGTTAGCCAAGGGCGGTATCTCGCAGGAAAGTCTCGATCCAGACAGCAACGGGCGCGTGGAAGCTACTAATATTAGATTTGGTTCTAATCAGGCTTTGTTGGGTACTGTGTTGAATGTAACGCCTGCTGATTTAACCGGCCGTTTGATTAATGCTAGTTCTCTGCTGTAATTTGTAGATCTGGGGTGCGAATTACGCACCTTACTAAGGATCTAACTTACTGTCAAAACTGCGCGATAGCGCACTTTATTGTCGCGGACTTTCTGGATTGCTTCATTTGCTTGTGCGATCGCAAAAACTTCGACAATCGGCTCAATCCCAAACTTCTCTGAAACTGACAGCATTTCATAAATCATAGCACGACCGCCGATCGGAGAAGCCGTAATTCGGCGGCGCTTCGCCAGCAGCGCAAATAACGGAATACTCAAAGGTGCGTCGGGAACTCCCACAAAAGCAAGGGCACCGTCAGAATCGAGAAAATCAATGTAGGGAACCCAATCTAAAGCAGCAGGAACAGTGCTCAACAAAATATCTAATTTACTGCTAGGCGGTTGAGGAACTTCGCCTTTTTCTACTACAATAGCTTCGTCCGCCCCCATTTTATGGGCAAATTCTGCCTTATCTTGGGAAGTAGTAAAAACTGTAACGCGGTTGCCTAATTTTTTAGCAAATTGCACGGCTAGGTGTCCCAAACCGCCGATACCGAGAATGCCGATTTCTTGCCCCGAACTCATCCCCGCGTTTCGCAAACCGGCGTAAACAGTAGTTCCGCCACACAGCAACGGCCCGGCTACTTTGGAATCGATGCCTTTGGGAATAGGAAAAGCAAAGCGGGAATCTACCATTAAATAATCGGCTAAACCGCCGGGCCCTGTAACAATTAATCCCTGGTTTTCATCGCAGAGATTTTCGTTACCGCGCAAGCAGTCACGACAATGCAAGCAAGACGACCTTTGCCAGCCGACACCAACGCGATCGCCTACTTTTAAATGAGTCACTTGCGATCCTATTTCTGCCACTTCTCCGATAACTTCGTGACCGGGAACCAGGGGATATTTTGATTGACCCCAATCGTTATCAATCATGTGCAAATCCGAGTGACAGATGCCACAAATTAACACTTTTATGAGACATTCGTGCACCTTGGGCGCTGCGACATCAAATTTGTATTCTTCAAGCAACCCGCCTGCTTTTTTTGCTGCTAATGCTGTGATTTGCATGGTAATATTTTCTGGTTTCTTTGTCATTATAATAGTATTTGGGGCTGGTTGAACCCTCTATTTTTTTAGAAACTTAAATTTAATAACTCAAAGTATCTGCCACACTCCTCTATCCCGAAGCCGAGGGGTAAACAGAGGCTTTTTTTCGCCCCTGAAGCGCGATCGGGATCTGACTGGTGACAAGCACTTAGGATCGAAAACTTAATAACTTAAACACCTCCTACAGTCCTCTATCCTGTAAGTTGCCAGATAAAAGGAGGCATATCCTCACCTATCTGCATTACTAAGCAGAGCCTGGTAAGGAGCAACAGTTAACAGTTAACAGTTAGCAGTCAACAGTCATTTGCTACTAATAACTAATAACTAATAACCAATGACTAATTACCCATGAATAATTGCATCAAACCGGGGAATAATCGATGGGCTTCCGATGCAAAGAAAGCTGGGCCGACAGTAACTTCTGCACGCTGATTCTTCACAGCATCCCAGATTGCTTTAGCAATATCTTCCGGCTGAGAAGCCCAGTTAGATTTCAACATTTCGGTCATTTGTTGGCGGCGCAATTCGACTGCTGGTTCGTCTCGATCGCGAAATTGAGCTCTTTCCAAAAAATCGCTGTTGATCAAACCCGGATGTACGGCGCAAACGTGAATGCCTCGGGGTGCTAATTCCAATCGCAAAGTTTCTGTTAAACCGGTTACTGCATATTTGCTGGTGCAATAAGCGGTCATTTGAGGCAAGGGCATTTTGCCGCCTATGGAGCCAATATTGACGATTGTACCCGTTTTGCGATCGAGAAAATGTGGTAAAAGTTCTTGAATTGTGTTAACGCAGCCCCAAAAATTGGTATTCATTAATTGCTGCCAATCTTCGGAGGTGGTTTGCTCGATCGCCCCCGCGAGACAAATCCCGGCATTATTCACCAAAACATCAATGTTTCCGCAAGTATCTAGGGCTTTTTGGACGATCGCCCGCACTTGTTGAATGTCGCCCACATCCCCCGCAATAGGGAAAGCGGAAGTGCCTTCACGCTGCACCTGAGCTGCTGCCGCTGCCAATCTCTCTGGCTCGCGAGCCACCATCACCACATCGTAACCTTTACTGGCAAATAACAGTGCCGTTGCTTTGCCGCTTCCTTGAGAAGCGCCTGTAATCAAAACTGTAGGAGCCATAGATAGTTATACTTTGTAAGTGGGGGTTTTGTTTGCTGCTGTATGGAAACTATAACAGATTTAAGGTTATTTTAGGCCCGCTCTACATTGATAGTTGTTTTTGAGTGTGGTAATTTTTAAGGATTGGCGATCGGGCTTTTTGAAGGAACCGCGAAGACGCTAAGAACGCGAAGGCTAGAACTCGAAGGCAGAAAGAATAAGAGTGGACAAGATAAGATAAAGTATTCTGATTTTGTACGAAATTTCCATGGCTACAGCCTAGGTCAGGTTTATGATGCACTCACTTCTAACCTGGTTTGTTTACAGTTCAATTTTATAGCTGTAAACTGATGGGTGTTCCAGAAACTATATTTCAGGCGTACTGCACCTACATGGAATATGCTGTAATCCTTTCAAAAACATATTGAATTATATCAGAGTAATTTTGACTTGGTGAGGATTCTTTCCAATTCCCTGCAATTCGATGTTGGGGGTTTTGACTTTCCTCTTCTTTTCTGGCTAACTGGATCAGCATTTGAGCTAAACGCAACTTCTCCCTGTATCCAAGCTGCTGACACAAGCCAGCGATCTCATCATAGTTTATGACCAATTTTGGTTTGTTAGCTTAATCAAGATCGGTAATATTTTACCATATCTAACCAGTTGCTTTTGCTTCGGGTAGATAGATTAAATTCAACTCGCAAATAAAACCTCCTGGGAGCATCTCAGTTGTGCATTTATAGTGTTGTCCCCGATCGCGAGTACAATACGGGATCGGGGACGATCGCACGCTCAAGAAAAGAACCCAGCGCCGTTTCCCTACGGCAATCGCGTACAATTCAACCAACAATTAAGACAAAGCCGAGCAATTTTTGGGTTTTATTAATTCAATTTCCCACAGCAGCCGGCTGCTGACGATTTCGCACTTCCAGATAAATCAACAAAGCATTAACATCAGCCGGATTAACCCCGCCAATTCTCGCAGCTTGGCCAATAGTCAGCGGCCTAATTTTAGTCAATTTTTCCCGCGACTCCTTCGAGAGAGTTGTAATTGCCATATAATCCAAGTCTCCAGGCAATTGGCGGCGTTCGTGTTTGGCAATGTCATCAATTTGATTTTGCTGTCTTTGCAAATAACCGGAATATTTGAGGTCAATTTCTACACCATTTTTCTCGGCTAATTGTAGACTGGAATCACCTAAATTGTAACGTTCCAAATCGACATAATGAAAACCGGGACGGCGCAGCAAATCAGCGAGAGTAATTGAACCTTTAATCGCTTGTTGAGTATCGACCAAAATTTTCTTCCCAAGCTCTTCGTGTTCTTTGACGCGAGTCGAGTACAAACGGGCTTTTTCCGCGATAATATTAGCTTTTTTGCGCTCAAATAACTCCCAACGGCGATCGCAAATTAAACCAATTTCTCGTCCCAGCGGAGTCAAGCGTTGATCTGCATTGTCCGATCGCAATAATAACCGATATTCCGATCGCGAAGTCAGCATCCGGTAAGGTTCCCGCAAATCCTTCGTACACAAATCATCAATCAAAGTCCCGATATAACTTTGCTCGCGAGGAAACACAATCATCTCCTGATTTTTCGCAAATCTAGCCGCATTAATCCCCGCCACAATCCCCTGTGCCGCCGCCTCCTCATAGCCAGTCGTACCGTTCACCTGACCCGCGCAAAACAGTCCTTCAATCTTCTTCGTCATCAGCGTTGGAAAGCACTGAGTAGCCGGCAAATAATCGTACTCCACAGCATAAGCAGGGCGCATCATCTCGCACTTTTCCAAACCAGGAAGAGTCCGCAGCATTTGCAATTGCAAACTTTCCGGTAAACCCGTCGAAAATCCTTGGATATAAAGTTCAGGAATATCCCTACCTTCCGGTTCAATAAAAATCTGGTGGCTTTCCTTATCTGCAAACCGGACAATCTTATCTTCAATACTCGGACAGTAGCGCGGCCCCTTCGCATCAACCCAGCCGCCGTAAACCGGAGAAAGGTGCAAATTGTCTCTAATTAACTGGTGAGTTTCTGGCGTAGTTCGAGTTAGGTAACAAGGCATTTGTTCCCGTTCCACCCAAACTTCAGGATCGAAACTAAACCAACGAACTTCTGCATCTCCCGGCTGCGGTTCCATGTTGGTGTAATCGAGAGTCCGCTTGTCAACTCTTGCCGGAGTTCCAGTTTTCAATCGTCCAGTTTCAAAGCCCAAACGGTTGAGAGTTTCTGTCAAACCGACGGCGGCAAATTCTCCGGCACGTCCGGCCGGCATCGACTTATTGCCCACCCAAATTGTGCCGCCTAAAAAAGTTCCAGTGGTGAGAATTACGGCTTTGCATTCAAAGGCAACGCCGAAGTATGTTTCAACACCGATAATTTCTTCATTTTTGCCTAAAACTAAGTCTGTAACCATCGCTTCGCGGACGGTCAAGTTCTCTTGATTTTCGACAATATTGTTCATCACGGCGGCGTATTCCCGCTTGTCTGTCTGTGCTCTGAGAGCCCAAACTGCGGGGCCTCTCGAAGCGTTGAGGACGCGCTTTTGTAGATAAGTGCGATCGGCCATTTTACCGATTTCGCCGCCCAAGGCATCCACTTCGTTAGTAAGTTGAGTTTTCGCGGGCCCGCCGACAGCCGGATTGCATGGTTGCCACGCAATTTTATCGAGATTGAGGGTGAGTAAAAGCGTGCGACAGCCGAGGCGAGATGTGGCGAGGGCGGCTTCGCAGCCGGAGTGTCCGCCACCAACTACGATGATGTCGAAACTATCTTGGAATTGTACTGTGGTTTGTGCGGTCATTCGATTTTAGATTTTAGATTTTAGATTTTAAATTGAAGGATTAATTCCGTCTTGAGTCTGGGAAGTAATTAATCCAGGAGCTTGTTTAGTGGATACCATTATATAGTATAATTCAAAATATGTCGTCAAATACAGAGATCGCCAGCAGTTATACCAGCCATTTAAAGGAAATAGCGAAAATGGTAAATCAACTATTTTACGGTGACAATCTTGATGTCTTACGCAGACACATCAAAGACGAATCAGTAGATTTGTGCTACATTGACCCGCCTTTTAACTCAAAACGCAACTACAACCAAATTTACAACAACATTGGCAAGGAAGACCAAGCCCAAGCACAAGCTTTTATTGACACTTGGACTTGGGACGATTATGCAAATCAGGGTTTAGCTGAAATCTTGGAAAATTACCAAGGTAAATTTACATTACAAAGTATTGATTTAATAGCGGGTTTAACAAAAGTCTTAAGCAAAGGCAGTTTATTAGCATATTTGGTTCACATGACTTTGCGAGTAGCTGAAATTCATCGAGTCTTAAAACTTACTGGTAGCTTTTATCTACATTGCTATTCTACAGTTAGTCACTATTTAAAATTAGTATTAGATGCAATTTTTTGTCCCCAGGGCGGAGATTTTATCAATGAAATTGTCTGGAAGCGGACAAATGCTCACAGCGATACTAAACAAGGCCGCAAAGCCTACGGAAATATTAGTGATGTGATTTTATACTATAGTAAAAGTAAAAATTATAAATTTAATACTCAATTTCTAGCCTACACTCAAGACTATGTAACAAGCTTTTATAAACATACTGATGCTGATGGGCGACGGTATCAACTTGACAACCTGACTGGTCCTGGCGGTGAAGCAAAAGGCAATCCTTACTATGAAGTTATGGGCGTTAAGCGTTACTGGCGTTACAGTCAGGAAAAGATGAATCAGTTAATTGCTGAAGGGCGAGTAATTCAGACTAAACCGGGAACAGTACCACGATACAAACGCTATCTGGATGAAATGTCAGGTACGCCATTGCAGAATATTTGGGATGATATCAAACCCATTCAGTCACAGTCAGCAGAAAGACTTGGCTATCCCACACAAAAGCCTTTAGCTATGTTAGAGAGAATTATTCAAGTTAGCAGCGATGAAGGTGATGTAGTTTTAGATGCTTACTGCGGTTGCGGTACTACCGTCTGCGCCTCTCAACGCCTCAACCGCCAATGGATCGGAATTGACATTACTTATCAAAGTATTAGTTTGATTCTCAAACGCCTTGAGGATTCTTTTGGGAAAGGTGTACTTGAACAACTTAAGTTAAATGGCATTCCTAAAGACATGGAAGCAGCAGTTGCCCTTGCTAACAAAAAAGACGATCGCACTCGCAAAGAATTTGAAAAATGGGCTGTGCTTACCTATACTAATAATAGGGCAACTATTAACGCCAAGAAAGGTGCAGATAAGGGAATAGATGGCATTGCTTACTTTCAAGGTGACAAAGATGAACCAGAAAAGATTATCGTGCAAGTCAAGTCAGGGAAAATGCAATCAGGAGACATCCGCGATTTGCAAGGAACAATTACGCTGGAACAAGCGGCGCTGGGCATTTTTATTAGTTTGAAAGAGCCAACTAAGGACATGATTAAAACTGCCAAATCAGCCGGAATATATCAAAGCAAATATATGAATCAAAGTTCCGATAAAATACAGATTGTTACTATTAAGGAAATGTTAGAACAGAAAAAAAGGCTCGATGTTCGCCTGAGTTTTGAAGTAGTGAAGTCAGCCGAAAAACAAATGGAAGTTAAATCGAAACAGTTAGAACTAGACATTTAGAAAATAGTGATAGAGGAGTTACGGACTGTGCTGCTGCAAAGGTTTGAGATTATTCGTTTCACTCAAAATGACAGAATTATGTCTAAATGCGTCCTGGACTACTATTCTCTTCTCTGCTCTTCCTTCGCGTCCTTAGCGTCTTCGCGGTTAAATAATTCCGTATTGTGGCAATTTTGCGCTATGTTAGACAAAAAAAACTTAACAACCGTACACAGCAAATGAAATATTTTTTCTTATCCGACGGCTGGAAAGTCGGGCGCGTCTGGGGGGTTGGTGGCGAGTGGACAGCCGCCGCCTGGAGACGACAGCCGGATATCCAACAGCTCAACCTCTGTCTTTCGGATCGAAATGAAAAAATGTGGCTCTACCGCGTAGAAGACGCTGTACTCATGGTAGAAGTCCAGCCCGGAACCCCCCTAGATCCGGCAGATCCAGGAAAAAATATTGGCAACGTCACCCTTACCAGACTCATCGATGCCGAGCAAGTTCTCGAACGCCTCGGGGCGATCGCCGCCCGCTGCTCGATCGATAGCCCACAGTTAATGTAATGTCGAACATATTGCAATCGGTTCTAACACTCGATACACTTCTTTAAATAACTTTCATTTTTATACCTCCTCCTGTGAAGGTAGAAAGGATTCGGCAAAAGGCAGAATTTAAACCCCGGACATCACCGCTCGGGATGGAAAATCTGAATTTTCCGTCAAAATGACATCATCACTTACACCTTGGAGAACCGCAGTCAATGGGACTACCCTGGTATCGCGTACACACAGTCGTCTTAAATGACCCAGGCCGATTGATTTCTGTACACTTAATGCACACTGCCCTCGTGGCAGGTTGGGCCGGCTCGATGGCCCTTTACGAACTAGCAATTTTCGATCCCTCAGACCACATTCTGAACCCGATGTGGCGTCAAGGGATGTTCGTGCTGCCCTTCATGACTCGCTTGGGAGTCACCGGTTCTTGGAACGGTTGGAGCGTCACGGGCCAAGGTAACGTCGATCCTGGCTTCTGGTCTTTTGAAGGCGTTGCGATCGCTCACATCATCCTCTCGGGTTTACTGTTCTTAGCAGCAGTCTGGCACTGGGTATTCTGGGACTTGGAGCTCTTCAGAGACTCCCGCACCGGCGAACCCGCCCTCGACTTGCCAAAAATGTTTGGCATTCACCTGTTCCTCTCCGGCTTGCTCTGCTTCGGCTTCGGCGCATTTCACCTTTCGGGACTTTTCGGCCCGGGAATGTGGGTGTCCGACCCCTACGGCCTGACCGGTCACGTCCAGGCAGTGGCGCCTTCTTGGGGCCCTGAAGGCTTCGATCCGTTCAATCCGGGCGGCATCGTGGCTCACCACATTGCAGCGGGCGTAGTCGGCGTAATTGCCGGTTTGTTCCACTTGAGCGTGCGGCCGCCGGAACGTCTTTACAAAGCCCTGCGGATGGGGAATATCGAAACTGTACTTTCTAGCAGTATCGCTGCTGTGTTCTTCGCCGCCTTTGTGGTTGCGGGTACGATGTGGTACGGTTCTGCTGCTACTCCGATCGAACTTTTTGGCCCTACTCGCTATCAGTGGGACAGCAACTATTTCCAACAAGAAATCGATCGCAGAGCCCAAGCTAGCTTAGCCTCCGGCCAAAGCTTCCAACAAGCTTACGAGCAAATTCCCGAAAAATTGGCTTTCTACGACTACGTGGGCAACTCTCCGGCTAAAGGCGGTTTGTTCCGCGCTGGCCCGATGGTCAACGGTGACGGTATCGCCAAAACCTGGCTCGGCCATGCAGTATTTACTGACAGTGAAGGTCGGGTATTGTCGGTGCGCCGCCTACCGAACTTCTTTGAAACTTTCCCAGTCGTTTTGACGGACAAAGATGGAGTCGTTCGCGCTGACATCCCCTTCCGCCGTGCTGAATCAAAATACAGCTTTGAACAAACGGGAGTTACTGTCAGCTTTTACGGTGGCGAATTTGACGGTCAAACCTTTAATAATCCTCTAGATGTGAAAAGGTTTGCTCTCGCCTCCCAAAAGGGTGAACTCTTTGAATTCGATCGCGAAACCTTGAAGTCTGACGGTGTTTACCGCACTTCGACTCGCGGTTGGTTCACTTTCGGACACGCTTGCTTTGCTTTGCTGTTCTTCTTCGGCCATATCTGGCACGGTTCTCGGACAATCTTCCGTGACGTGTTTGCTGGAGTTGAGGCTGACCTCGAAGAACAAGTCGAGTGGGGCTTGTTCCAAAAACTGGGCGACGTGACCACAAGAAGAGAAGAATCTATCTAGTTTTCGCCAGCCCCACGGGCAGGCCGGAAACTTCCCCGGTACAAAAAACCCGGTTTCTTGAAGAAACCGGGTTTTTTTAGTTAAAAATAAAACCAGCAATTAAGATAAAATAAGACTGCAAGGGAAGATAGGGAAAATTTAACATGGAAAGCGTTGCTTACATTTTGATTCTGGCTTTAGCTTTAGGTGTACTATTTTTTGCGATAGCCTTTCGGGAACCACCCCGGATTGGCAAATAATTAGCCCTACGGCGGAGGTCAAGGGGTATCAACAACGGTCTAAAAACCTTTGTATCTCTCGTTTATAGCCCAGGATCGATCCCCTGGCATACTAAGCGGGAATCGGCTCTAGTCATCAAACAGTAGACTGATACTAGGTTTTAGCTCTAGTTGACACATAAACTCACTGCCGGAGTGCCGAGTCATTTTTCTAGTCCAGTCATTCATCTAACCGCGCGGTCAGATGAATGGCAATTTGCTGGCAACGCCTGTTAAAATCAGCAATCATGCGCTGTTCCTCCTGCCAACATACAAATAGTCGCGTTCTCGAATCGCGTTCAGCCGAATCAGGTCAAAGCATCCGTCGGCGGCGCGAGTGTTTGAGATGCCAGCACCGCTTTACAACTTACGAACGCATAGAATTTGTGCCGATTACAGTGATCAAGCGGGACGGCAAGCGCGAATCTTTTGACAGGTCAAAATTAGTCAGGGGACTGGTTCGGGCCTGCGAAAAAACTGGTTTGTCCTCCGGGCAGCTAGAAACTCTGGCAGAAGAAATTGAAGCGCAACTCCAAGGTCGATCGATCCGAGAACTCGCCAGCTCAGAAATTGGGGAACTGGTATTGTTGCACCTGCGACCCCTGAGCGAAGTCGCTTACGTGCGCTTTGCCTCAGTATATCGGCAGTTTCGAGGTATCAGAGATTTTGTAGATACCCTAAATCACCTTCAAAATCCGCTCAACGAAGCTCTAGAGCCAGAAAATCAGCCTGATTGTGACGCAGATTCCCTCGATGGCGATCGAGTCGATCGAGAAAGCCCCGCATCCTGCGCTACTGGCAGCTAAACTCCCTTAAATTAATTTATAAAGCAGTATGCAGGTAAGTTATAATGATTTACTTGACTCTGAATGTTACGATTAAACGTTTTAACGTAGAGTTTGCACCAATAGCAGTGGCAAGCCCGGATGCAAAGTTGCACCAGGCAAAAGTTAGCAAAAACTGACTTTAGTAAAAGATTTTGCAAGAAGTTAACCGCTTTTTCACCAAAATCTCTCATATTTGCCGGCACAAACGAAAAACATGAAGGAGAGAAATCCTAGGAAACTATTCGCATGGTCAATCTCAAAACCACAGTCAAAGACATCGGCTTTACTCACGAAGATTTTGCAGCCCTACTCGATAAATATGACTATCACTTTAGCCCGGGCGATGTAGTAGCCGGTACAGTTTTTAGTATAGAACCCAGGGGCGCTCTGATTGATATCGGTGCTAAAACAGCAGCGTACATTCCCATTCAGGAAATGTCGATCAATCGAGTGGAAAGCCCTGAAGAGGTATTGCAATCAAACGAAACCAGAGAATTTTTCATCCTCACCGATGAAAATGAAGACGGACAATTAACCCTGTCCATCCGGCGCATCGAGTATATGCGGGCCTGGGAAAGAGTACGACAACTGCAAGCAGAAGATGCCACGGTGCGATCGCAAGTATTTGCCACCAACCGCGGCGGCGCACTCGTCAGAATTGAAGGGTTGCGAGGCTTTATTCCCGGTTCTCACATCAGTACCCGCAAACCGAAGGAAGAATTAGTCGCCGAAGAATTACCATTAAAATTCTTAGAGGTAGACGAAGACCGCAACCGCCTAGTGTTGAGCCACCGTCGCGCCTTAGTTGAGCGCAAGATGAACCGCCTCGAAGTTGGGGAAGTGGTCATCGGTACAGTACGCGGTATCAAGCCTTACGGTGCCTTTATCGACATCGGCGGCGTCAGCGGCTTGCTGCACATCTCGGAAATTTCGCACGATCACATCGATACGCCTCATAGCGTCTTCAATGTCAACGACGAAGTGAAAGTGATGATCATTGACTTGGATGCCGAGAGGGGCCGGATTTCTCTCTCCACCAAGCAGTTGGAACCGGAACCGGGCGCGATGGTCAAAAATCGCGAATTGGTTTATGAAAAAGCTGAGGAAATGGCAGCTAAGTTCCGCGAAAAAATGCTCGCTCAAAAGCAAGCTAAAGCAGGCATAGACATTCCAGCAGACTCAACAGATGCCTTGGATCTCTCCGACGAAATACTCGAAGACGTACCCTCAGCAATGGAAGAGGACGTGCCGGAGGTAGCAGCCGAAGCAGCACCCGAAGCAGTAGAGGAAGCAGCACCCGAAGCAGCAGCCGAAGCAGCACCCGAAGCAGCAGCCGAAGCCGCACCCGAAGCAGTAGAGGAAGCAGCAGCCGAAGCCGCACCCGAAGCAGTAGAGGAAGCAGCAGCCGAAGCCACACCCGAAGCAGTAGAGGAAGAAATCCCTGCTGCGACTGTCGAATAACATCGCAGTCACCGTTACAAAAAGAGGGATTATCCCTCTTTTTTTTGCTTCAACCTCGCAATTACCAGATACATCTTGTCCAGTCGATTGACAACAGAATTATGTAGCGCCATCGAGAACCCGCGACCTCGCGGGACACTTCCCCGACAGCACTCTCGACAATTCAAATATATAGGGCTTGCTGAAAAAGTCCACAAATCGAATCTAAGTGTCAAACAGCTTGAAAAATGGGAGATTCGGAGATCGGTTCCCAAATTTACTCCACAATTTTCCACCGAAATCCAAGGATTTTGAGCCGACAAACGTCATAACGAGAGCACTTTTTTGTGTTTAAAAATCTTGCAACCCTTGGCAGTCATAACTTCTAGTTCTATTCAGCAAGCCCTATATAATTCCGATGCAGCCGGAAACGATACGACGCTCTAAACCAACATCGCCATCGATTCGCATTAGAGATTAACCATCTCCTGCAGGTATGCGGACAGTAAAAATTGACCCTTTTCCCTCCTCGCTTTCCACCAAAATCTCGCCGCCCATCATCTGACAGTAATGGCGGCTAATTGTGAGTCCCAATCCAGTGCCGCCGTACTTGCGCGTCGCCGAACAATCAGCTTGCACGAAGGCTTCAAACAATTTGTACTGCTGTTCCTCAGACATTCCAATGCCGGTATCTTGAACTCGGAAACAAATCCAATCCGATGCTTCAGCACTAGCAATTGGACAAGCAATCGAGCCTGTAGCAATTGAATTTTCAACACCCGACAGCTTAGCTGCCTTAGATTTTCCGGTTCCCTCAATGCGGCTGACGCTGATTTTTACCAGACCGTTTTTAGTAAACTTAGCAGCATTGCTCAGCAGATGCAGCAGCACTTTCCGCAGTTTCGCAAAATCTGCGTGCATTGTGCCGACAGTTTGAGGATTGCACTCTATTTCTAAAACATTGCCATTCTTTTTTACAGACAATTTAGTCGCAATCTCCACATTATCAACCAGGGATGCAATGTCAAATTCTTCGATTTCGAGTTTCACCTCCCCCCCTTGAATTTTAGACAAATCGAGGATATCGTTAACCAAACATAGCAAGTGCGTACCAGCATTTTGAATCTTGTGTAAGTCTGGAACAAAATCCTCTCCTTCAAGCTCTGCCGCCTCTTCTAAAAGTAGTTGGCTGTAGCCGATAATCGCGTTTAAAGGCGTCCGCAACTCGTGGCTCATATTTGCTAAAAACTGGCTTTTGGCAGTGCTAGCAACTAAAGCCTCTTCCTTGGCTTGTTCCAATTCTTTTGTATGTTCCGAAACTCGCTCGATTAGGTGATTGAGAGACACAGCTAATGAGCCTATTTCGTCTTGCCCGGTGACTGGTACTCGCAAATCAAAATTTGACTCTGTGGCTACTTTTTCGGCCACCTGAGTGAGGCTGACGACTGGTTTGGCGATCGCCCGACTGGTGCGGTAAGCCACCATTCCCGCCACTGCTACCGACAGCAGCATACTCATCATAATTATGCCCTTTTCGATGCCTTGAGCGTCCTCCATAACTGCACCGCTTTGCCGCTCTTGCCGCTGGGCAATATCGAGGATTTTGCTAACTTCCTGAAAGCGAGCTTCGAGTTTTTTTGCACCTTCTCCACTTTCTGTAGCCAACAATTTTCTGGCTGACTCTATCTCGCGAGGCGACAGTTGCGATTGCTGGATTTGCTGCAAAGTTAAAGAAAGAGTATCGGCATAGGATTCTAAATTTTTCGTGCAATCTTGTAGTAAAGTTTTGATAACTTCCGGCTTTGCCGCCAGCCATGCGGGTTCGCTATCGGCAAATATTTCTATGTCCAGCCGCAGGTTTTTTGCTTTGACAATACTGTTAAAAAACTGCTGTTTTTGGAGATCGAGTTTGGCGGAATTATCTACAAAAGAATCTAGCTGCGCTCCCTGCAATTGTGCCGCCAAGCCTGCATCTTTAAAATTGCCGAGCAATTGCGCTTGTACGTGAGCGTCATGGAACTGTGTTAATCCTTTTCCTTGGTAGTAGTCGGCAATCACCAATCCGCTCATGGAGCCAAGAAAGCCGATTCCTATTGCTAGTAAATACCCGACACCAATTTTTTGATGGATGGGCAACCCCCCAATTTTAGCTGGCAATATTTTATTGAGTTTCAAGGATAATCTATCGACCAAATCCTGAATGTACGAGTTTTGATTGGCGGTTTTTACAGAAGCCAGTTGTTCGGAAAAAAAGAGTGGCATCGGCTTACCTGCATTGCTATTTTTGGGGTTAAGTTTTTGCGTTGCTACAGGTTTTACCTGCTGATTTAATGCTTCTAACTCTGGATTTGACTCGCCGTTGCCAAACCAAGCCGCCATCGAAAATTTTTCTTTGTTTTCTGTTTTTTTGAGCAAGTTAATTCTTGACATATGCAACCGCTGTATTGTGTTAAAATCTACCACGCTCTTAAGTTTTCCAAACGGAAAAGCTTGTGGGTTTTCCAGCAGACATCTGTGAAAAAGTATCTTTCACTCTTGTCGAGTCAAAAGATCAACTTAAATTCGGTTGATGTCTAATAGATAATTAGGCTGTTGATGGCTGTTCCAAATTACTTGTTCGACTTGTAAAAGTCTGCGACAGGCAAAAAATGAAATATTTATCCCGGCAGTGAATTATCGCCGCAAAAAATATTACAGGCAGAAAATTCTGTCTGATGAGTTTTGCTTGTGAATTGTCCAAAGCTGAAATTGTCTGTTGACAATGCACCCGATTCCTCAGCTTTGGAGCTTTGCTGTCAGCAATGCGACGATTGCTTGACGGTTTTTGTTGAGCACGAACATCCGACGACTTCGTACTACAGACTGTCACAAATGCGGCTGCCGATCGAACTTTTGCACCCTGGGGCGATGGCTTATACCCCGCTAGGCTAGGACTTTTGGCACTGCGGCCCCGCTTTTGAGCAGTCTGAGGCAAAGTCATGCAAGTCAAGTATAGCTTTTTGGGTACCGCTTCCGCTGTCGGGGGAGACACAAAGCCTTAGTATTGCTAAGTTAGAGCAATTTACAGTATTTTCCAAGCCACCAAATCACTCTCCCAACGATGATGGATTTATTGGCGCGAGATTAGGGAGCATCTGGTGTTTTGTATTTATAGAACCCAAACTCGTGGTGAAAATAAATTGAGCAACAGCGAATCAATTTTGTGGTAGTGCGCTATGATTTTTTTATCTGTATTCGGCAATCTTGATAAATGTATAAAGCCTACAAGTACAGAATTTATCCCACAGGTGGGCAAGAAGTCTTGCTTGCAAAGTCTTTTGGCTGCGCGAGATGGTTCTGGAACTAGGCTTTAAATCTATGTCAAGAAACTTACAAGAATACTGGGAAAGGACTGTAAGCGGGCATACATACAAGGCTTACTCCCTAACCTCAAAAAAAAATACGAATGGTTAAAAGAGCCTTATTCTCAATGTTTACAGGTGGTTGCCCTCAATTTATCTACTGCCTATTAAAATTTCTTTGACAAGAGGGCGATGCCGCCCAAATTCAAAGCTAAGCACGGCAGGCAGTCGATTAGTTATCCTCAAAATGTTAAATTTGACGGTGACTATATCCATCTACCTAAGATTGGTTTAGTTTTCTGTCGGCGACATCGTAACTTTGAGGGAAATATTAAGACTGTTACCGTGTCTCGCAACCCGGACGGTAAACATTTTGTTTCTGTTTTGATCTCGGATGGGAAAGCTAAGCCTGAATTAGTGCCCGTTCACAAAGCTATTGGTATTGATGTCGGATTAACTCATTTTGCGATCGCCAGTGATGGTTCTAAGTTTGGCAATCCCAAACATTTTGTCAAGGGTCAACGAAACTTGAAACGCAAGCAGCAAAAGCTTTCTTGTAAAAAGAAAGGTAGTCAAAACCGTAAAAAGGCAAAACTGGCAGTGGCAAAAGTCCACTCCAAAATTGCCCGATGCCGCGAAGATTTTCTGCACAAGCTATCCCGCAAGATAGTTGACGAAAACCAAGTTATTGCAGTGGAAAATCTCAATATTAAAGGCATGGTAAAGAATCATAATTTAGCCAAAGCTATTAGTGATGTTGGTTGGGGTATGTTCTGTATGATGCTCAAGTACAAGTCCGAGAGTGAAGGAAAACGATATGTCGAAATCGATAGATGGTTTCCTAGCTCTAAGACTTGCCATATATGCCTAAATCGAGTTGATAATCTCACTCTTGATATTAGAGCATGGAGTTGTCAGCATTGTGGTCATCACCACGATCGCGATGTCAACGCCGCCATCAACATTAGGAATGAAGCCTTGCGGATTTTGGCGTTAGGAACTAGCGCTTCTGCCGGAGGAGGGGATGTAAGTGGACAAGAGTAAAACTTCGGTTTTGTTGGACGCCCCGCCCCGTTGAATCAGGAAGCTGGCGCTGTACCACTTAAGTGGTCAGCGTCTGGTAGTTCACGTCGTATACTCGGCATTAATCTTCACGTAATCGTAACTCAAATCGCATCCCCAAGCCTTCGCAAAACCGCCGCCATTCCCGACACCAACCTGAATTAAAACCGTGTCTCCCTTCAAATATTCTCCCGAAGCGGCCGCTTTCATATAATTACTCGCAGCAGATTTATCGAACTCTTTGGGTTGGCCGTTTTCCATCATCAAAAAATCTCCCAATTGAATCCGCAAATTCTCCTGTTCAAAAGGAACACCAGCGCGCCCCGCAGCCGCCGCAATCCTGCCCCAATTGGGATCGCGTCCGAAAATAGCAGCTTTCACCAAAGAAGAACCGACTATTGTTTTGGCAATTTTACTGGCAGAAACTTCGTCGGCGGCACCGCTAACTTGCACTTCTACCAAACAAGTTGCACCTTCGCCGTCGCGGGCGATCGCCTTTGCTAAATGCACGCAAACTTCTGTCAGCATCGCCTCTAATTTTTCAGCCTCCGGGCCCATTTCTGTAATCGCCGGGGTGCGAGATTGACCGTTGGCCAAAGCAATGAGCGAATCGTTGGTACTGGTATCGCCGTCAACTGTAATTTGATTGAAACTTCTGTCAGCAGCTCGACTCAGCATTTCTTGCCACAAATGCGAGGATACTGCTGCATCACAGGTTACAAATGCTAGCATTGTTGCCATATTCGGGTGAATCATTCCCGAACCTTTGCAAATGCCGCCGACGCGCACGGTGCGATCGCCAAACACAGTTTCTAGGGCGATCGTTTTCGGCACTAAATCAGTCGTACAAATAGCCTTCGCCGCCGCATCGGAACCAGTTTCCGATGCCTCAGCAACTAATCGCGGAATTCCCGCCCTCAGCGGTTCCATTTTAATCCGCTGTCCGATTACTCCTGTGGAGGCCAAAAGAATCGATTCTGGAGGAATATTTAGCGCTTCTCCCAACAATTTGGCACTTTCTAGGGCATCTGCCAAACCTTGTTCGCCAGTAGCGGCATTTGCTTGTCCCGCATTGCACAAAATTGCTTTGGCGCTGGGTTTAGTTTGCAAACGCTGGCGACAGTAGTCCACGCAAGCGGCCCGGACGGTGGATGTAGTGAAGACTCCTGCGGCGATCGCGTCTACTTCTGACAAAATTAAGCTTAAATCCGGCAAGCCTGAAGGCTTCAAACCCGCTGTAATTCCCGATGCTCGATATCCTCTGGGTGCTGTAACTCCGCCGTCAATTACTTTCCACTCCGACATGATGACCTCCCTAGTAGCCTTCAATCTTCTGAAGAGGGATTATATCATTTTAGATTTTAGATTTTAGATTTTAGATTTTAGATTGCCCGCGACTGATAATTTGGTAAGGGTTGCTCGTTTTCCGGTTTTTCGGCGTGGAAATGCCGTTAAGCGAGGCTGTGCTTTACTTTTTGTATTTAACTAGCCAAAAAAAAATTAATCGCGACTTCCTTTCTAGAGATCGAACTCAAGAAGAAGTCGCGACGGTTTTGTAACTGTCATTATTAATTTTTAGCTAAAAACAACAAACTCGATTCAACTGTCTCGCTGTTAAAAAACGAGTTATTTGCGATCGATACTCGCTGGAGAACCAGCATCTAAACCAACTTCAGCAGCCACACGGCTCAGCATGGATTCCTGACGGTTTTTGACCACGTGTTGGTGGCGCATCATCAGGCTGCGGGCTTGTTCTTGAGTTGACATAACTGGTTTCTCCAAAAAATTATCGGTAATAACTTCGTAGACAATTAGGGAATTTGAGCTTGCCTTAGCTCATGGTGGCGTTGCTGCGATCGTAACTGGATCGAAGGCTTGGCTGCGCTTTGCCTTGAATGTGGCCCCAGTAGTTGGTATCTTCCATTCCGACTTCGCTAGCGGTGCGGTTGAGCATGGATTGCTGCCGGTTCTTCACCATGTGGTGGTGGCGCATCATCAGAGAGCGGGCTTGATTTTCGGTAGACATATGCGGTTCCTCCGTATTTTTTTATTTAATGTTGAATTATTTTTTTAGTCTTATTTATAACTATAACAGATAATTCTGTATCTAATGCTACCGAATAAAAAATGTCACAAAATTTTACAATCGCTCGGTAGATCGAGAGTGCAGAAAGTGCGATGGGGCTTTGGGTAATTGATTCAGCCTGCAATTTCAAGCAGCGATCGTTCCTTGAGGTTGTGAGTAAAGGCTGGACGGGCGATCGCAAATATTGACCGACAACCAAACTCTAGAATATTGCTAGATCAGTTTGCTTGTAGGTCAGCGACAGGTGAGTGACACTGTAGGAAGTCTGGTAAAAAGTTATTTCGGTAAACTGGCTTGCTAGATAGTTCCTAGAAAACTAGCCAGTGATGGCCGAAAGCATTGATAATTCGTAATCTTACTGAAAATTTGGCACTGAGAACAGAAAATGGCTTTGATTTTGACATTTTTGGGCAAAGGCGGCACTGGCCGCAGCACGATCGCGATCGCAACAGCTAAAAAATACGCAGCTCAAGGCAAGCGAGTTCTGCTGCTCGGCCAAGATCCTGGCCCTGCATTGGGTATTTTGCTAGGAGTTCCCCTGACTCCGAACCCCCAGGAAATCGCCCCCAACCTCAAAGCAGTTCAGGTGCAAAGCGCGCCGCTGCTAGAACGCAGGTGGGACGAAGTTAAAAAACTGGAAGCTCAATATGTCCGCACCCCGTTTTTTAAACAGATTTACGGTCAAGAATTGGGAGTTTTACCGGGAATGGACAGCGCCCTAGCGTTGAACGAACTTCGGGAATACGAGGACAGCAAACAATACGATGTAATTGTATATGACGGCAGCGGCGGCATGGATACGCTGCGGATGCTGGGAATGCCAGAAATTTTGAGCTGGTACATCCGTCGCTTCCGCCAAGCTTTGGTAGATTCGGATTTGGGAAAAGCTTTGTCGCCTTTTATTCAACCGGTTGTCAGTACCGTGTTGACTGTGGATTTGTCGGGAGACAATGCTTTTCAATCTACCAAGCAAGTCGATAATCTGTTGGATAAGGGTAAGGAAGCGCTGGCAGATCCGAACCGCACGGCGGCTTTTTTGGTGACGACTGGGGATGCAAGTGCGATCGCCACGGCCCGCTATCTTTGGGGAAGTTCTCAACAAATTGGTTTGACTGTGGGCGGTGTAATTGTCAATCAATCAGCGGTTACAGAAACAGTTGCGGCAGATTTCGATCCTTTGACAGCGGTTTCGGTTCCGGCACACAGCGACAATAATTGGCAGCCACTAATTGATGCTTTGCCAGATTTTTCTGAGGCGGCAAAAGCTCCTAAACCGATTAACATAAACATTGCACAGCGTCAAGTTAGTTTGTTTTTGCCTGGGTTTGACAAGAAAGAAATTAAATTGATTCAATCGGGGCCGGAAGTTACGATCGAAGCGGGCGATCAGCGGCGCAATATTTTGCTACCTCCGGCGCTGACTGGGAAGTCTGTTACGGGTGCTAAATTCCAAAACGGTTACTTGATGGTTTCTTTTTAAGAGTTAAATTCCATGTTCGCCGTGAGGAATTTAGTCCTTGTTAACTAATGGGAATAGGACTGAATTTCCCAGTATAAATACAGGTTCGTAGTGAAGATTTTAGTTTTTCTCGCTCCATTATAAAGAGATGACTGAAGCCCACACTACTAACCTATTTTTTTTCTGAAAATTTTAGTTTTTCTCGCTCCACAAAGAGAGGACTGAAGTCCCCACTACGAACCGTTTCCATTGCCGCCAGTTGTTAGCAAAACCCGCTTAGCTAAAGGTTCCGGCACTTCTTGCAATCGATCGAACTCCCAATTAAAAAATCCGACTCCCATTGTCTGCGATCGCAATTCTACGATCAAATTCTGCATTTCGGCGATCGGCAAATAAGCCGAAACAGCATCCCATCCCTTCCAGTCTTTTTTACCTTCGTAGCCGAGAATTTGGCCGCGGTGTCCGCTGACCAACTGCAACACCTTTGATGTACACTCGTTCGGAGCGCAAATTTCAACTTTGGCGATCGGCTCCAGCAATGCCGGTTCGCACTTCGCCATTCCTTCCTGCATCGCCAACCGCGCCGCTTGCTTAAAAGCTTGTTCGGAACTGTCAACCGAATGGTAAGAACCGTTCGTCAGCGTCACCGATACATCTACCACCGGGAAACCCAGCGGGCCCCGATCCAAATACTCGCGCACTCCCACTTCCACGCCGGGAATGTACTGTTTGGGTACGACTCCGCCAACTATTTTGTCGCTGAAATTGAAGCCTTCTCCGCGAGGCTGCGGTGCGATGTCGAGATACACGTCGCCGAATTGTCCGTGCCCGCCGCTTTGGTGTTTGTAGCGCCCGTGGATGGAAGATGCCGATTTGCGGATAGTTTCTTTGTACGGCACTTGCGGTAAGTGAGTTACCATCGGCAAGTTATACTTGCGGCGCAACCTGTCTAAGGCTACTTTCAGGTGGATTTCGCCTTGACCCCAAAGTATAATTTCGTGAGTGTCGCCGTGCTGTTCCCAGACTAAAGATGGGTCTTCTTCGAGCAATTTAGCTAAAGCGGAGCTCAGCTTAACTTCATCGTTGCGCTTTTCCGGGACGATCGCCAGCGCGTAGACAGGCGAGACAATTTCGGCTTTTGGCAATAATTGGTCCGAACCCAGCACATCGCCTGTTCTCAAGCCTTCCAGCCTGCCCGCAGCGACAATTTCCCCAGCACTGACGGACTGCAAACTTTGCGTTTGTTGACCGGTCAAGCGGTACAAACCGTTAACTCGAATCCCGTTCAAAACTGCTCCGTCTGCCAGCGTCCCCCGCCACATTCTCACTAACGATAGTTTGCCTCCCTGCGGCGTGTAATAGGTTTTGAGGATTTGAGCCAGAACTTGGTTCTCACTTAGTATAATGCCGCGGCGATCGGCTGTAGTTTCTGGTGTCGGCGCTTCTCTGAGTAACGCTTCCAGCAGAGGGCGCACCCCGAAATCTTGTTCGGCGATGCCGATAAATACGGGCACAATTAAATCAGCGCCTAATTCCATCTTCAAATCGCGGGTAATTTCTTCAGCGTCGGGATTGATTTCTTCGAGCAATTCTTCGAGTAAACGATCGTCAAAATTTGCCAATTCTTCCAGCATTTCCTGTCGCGCTGCGCTTTCTTGTGATTTGAGGTGTTCGGGAAGCGGGACTGGATCTGCGGGTGCGCCGGAGTGATAGTGGTAAGCTTGTTCGGTTACTAAGTCGATGAAACCGATGATTTGTTCGTTTTTGCCGATCGGGTATTGGTGAGGTACAATTGGTCTGCTGGAAACGGATTTGAGCGCGTTGACTACCTCGGTGAAGTTGCTGCCGCAAGTAGTTTCGTCGGTGCAAGCGCGATCGATCTTGTTGATAAAAACTAGGTGGGGAATTTCCCAATCGTCGAGGAATTTGAACAGCGGGGCGAGGGTTAAATTGCGATCGGCAACCGGTTCGCAAACAATCACCGCTGCATCGACACCGATCAGTGCATTGTAAGTTTCTTGGGCAAATTCTATCGAGCCCGGACAGTCAAGAAATGTGAAGCGAACGCCTTCGTATTCGGCGGTAGCGCTGTTGACTTCTACGCTCATTTTGCGATCGCGAGCTTCCGGCGAACTGTCACCTACCGTATTACCATCTTTAGCATTACCTTTGCGAGTAATTGTTCCTGTCACCGACAGCAAACTTTCTAGCAGTGCTGTTTTCCCGCTTAAATAAGGGCCGACAATTGCAACGTTTCGCGCGGCTCCGAGAACTTTTTCGTTCATAATTACCTCCTACACAAAGTGAAGGGGAAGGAGAAGGTGATGATTCAGGAAAAAAACTTTTGTTTGCCTGTTTCTCAGAACTCTTCCCTTGTGAATGTGAAAACTTTTATTTGCGAGCGTTCTTAGTTTAAACTTAAATTGCTACACTAATTCATTAATTGCTGTGAAGTATTAAGTATTTTTGTAAATCACTTTGAGTCGCGGGTAGCCAGAAACCGGGTTTTTTTCAAAATACCTCGGTATCACCAACAGATTCCGAAAAAAAATCGGTTTTTTTGAGTCTTAATGCGTGCTAATTCGTATACACAATGGCGGAAGGTGGGTAGATCAAATATCAAATTGTGTGTCGGTTTCATACAGCACTTCTCACAAAAATGAAGTATTGATCGATAGATTCCTCAATCCCTCAATCCCTCAATTCCCCAATTCCCAATCTCAAACTTGTACACTCGCGAAGCCGAAGTACAAGTTTGAGATTTGAGATTTACTTGCAGGATTTAATCTGCAAGCTGGCAGTTTAATCTAAAATTTTGGAATCGACCATCAGTCGTGTCGGCGGCGGCAGTTTTTTTGCCTGGGTCAAAGATTTATTGAGAATCCGACAAGACTTAAGTTTTTAGGACTTACCCAAACTGATATTAGTTTCCAAAAGTAATTAAACTGTAGATAAAGCTCCCAACCTCGCTCTCACCAGTTCTTCCCCAGCTCAAATTTAAAATCTAAAGTCTAAAATCCTATGACTTTGCTATAGTAGTGTCACTTTACCTAATTTCCAACCCTGCTTCAACACTGCAGAGCAGACCGACACACCTTAGACGGCGACCCAGAGGCGATGATTCTTGGCCTCTACCTGAAAAGTCAGTCGTCTGTCGCCGATGTCGTGCAGGATTCGCCCCCATCAAAGGAGAAATAATCATTGTCACGTCGCTACCTGTTCACCTCTGAATCTGTTACCGAAGGCCATCCCGATAAAATCTGCGATCAAATTTCAGATACAATCCTAGATGCCTTACTGACCGAAGACCCTAAAAGCCGCGTCGCTGCCGAAGTTGTCGTCAACACGGGCTTGATGCTGCTCACGGGCGAAATTACCACCAAAGCTCACGTAAATTACATAGAGTTGGCGCGGAAAAAAATAGCCGATATTGGCTACATCCACGCTGACAACGGATTTTCGGCCAATAGCTGCTCGGTGTTGGTGGCTCTAGACTCTCAGTCTCCCGATATTGCCCAAGGTGTCAATACGGCTCAGGAAAGCCGGGAAGAAGCTAGCGAAGAGGAATTGGATGCTATCGGCGCGGGCGACCAAGGTTTGATGTTTGGTTTTGCTTGCAACGAAACGCCGGAATTGATGCCTCTGCCGATCAGCTTAGCGCACCGGATCTGCCGTCAATTGGCCGCAGTCCGCAAAACAGGTCAGTTATCTTATCTGCGTCCCGATGGCAAAAGCCAAGTTACGGTAATTTACGAAGACGGAAAACCTGTTGGTATCGATACGATCTTAATTTCTACGCAGCACACTGAGGCGATCGGCGATATCACAGAAACAGCCGCGGTTCAAGCCAAGATTAAAGAAGACCTTTGGACTGCTGTCGTCCAACCAGTGTTTGCCGATATTAGCGTCAAGCCGGATTCAGAAACTCGCTTCCTTGTCAACCCTACCGGCAAATTTGTAGTCGGCGGGCCTCAAGGAGATTCGGGTTTGACGGGCCGCAAAATTATTGTGGATACCTACGGCGGCTATTCTCGTCACGGCGGCGGTGCTTTTTCTGGAAAAGACCCCACGAAGGTAGACCGCAGCGCAGCTTATGCTTGTCGCTACGTTGCTAAAAATATCGTGGCGGCTGGTTTGGCCGAAAAGTGTGAAGTGCAGTTGAGTTATGCGATCGGCGTGGCGCGGCCTGTCAGCATGATGATCGAAACTTTTGGGACGGGGAAAGTTGATGACGATCGGCTTTTGGAAGTTGTGAAGCAGCATTTTGAACTGCGTCCTGCAGGCATAATTCACGCATTTAACTTGCAGAATTTGCCGGCAGAAAGAGGCGGCCGTTTCTATCAAGATGTGGCGGCTTACGGTCACTTCGGGCGCACTGATTTAGAGTTGCCTTGGGAGCAAACTGACAAGGCCGAGCTTTTGAAAGAAGCTTTGAGCCAGAAGTTGTCTGGGGTAGCTGCATAGCACAATTTCAGGGCTGGCCAGTAAAATTTCAGGGGCGGGCACGCTAGCCCGCCCCACAATAAATTTTATTGTTTGTGTAACAGGCTTCTAGCCCGTGGCTAACAGCCCACAAGAAATTTTATTAATTGTCGAACAGGCTTCTAGCCCGTTGCTAATATTGACACCTAATGTGAGTTATAAAAAATCGTGCAAAATCTTGTAAATCCCTAGATTAAATGCCATTTTTAGAGCGATTCCAGTCAGCAATTCACAGTTTCAAATCTTTATTTAAACAGCAGTTTGCAGTTCCAGTTGACGCAAAAAATCAAATAACGGTTCCCGGAACATTTACGCCCCATCACACGGGAATTCGCGGCGTTTGGATCCCCAGCACCGACTGCAAAGTTCTCACCTCAAAACAGCGGATTGCTGAAGCAATGGACTTTCTGGCAGATACGGGATTTAATACAGTTTTTCCTGTTGTTTGGAACCGGGGTTTTACTGCTTATCCTTCTCAAATTATGCGCGAACAATTTGGGATAGAAATAGATGCGCGCTATCAAGGGCGCGACCCTCTGGCAGAATTAATTGTTGAGGCTAACAGAGTTGGTTTAAAAGTTATTCCTTGGTTTGAATACGGATTTGTGAGTTCTTACAATCTCAACGGCGGTCATTTGCTGGCGAAAAAACCTGAGTGGGCGGCTCGCGATTACAGCGGCAATTTACTTCAGAAAAATAAGTTTGAATGGATGAATTCTCTTGATGGGGAAGTTCAAGATTTTTTGCTGGGGTTGATGCTGGAAGTTGCTAGGAATTATCCGGTAAAGGGGGTTCAAGGAGACGATCGCATTGCGCTTCCTTCCGAAGGCGGTTATGACGAAAAAACGGTTAAACGCTACCTGCAAGAGTGCGGGAGAGAAGTACCACAGAATCCGAAAGAGCAACATTGGCTGCAATGGCGCGCCGATATTATTACTGAGTTTGTGGCTCGCTTGCACCGAGAATTGAAGGCTATTAGTCCTGATTTGTTGCTGTCGCTTTCGCCTAGTCCCTATGAATGGGGACTGGTGGAATATTTGCAAGATTCTCAAACTTGGGTTGACAAAAAGTTGGTTGATATGCTTCATCCCCAGTTTTACCGCCGGGATTTTAAGGCTTACAAACAATTGGTCGATCGACTCGTTGACCAACAGCTTAGCGGCGAACAACTGCACTGCGTATCCCCCGGTATTTTGTTAGCGAATCGAGGTAGTAAGTATAGCATGAATCCTGAGCTCTTGTTGCAAGTAATTGCTTACAACCGCGCCCGCGGTATTCAAGGAGAAGTGCTGTTTTTTTACGAAGGTTTGCGAGATAACGGTAACGCTTTGGCTGAGGTTTTGAAAAATGGGCCCTACGGGTGAGAGACTGTCCGGGAATTGGGCTGTTTCCGGTTCGCTGCGTTCAACGGAGCCGATCGCTCTTTGAACCTAAGTTGCTCTAAAATTATATAGCGCAGTTCGCCTAGTCAAGAGCGCGGCGATGCCAAGTAGCAAACACTACTAACTTTCTTGCCGATCGCCAAAACAAATTAGATAATTAATTATTGAGGAATTGCCAAAAATAGTCGAATCCGACATATTTTAAAAGTGGTACAAGTTTTATGAGAATTTGAGTTTTGTAGGTGCAGCTAATTTTTTTTATGAGTCAGCCCAAAAACAGGTACAAGTCGCTGATGCGAGAGTGAGTGTCTAACCGAAAAATTTTCACCCGAGTTTAAGCTTCCCGATTAATCTGTGGAGCAATTCTAAAATCTAAAATCTAAAATGGACGCTTCGGTGAGTTTAAAAGAGCAATCTCAAGCGATCGCCAAAATATGAGGATAAATCAGTGAACTCAGCAGCAACCCTCATCCAACAGCTACCAGAGCTCAGCGATGCTCAATTTAAACAAAAATATTTGAAAGAAAGACAAGGGATGCACGCCTTGGCGACAATATTGCCAAAAGTAGAACAGGAAAGTATGGCTTTGCGCACGATCAAATTAGCTTTAAAAGTAAACTTAAAACTAGGCTCGAAACTAGCAGGTACTCTCAAACCAGAATTTCAAAAAACAGCTATAAAATTAATCGAAAAAATCCCAACTTCGCCACTGCTGAAAATTCAACTGCTAGCACTAACTGGTTCTGATTGGGCAATTCCGATCCTAGTCCAAGCATTGAACCACAAACAAAGTGTCGTGCGCCTTCACAGCATTCGGGCGATCGGCAAAATTGGCTCGGAAGCCGCAGTAATTGAATTAGCCCGATCGCTCGAATCCGAAGATTCCCAAGTGCAAGCTTGGGCCGCTTGGGCCCTAGGAGAAATTGACTCGAAACCAGCAGTCGCAGCACTGCTAGAAGCCCTCAACCACAAAACCTCAGCAGTGCGCGCCAAGGCTGCTTGGGCCTTGGGCCAAATGAAGCCGAAAACAGCCGTCAGAGCACTGCTTGCTGCCCTCAAACACCAAGACCCCGAAGTGCGCTGGCGGGCTGCGGTCAACTGCGGGAAAATTGGGGGTTCTGAGGCGCTTCCCGGGCTGCTTGCCGCCCTCCGAGACACAAATCAAATAGTGCGCGCCCGGGCTGCGGCATCTTTGGGGAAAATCGGCGACCCCGACGCAGTACCCCACTTAGTAGAATTGCTGCACGATCCCGACTACTACGCCGTTTCTTTGAGGGCTGCCGAGGCCTTGGGACAAATCGGCACGGAAACGGCTTTGGCGGGGCTGCTTGCCGCCCTCAACCATAAAGACTCAGACGTGCGCGGCAGTGCAGTTTCTGCCTTGGGGGAAATCAGCAGCGAGGTGGCTGCGGTGGCAGTAATGCGATCGCTCTCGGATCGAGATATTTTCGTGCGCGGCAGGGCGGCGGTGGCCCTGGGGAACATCAATACAGGCGGCGATGCTAACTTGCAAAAAATGGTGGCTACGGGACTGGCGATCGCGCGAGGCGACAGCGAATCCTATGTTCGGTGGAGAGTTGCTGCTGCTTTGGGGCAAATTGCGACAGAGGAGTCCGTCGCAGGTTTGGTGCATCTGCTGGGGGACGAAACCCCTGGAGTCCGTCAAAAAGCTGTTAAATCCTTGGGTCAAATTGGATCTGGTGCTGCAATTTTGGCTCTGGAATCAGCTTTAAACCGCGAAGTTGCTGACGTTCGCGCCCTGGCGGCCCAATACTTGCCGGATGTTAGCGCTGAGGTAAACACAGTTGATTCTGAATTTTCAACTTCTGCAGATTTATTGGGTGAAAAACTGCCGAAAATTTTGATAGTTTCGGAAGGAGAAGCCACTGAATACATTATCGATCGCCCTGCGGGACGGCAACTCAAATACTTAATCTCGATCGGCACTCCGGGCCTACCCGAACCCAAAAGTTTTCACAAAATCCCGAACCGACTGCGGCGATCGTTAAACGACCTCGAAACCCCAATTGACGACCCCGATCTGGTTTTAGCTACACTCGATGACGTCCTCCAAATTATTGACTTTGCCCTCAAAATGTCGGCGAACCCCGGCAATTTGCTCGTCTGCTGTCAAAGTGGCATCAGCCTTTCAACAGCAACAGCTTTGACTGTTTGTGCTGCGCTGTTGGGCCGGGGTAAAGAAGCAGAAGCTTGGGCCTTGGTGCTCGCGGCCAGACCCCAAGCGCGGCCGAATCGCTGGATGGTGGAATTGGCCGATGAAGCTTTGGGTAGAGACGGTAAGTTACGGGATTTTCAATGGGAAATTTGAGGTTTTAGATTCGGGGATGATATCAATTTCCGTTGCACTCATAGATGTTATTTGTTATTTGTTATTTGTTATTTGTTATTTGTTAACTGTTAATTTACTATTCCGATGAAGAGAAAATTTGATATGATATCAAGTTTGATCGATTAATAACACAAATGGACGGTTCGTATTGCGGACATGATATGACTGATTTTCTGAGGGTTTCAACCACGAGCAAGCGAACTGCATTCTTGTTTTAAACCTTATTTTAGGTTCAATTTGAATGGCGGAATGTAGGTTGAATTCACAATGTTTTCAACCCGCTCCCGTAGTCGGCTGCAAGCTTGTGTCGCCGCTAATTCCCTTCGCCCGAAATCTCAATCGCCGGGAATTTCAAGAACTATTTTACCTGTTACAGAGCCTGTTTCTAACAGTTTGTGAGCAGCACCAGCTTGTGCTAGCGGGAAAGTTTTGCTGACATGAATTTTGAGCAAATTACGATCGCACAAACCAGCGCACTGCTGCAAAATATGAGCCTGCTGTTCCTGTTCTTCCCCCAAACCTTGCAGCATCGGAGTTAACATTAATTCCAGACTAATTCGCAGATTTCGCATCCTCGCTGTTTTCAAATTCCCCAAAGCCGGATCTGGTTCCAAAATTGTTACCAAATCGCCATAAATCTTCACAGCCGGAACAGTTTGGTAAAAAGTTTCTCCCCCGACTGTATCGAAAGCCAAGTCAACTCCTTGTCCTTGAGTCCAAGTCAAAACATCATCGACAACATCGGTATTTTTGTATAAAATAACTAAATCTGCACCCAAAGATTTACAAAATTCGGCTTTGGCTTCGGAACTCACAGTAGTGCAAACCTCAGCACCTTGCAACGAAGCCAACTGTATCGCGACGTGGCCGACACCGCCGGCACCAGCTTGGATCAATACTTTTTGGCCAGCTTGCAACCGCCCGCGATCGTACAGCGATTCCCATGCTGTAATTAAAACTAACGGTGCCGCCGCCGCCTCAACAAAACTTAAAGCAGCAGGCTTGATGGCGAGGAAACGTTCGTCTACAACGGCAAACTCAGCATAGGTACCCATCAACCCGCCCAAACCGCCGTTGCAGAAAAAAACCTCGTCTCCCACTTGGAAACTTTGCACCGCAGCACCGACAGCTTCTACGATTCCAGCACCGTCACACCCCAAAAGGTGAGGAGTTTTTTCTGGATAAAAAGTGCCGCGCGATCGCAACTTAGTATCTATCGGATTGACTCCCGCCGCCCGCAAACGCACTAAAACTTCACTTTCTGTTTGTATAGTAGGGGCGGGGATATCTTGCAGTCTCAGTACGGACGCACTTCCGGGCGTTTCAAAAACGATCGCTTTCATCAGGGTTATTAACTTGCATTGTCGCCTTCACTGCTATCCTACCTTGTCCGCGCTACCCATTGGTGACAATACTTAGTTATTTTTAATAAATAGATTGGCTTCAGATAACTACTATAATTGTCGAGCGGTATTAATCAATGTTCGATCGAGATTTATTTTTTTACTTTGAGATTCTTGTATACCTTCTAGGATTATCAGCGACTTTAGCTTTTGCTGGAGCGATTTATCTCAAATTGCAGCGAAGGCCTCCCAATCTGCCGCCCGCAAAGCAACCACAGCCGCCCCAATTAAACGGCGATTTATTTGCAAAATTGAAAATTAAGAAAAACTTTTGGCTTTTCCCCAACTCAAATCTGTTCCCCGTCGCTGACAGATTCTTGCGTAAAATTTTAGGTATTGTCCGCGCTCTATTATTCCCCCAGCAACAGCGCCCAACAGTAAACTCTTCACCTGTTGTGGGGTCTTGCACCAGCAAAGCCACAAGTTTGAGCGTGGAGGGAGAGATGACCCAAAATTCCTCTCGCCCCCAGGCCAGCAACCAAGCCGCTGTCAGCGATTCCCCGGAATTAGATCGAGACTTGCTCGGCCACATCCTAGCAGGTACTGATGCGCCGGGAGGAGCCGAATTCTTTGATACTTTAGTTCGCCACTTGGCCCGTGCACTCGGAGTTCGCTGCGCCGTGGCGGCCAAGTCGATTAAGTCGATCGAACGCAGCGATGCAATTCCCGATCGATTGGAAGTGCTCAGTTTTTGGAGCGACGGACAGCTACAGCCAAATTTTGAGTGCGATACCGCCAACACTCCCGAAACCCTAGTGTTCGAGCAGGCAATGTACTCCTGTCCAGACGGTCTAGTGGAAGCCTTCCCACAAGACCGCAGAGCGGTGGTTACAGGTTCGCGCAGTTTTGTCGGAGCCCTGCTCAAAAACTCTTACGGCGAACCTTTAGGGATTATTTGTATTTTCGACGATCAACCTTTGCTAGAAGCAGAACTCACTAAATTTCAACTAATTCTCAGCATATTTGCCGGACGCGCCGCCGCTGAATTAGAGCGGCAGCGCCTAGAAGCAGCACTCTGCACCGTAGAAGCGAAATACTGCGCCCTTGTAGAACAAATGCCGGCTGTCACCTACATTTCTACCCTCAACCGCAGCGCTGCCAAACTTTACATCAGCCCACAAATCGAGACTTTTCTGGGTTATTCTGTAGCTGAATGGAGGGCAGACCCAGATTTGTGGCTGAAACTCGTTCACCCAGAAGACCGTGATCGCGTGTTAGTTGAAAACGCCACACAAAAATTTAGCGAGGGAGAAGATATCTTTGGCGACGCCCCGCTGGTTTCAGAATACCGCGCGATCGCCCGCAACGGTCGAGTCGTCTGGTTCCGCGATCGAGCGATCGCAGTTCGCGATGAAGCAAGCAAATCAGTCATCATTCAAGGCGCGATGTTTGACATCACCGAGACTAAAGTAGCAGCCAGCGCCCTGCTAGAAAGCGAATACCGCTATTACACCTTGGCAAAAATCCTGCCAGTCGGGATTTTCCGCGCTGACGCGGCTGGAGATTGTTTTTACGTCAACGAGCGATTTTTGGAGATGGCGGGACTGACAGTCTCACAAGCACTCGGCGAAGGTTGGACTCAAAGTTTGCACCCCGAAGACCGCCAGAGCGTTTTGAGCCAATGGTATGGCGCTGTTAAAAACAAGTTGCCTTGTAAATTAGAGTACCGCTTTTGCAACGGCGACCGCACAACCTGGATATTTTGGCAAGCAGTCCCGGAAATTGCCAACAGCGGGGAAGTTCTCGGCTATCTCGGGACGCTGACGGATATCAGCGATCGCAAACAAGCGGAAGAAGCGCTGCAACAAGCCGAGGAAAAATACCGCAGCATCTTTGAAAACGCGATCGAGGGAATTTTTCAGACAACGCCCGACGGGCGCTACCTCAGCGCTAACCCTGCTTTGGCGAGAATTTACGGCTACGAGTCAGCCCCGGAACTGATCGCAAACATACACAATATTGATCGCCAACTCTACCTCGATCCCAACCGCCGCGTCGAATTTTTGCGCGCGATCGAAAAACACGGTTGTGTGTCAGAGTTCGAGTCCCAAGTTTACCGCGCTGACGGCACTACCATCTGGGTTTCCGAGAACGGCCGGGCGGTTCGCGACGCTGGTGGCAATTTGCTTTACTACGAAGGCACTGTCGAAGATATCACCCTCCGCAAAATAGCAGAAGAGAAGTTAGTACACGATGCTTTGCACGATACGCTAACGGGTTTGCCCAACCGAGCTTTATTTATGGATCGCTTAAGACACGCGATCGAGCTTTCAAAACGCCGTCCCGAGGTTTTGTTTGCGGTGCTGTTTATCGATCTCGACCGCTTTAAGGTTGTCAACGACAGTTTGGGGCATTTAGTGGGCGATCGCTTGCTAGTCGCGATCGCGCAGCGCCTGGAAACCTGTTTGCGCCTTGGAGATACCGTTGCCCGTCTCGGCGGCGACGAATTCGCTATTTTGTTAGAAAATATCAACAATACAGAATATGCAATCCAAATTGCCGAACGAGTGCAAGCGGAACTAGCAGAGCCTTTTTACCTCAACGAATATCAAGTTTTTAGCAGTGCTAGCATTGGCATTGTTTCTTCTGGTTTACCTCCGCAGCCAAGGCAAAGCAGCGAACTATCGGACTCTGGAAATGTCGAAAATATCGATCGGGCAACTGCTTTGTCTTGCTTGTCTTCCGACTCTCTCGTTGCCAATGTCCCGTTCCAAATGTTGTACGATCGACCCGAAGAATTGCTGCGAGATGCAGATGCAGCTATGTATCACGCTAAGGGATTGGGGAAAGCTCGCCACGAAGTTTTTGACTTAAGTATGCACACTCGCGCCGTCGCTCTTTTGCAACTAGAAAACGATTTGCGGCGAGCTCTCGACTCCCATGAATTTCGGCTTTACTACCAGCCCATCGTCTGTCTAACCAGCGGTAAAATCAGCGGTTTTGAAGCGCTGCTGCGGTGGTATCACCCTTCGCGAGGTTTAGTATCTCCCGGCGAATTTATTTTAGTCGCAGAAGAAACCAGATTGATTGTACCGATTGGTTGGTGGATGATGCGATCGGCTTGCCGTCAGATCCACCAGTGGCATCAAAGATTTCCCATAAATCCGCCCTTGACTGTCAGCGTCAACCTTTCTAACGAACAATTCAAACAGCCGGATTTAATCGATCGCATCAGCGAAATTTTACAAGAAACTCAACTAGACCCCCGCAGCTTAAAATTAGAAATTACTGAAGGCGTAATCATGGACAATGCCGAATCAGCAGCCGCTACCCTCGCACAATTGAAAAATTTAGAAGTTCAATTATATATTGATGATTTCGGCACAGGCTATTCTTCTTTGAGCCGCCTGCACACTTTTCCAACTGACGCTTTAAAGATCGATCGAGCTTTTGTCAGCCGCATGACTGAAGACGAAGGCAATGAAGCTATTGTACAGACTATTTTAATTTTAGCCACTCATTTACGCATGGATGTAATTGCTGAAGGAATTGAAACCATCGAACAGCTTAATTTGCTCAGATCGCTGAAATGCGAATACGGACAGGGATACTTTTTCTCAAAGCCGGTAGACACCATTGCAGCCACGCTTTTAATAGAAAGTCAACCAGTCTGGTAATTGGGAAGAAAAAATCAGGAATAAGGGAGGATCTGTGTTTGGGATTATAGACTTCGGTGTTGCATCTGCCCGATATCTGCGGTTTCTGGATCGATCGCCTGCATCTGGGTTTTGTAAAAAGCATTTTTTGTTTGAGTGGTGGGGCGATCGCCATACAAATGTTCGCGCACAGGTTGTTAATTTGGGCGATCGCTCTCAAAACCCGTGCAAAACGCCCGATCGAGCCAATCTGCAACCCATCGCCTCCCCACCCGTACAGGAAAAATGCTCTAGCCCTGCTGGACAATTTTTGATTTTAGCTCTTAAAGTTGAGTGTTACCTTAACTGAGAAACATCTAAAGTTGAAAATCCTATGAGCAAATTTGTGTTTGTGACCGGCGGCGTGGTTTCCAGTATCGGGAAGGGAATTGTCGCTTCTTCCCTCGGCCGCTTATTGAAGTCCCGAAACTACTCGGTCTCGATTTTGAAGCTAGACCCCTATATTAACGTTGACCCCGGCACTCTCAGCCCGTTCCAGCACGGAGAAGTCTTTGTCACCGAAGACGGTGCGGAAACCGACCTGGATTTGGGGCATTACGAGCGTTTTACCGATACTTCCATGTCTCGCCTCAACAGCGTCACCACGGGTTCGATTTATCAAGCTGTGATTAATAAGGAACGCCGCGGCGAGTATCAGGGGAGCACGGTGCAGGTGATTCCCCACATCACTAACGAGATTAAAGAGCGCATTCACCGAGTCGCAAAAAATACTAACCCCGATGTGGTGATTACGGAAATCGGCGGCACGGTGGGAGATATTGAGTCTTTGCCGTTTTTGGAGGCAATTCGCCAGTTTCGCAAGGATGTCGGGCGGCAAAATGTCTTGTATATGCACGTAACGCTGATACCTTGGATTCCTTCGGCTGGGGAGATGAAAACTAAACCGACTCAGCACTCGGTTAAGGAGTTGCGGTCGATCGGCATTCAACCAGATATTCTAGTCTGTAGGTGCGATCGGCCTTTACCTTTGGGCCTCAAACAAAAATTGTCGGAATTCTGCAACGTACCCGAAGAATGCGTCATCACGGCTCAAGATGCCAAAAGTATCTACGAAGTGCCTCTAATGATGGAAGAAGAAGGTTTGGCAGAACAAACCATCAATTTGCTGCAACTCGAACAGCGGCAACCCGATTTGACTCAGTGGCAAACCTTAGTCAAGCGGCTTTACAGTCCCAGCCACAAGATTGATATTGCTTTGGTTGGCAAATACGTGCGGTTGAACGATGCTTATCTTTCGGTGGTTGAAGCTTTGCGGCACGCGGCAATTGCGATCGGCTGCGACGTAAATTTGCACTGGATTAACTCAGAAGATTTAGAATCGGGAAATCTCGATAATTATCTCAAAGATATCAACGGCATTGTTGTACCCGGAGGTTTTGGGATTCGGGGAGTCGATGGCAAAATAGCGGCGATCGAATATGCTAAACAGCACAAAATACCTTTTTTGGGATTGTGTTTGGGGATGCAGTGTGCTGTGATTGAATGGGCGCGCAACACCGCCCAACTGAAGGATGCCAACAGTGCTGAATTTGACCCAACTACGGCAAATCCGGTAATTAATTTATTGCCAGAACAGCAAGATGTAGTCGATTTGGGCGGTACAATGCGACTGGGTTTGTATCCGTGTCGCGTCAACCCAGACACCCTCGCTTTCAAACTTTATCAAAAAGAAGTGATTTACGAGCGGCACCGCCACCGATACGAATTCAACAACTCCTACCGCAATCTGTTCTTAGAATCAGGTTATGTGCTATCGGGAACCTCTCCCGACGGCCGATTGGTAGAAATGATCGAATTACCCAACCATCCCTTTTTCATCGCCTGTCAATTTCACCCTGAATTCCAATCTAGACCTAGCGCCCCCCACCCCTTGTTTCAGGGGTTTATCCAGGCGGCTAGCACCCAGGGAAATCAGGATGTTTTAGAAACTGAGCCTCGGGACTTGGTAGCGGGGAAAGTTGCCGGAAGTTAATCTCCTATCCTGTGCGATCGATTAGTTTTGATATATTAAATGTCTGTAGGGACGGGTGAGTGCAGACAAATATTCACATAGGACGCATAATCGATCGCACTCTCACCCGTCCAACCCAACAATAGAATTTAAGAGGGGTCTCATCTACCGGACATGATATCGGGCAGCATTCTCAACGACAAAAAACCTCACCTCTGTCCTAACATAGGGTTTGGGGGGCTAGTACCCCAAGGTATAAGGGAAAACGTAAAAGGTAAAAAGCAAAAATACTGATATTTCTACTGAATTTTTTAGCTGTGATTTCAATAGTGATACCAATCTCAAAACACAATACAACTACAGGTAAGATGCCAATCCCCACAATCATCAGTCATTCTCAATCTAAAATCGATCGACTGAGCGTTAGCCGAAGTCTAAAATCTAAAATCTAAAATGGTATGAATTGTCAAACTATCCTAAAATACCAGGAAACGCAGGTTTGAGGAGGGTTGTGTGGCTTACTGGAGCAAGTTTATTTATGAAAAAAATACATACATAATTGATCTTGACACTATTAGTGCTTTTTCGAGCGAACTGGATAACAAGCGCATCACATTTTGGCTGCCTAATAGCAGTCAGCCGATTATCCTGCATCCCCAAGGCAATCATGAGGCTTACAAGCAAGTTCTCGATTACCTCAAAAAAACCATCGATCGCAATTCTAGAGGTTCGTGGATAAAAATTCATTTTGACCGCAAGGAATTTGCGATCGATTTAAGTCGAATTAGCTCTTTTGTTTGCGAACAAAACGGTCGGCTAATCAGCTTTTTTCTGCCTGACAGCGCGACTAATATTATCCTCATGCGCGAAGGCAACTCAGACGATTATCAAAAAATTCAGGAATACATCAAAAATACGACGGGGCAGTCTCTGCCATGAAGAAGTCATTGGTCATTGGTTGTTAGTTGGCAGTTGTTAGTTGTTAGTTGGCAGTTGTTAATTTTTAGTTGTTAGTTGTTAGTTGTTAGTTGTTAGTTTTTAGTTTTTATATCAATACGGTTTACTTAAGACGATCTCCCTGGCACACCCCTTAAAAAGGGGAGTAGGGGTGGGACAAGAATGCTCTCAAAGTCCCCCTTCTTAAGGGGGACTTAGGGGGATCTCCGGGGCATAAATATGTTAAGTGAACCGTATTAGTTTTTATATCGTTTCCGCTTGCATTGGAATGATTTAACCGGCGCTAGAACACAGAGTACAGAGAGTCCGAGAATATATATCTGAATCATTCCGATGCTACCGGATTTGATATTAGTTGGTAGCGGCGGTGGATGGTGCGGGCCCGCCCTCTTAGTTGGCAGTTGTTAGTTGTTATATCAAATCCTGTCTTCAGCGGAATAGTAAATTTACTATTAACTGTTAACAAATAACAAATAACAGTTAACTGTTAACATCATGTATGAGTACAACCAAAATTGATATTAGTCATCAGTTATTAGTCATTAAAGCTAGCTGCCAAGCTAATTTTGCGGCGCCTGCCATACCTGCTTGATTGCCCAATTGGGCAAGCAATAACTGCAAATCTTCGCGAGAACTAGGTAGCACCCGCCGCTCAATTTCGGCTCTAACCGCAGGCAAGAAGAACTCTGCACCCGCACTAATTCCACCGCCGATAATAATAGCTTCCGGTGTTAAAACATAAATCAGACTTGCTAAACCGATACCGAGATAGCGCCCGTAATTTTGCCAATATTCTAAAGCTTTGGCATCTCCCGACTTAGCTAAATTTGCTAATTCTAGGGGTTCCAAACCAGTGTCGCGGCGAATTGCTTGCACGGAAACGTATTGTTCTAAAGAACCGCGATTGCCGCTGTTGCACTCCGGGCCTTCGGGATTGATGGCAATTAATCCTAACTCTCCTGCCGCGCCTAGATGACCTGTAAATAGTTTGCCATCTAAGATAACTGCACCGCCGACTCCTGTTCCTAATGTTAGCAATATGAGGTTTTTAAAGTGCTTTCCTGCACCTAACCAAGCTTCTCCCAATCCGGCACAGTTCGCGTCATTTGCTAATATTGTTGGCAGTCTGGTTTTGGCTTCCAACAAGTCAGCTAGGGGGACGTTATGCCAATTTTTGAGGTTAATTGCGACTCTGGCTATTCTGCCGGCGGCGTCTGCTGGGCCTGGTGTGCCGATACCGATCGCACTTACAGCATTTTCGGCAGGATTCAGTTGTAAAATAGCATCGGTGATGGCAGCTAAGACAGCCTCTGGAGTTGCGGGTTGAGGAGTGGGAACTGTTAAAGATTGGTGACAAACACCATCTTCGCTAAATCTGCCGAGTTTAATTGCGGTGCCGCCTAAGTCGATGCCGATTACTTGTGTCATTACAATTTCAGTTTGTAGTGAGGAATTCAGTTTTGTTTAGTCCTATTTGAGTGCGTGAAAATTACCGACGGAAGCGGCGCTTAATTGCTAAGAATATCATGCCGATCGCCCAACTCGACCAAAATGCTAGATATAGGCAAGTTCGGCCATTCAATTCATCCGGGCACATCTGACGCGCCGCTGCGATTCCCATCCCCAGAAAAACCTAAACCATTCCCAACAAACACCGCCTCAATCACATTCCCATATCCAACATCATCCTCAACCACCGGTAGCGGAAATCGCGTCAAAATCTCCCGCCCAATATCCCCCGCCACCTGCGACAATTCCCCGCTACCCATTCTACCAAACAAACCTAGCCTGCGCGCCAATTCCTGCAGCGAAGCCACCACATCCGCAGGGGCGGTGGATGATGCGTGCGTCTCCTCCTCAAACAATCGAGTTCCAAACCGTCGCAACCAACCAGCCAATTCACTATCTTTAAGCCGTTTTGCGATTAAAAATCCCGCGACATCCCCTCGACTCCAGCCAGCATTTACCCCTTCCAGAATTTCCATAAATTTCGATTCGTATTCCGCGTCTGTGAGGGTGGGGCGGATGGGGGTATTTTGGGGTTTTGGTGGGGGTGCGGAGCCCAATAGGCGCTGAATTAGTTGTTTGAGGAATTGCCAAATTTTGTTTAGCATTTGTGGTATGGGGATGGGTGGGATATTTGCTATTTTAGTCTGGTTTCAATCGAGAGCCTCTGGGGCTGAATTGTTGTTTGAAACTAAGATTGATTATAATTAATTCGCCGGACATTTTATAATATATTCCTGAAGACAGATGCAGCGATCGCTCTTGTGTAACAACTGACCCATCCTTCAGCCTAAAGAAACATCGCCTTTAGCTTGCTAATTTGTTAAGATTTATACACAGATCAGGGACAGCGGGACAGGTGCAAATTTATCAGAATTGTCAGGGAAGAACCAAGCAGACGAAGAAATTATCTGAGACAATGCTTAAAAATTTCTTGCCCTGACGCTCAAAGGCAAGCAGCTCGTGAATATCGAATTATTAACAGAAAAAGTAGAACAACTTAAACAACGTTCCAATTCTAGCAAAGGAACGATCGACCAAATCGAAAACTGGTTAATCGGTTCCCACATTTTGCAGAGATTGCGGATTAATCCTTACTACGTAGCCGGCGATACTGTCAAGAATGTTAAAAGAATTACTTCCGAATTTCTGCACGGAGTAAAAGCCGGCACTTTTGACCTGCACTGGGACATTCACTGCCCGCACTGCAACATGATAGCAGACGAATTCAAGGATTTGGCAGACGCATCGGAAATGTCTTTTTGCCCAATGTGCGATCGCGAGTTTAACATTGATTTGCTCGATCGCATCGAAGTTACTTTTTCCCTCAACAAAGAAATCGAAGACCCGAAACTGCGCCCCATCTGTGCTCCCCCTCCGGTACTTCATAACAAACTGCAACTGGTAACACCTTTATGCTGCACCGCATCCGAGATAATTATCTTAGAAAGCGGTCAATATCGGTACTGCTGTCCCCTCACCTTAGCTAAAGGGATTTTAAAAGTTGAAGGCGAAGCAACCGAAGAAATACAAGAAATTAAAATCAAGCAGTTAACGGGGCCAGATTTTGACAAACAAAAGCTGACTGTGCGTCCGGGAAAAGTTAAAATCGAACTAACTAATACCGAGCACAATTTGTCCGGGCTGATTTTGCATCCCGATGAATTGCCCGAAGAATTGACATTAGAACAACTGCCCCTGCGACTGTCAGGAATGCAACTGCTTCACCACCCAGATTACAAGCGTTTGTTCGGCGAAGCAGCGATATCGGAAAGAGAGCGAGTCAAGATTCGCGCGATTACTATTATGTTTACCGATATTACTGGTTCTACCAGAATGTACGAAACCCTTGGAGATACTAAAGCATACAATATCGTGCGCGATCATTTTGAAATTTTATTTGAGTCGGTAGAGCAATTTGGCGGCAAAGTCATTAAAACCATCGGCGATGCCCTTATGGCTTCTTTTATCAGCAACGAAGAAGCAATTATGGCGGCTGCTGCTGCTGTGGCCAGTTTCAGAAAGTACAACTCTACTCGCCCGCCTGCAGAGTGGATTCGTGTTAGCGTGGGCATTCACCGAGGGACGGCTTTGCTGGTAAATCTCAATAATGCGATCGACTATTTTGGATCTACAGTCAACAAAGCGGCTCGCATTCAAAATCTTTCTAAAAGTGACGAAGTTTCGTTTTCCGAAGAAGTTTATCACGACCAAGCATTTTTGACAGCCTTAAAAGCTATAGGTGTGTCGGAAATTCACAAACGTGTTGAAGATTTAAAGGGAATACAAGGCCCACAAATCGCTTATACGGCGAGGATTAATACGGAATCTGTTATCGCTTTGGCTGCTGAACTAATCGCTGAAAAAAACTAATTCATGAAGGGACGAATATATTGGTTTGCCGGCTCTTTTTGGGAACCACTTAGCAATGAAAATTTAATAACTTAAGCGATTATATCGTTTCCGGTAGCATCGGAATGATTTAACCGGTGCTAGGGCGCAGAGAACACAGAGGAAGACAAGAGAGAGATGAATACAGAACTATGAAGCGCGGATTTGATCTGACTCGATTTTATAATTCCGATGCTACCGGATTTGATATTACTCGTTACCAGGAACAGCCTGGTAACGATTAGTATGCCATGTTTGGCCAATCCCTCCGCTTCGCTCCGCCCAATGCCCTGTTTGGCCAATGCCCTGTTTGGCCAATGCCCGATAGTACCTCATCTTTCTGAGAAAGGCTATAGAACAATACGGTTCACTTAACATATTTATGCCCCGGAGATCCCCCTCGCATCCCCATTAGGTCGGGGGACTTTGAGAGCATTCTTGTCCCACCCCCTACTCCCCTTCTTAAGGGGGGTTAGGCAGGGTGGTTTTATTGTGGGGAGAAGAAATCTGAAACGACAGAAAGCACCGCTCAAAGCTCGCGTCTGGGACGCAAGTGTTATATTAATAAAGGTACGTAGTTGGGCTTTAGCCCTCTTTATATATACGTCTAAAGAGGGCTAAAGCCCAATTACGTACCTATTTCTAGGATGACAATAAAACCACCCTGCTTCTTAAGGGGTGTGCCAGGGAGATCGTCTTAAGTAAACCGTATTGGGCTATATATTAGATCAAAAGTATTTAACATCGTCCTACTAAATTAGCAACAATTAATGCTAGTTCAACGGGTTTCACAGGCTTAGTAATATGCCTTTGAAAACCTGCTTCGATCGCCTTTTTGCGTTCGGGCTTGCTCGCATAGGCAGTCAGCGCAATGGCTGGGATTTGTCCTCCGGCTGCCTCAGCAAGAGCTCGCACTTCTCGAATCAAGAAATACCCATCTTCCTCCGGCATGGCGATATCGGAGATCAGCACGTCGTATTTGCCGGGATTTTCAGTCAAAGCAGCCATCGCACTTCTGGCAGATGCCACCGTCACAACCTCCGCCCCGTAGCTTTCGAGCACAAATTCCAATAACTCGCGCGTATCGATGCGATCGTCTACAGCTAAAATGTGCAAGCCTTCGAGAGAAGGGACGGTATCGCTAGATGCGTCGCCTGAATTTGCAGCCAATACAGTTGGTGGGAAATCGATCGCCCCTGTCAACACTTCAGCCGAGTCTGGCAAAGGCAATCTCACAGTTATTGTAGTTCCTTTTCCCTCCCCCGGACTTTCGGCGAGCACGATTCCCCCGTGCAATTGCACCAGATTGTAGACGATCGACAAACCCAATCCCAGCCCTTGATTCGTCTTAATGCTGCTAGAATCTCCTTGGCGGAAGCGATCGAAAATATGCGGTAACAACTCCGGCGCAATGCCTTTTCCCGTGTCAGTAACTCGAAGTTGAGCGCGAAGCTCGATCGGCTCCAAGGAAACTTCCACTCGTCCCTCCGGTGGAGTAAACTTAATCGCATTAGACAGAATATTCCACACAACTTGCTGCAAGCGATCGGCATCGCCTAAAATAGTTATAGAAGTCAACTCCGAAACAATTTCAATGTTTTTGGTATCCGCTGATAGTTGAACCCCGTCGAGCGCAGCTTGCACCACTAACTGCAGATCCATCGGACTACTATCGAGAACGAGCTTGTTGCCAGTAATCCGCGAAATATCCAGGATATCTTCGATTAACTGAGCTTGCGCCAGCGCGCTCCGCTCGATCACCTCTAGAGCGCGATCCGCGACGGCTTCCTTCAGCTTCCCGCTACGCAGCAGCTTCGCCCACCCCAGGATCGGAGTCAGGGGATTGCGGAGTTCGTGGGAGAGATTCGCCAGAAATTCGTCTTTAGTGCGGTTAGCAATTTCTGCTTCTTGGCGGGCAAACTGTTCCTGTTCCAATAACTGCGATCGCTCTGTCTCAAACTGCTTGCGAGCGGTGATATCCTCGATCGACAACAGAATCATTAAAGCTTGGTCTTCTCGTTCAAGTTTACAAGCATTCAGCAGCATAGTTTTGGAGCCGATATGCTCAAAGAAATGAGTCAACTCAAAGTTTTGAAGCTGAACATCGCTCACCAGAATATCTTCCAGAATCCATCGCAATTGCGGGATATTCCACTGCCCGTTTCCTAGCTCAAACAGCGAAGATTGCGCTGTTTCTGAGGATAAAACCTGAAACGTTTCATAGAACGATCGATTTGCTTTGTGCACTCGGAAATCAGCATCGAGCGTGACTAAAGGCGTTTGCACAGTTTCCACAATAGCTTCAGCGTAGTTGCGCGCCTCCTCCAAAGTTCTGGCACTGCGTTTTAGAGCATCAATATCGATCAAAACCATCACCACGCCCTCAATCTGGTTTTCCGTGGTGCGGTAAGGGCGAATGCGGAGGTTGTACCAATATCCCGACAAAGTTTTAACTTCTCGTTCTTGCGTCTGGAGAGTATCAATTACCTCCAAAATCATCTGTTCCAAGTCAGGAACATCAAGAGTCGATCGGATGTCGCTAAAGGGTCGTCCAATATCTGTGATAATTAGATTAAAAAGTTTCTGCGCCGTTGGCGTAAATCGTCTAATTTCTAAATTGTTTGCCAGCATTAAAACTGGGATATTGATACTAGCAAGCAAGTTTGTCAAATCGTTATTGACCAGGCTTTGTTCGAGATTTCGGCTGCGAAGTTCCTCGTTAGTGGTGGTGAGTTCCTCGTTAGTAGCTTGAATCTCTTCTTTAGCAGTTTCTAGTTCCTCGTTGATGCTTTGCAGTTCCTCATTGCTGGAGAGGACTTCTTCGTTGGCAACTTTGAGGTCTTGGTTGAGATTTTCCTGCTCTTGGATTAGCGAGTGCAGGTGCGATCGCGCCGCAAGTTTTTCTTGGTTAGCGGCGGCAAGCGCCTGCGTCAGCCGCTCATTTTCCGGATCGGAATCACCTCGATCGCCATTTTGGGCGGTGACGGTGGAAAAGTCGCTCGCCGGGGCTAAAACTTCTTCAAACAGCACCAAAAAATAGCGTGCTGCGGTGGTGCGCGACTGGAACGGCACCACCTGAATATTCACCGCAGACGATCGCCCGCCCCATTCAACCAATACCCTTTCTTTCCTAACAGTCGCGTTCTGCGTTTGTGCCTGAAAAATTGCGGTGCGAAGATCCACAAGCAAGCCTCCCCTTGCCATTGTCAGCAAGTTTAAGTCCGGCGTTCCGGCTACCACTCTAAAGTAAGGATCGATATCTCCCCGCACTTGCAGGATTTTCATCTGCTCGTTAACAAGCACGCTGGCTGGGGCGTAGCGATTCAAAATCAGTTGGTCAGTTTCGCGTTCTAAGTCAAAATTATCGATCGAATTTTCTTCATTCATTCTCTGTTCTAGAGCAGCTTTAACGACGGGATAGGAACTCGGCGCGAACGAAAATGTGGGACGAGTTGCCGTCAAGTTTTTGGCATAAATTTTAGACTTTTTATCGACAGAAGTAAACAAATATGAAAATTTCCCCGTACTTTCAGAACTGCCTAACAACAGAAAGCCTGCTGCGTTGAGACTGTAATGAAAAATCGGCATCACTTTTTTTTGCAGCGACTCTCCCAAATAGATCAGCACATTGCGGCAGCTAACTAAATCGAGATTGGAAAAAGGCGGGTCGCTGCTTAAGTCTTGTCGCGCAAATACACACAGTTCGCGGACTGCTTTGCAGATTCTATAACTACCTCCTTCTTCGGCGCGAATAAAGAAGCGAGTACGGCGTTCTGGTGAAACGTCTACCATCTGGTTTTCTGAGTAGGTGGCAGACCTCGCTTTGCCGATCGCCGTCTCGCTGATATCTGTAGCAAAAATCTGAATCGGCATAACTCGATCGCCCAAAAACTCTAACAAACAAATGGCGATCGAATAAACTTCTTCACCAGTAGAACATCCCGCCACCCAAATCCGAATCGAAGCTTCTGGCGATTTATTTTGGGTAATGCTGGGGAAAACCAGCTCTTTTAAATTTTCAAAGGCTTCGGGATCGCGGAAGAAACTGGTAACGTGGATCAAGATTTCTTCATACAAAGCTGTGACTTCAGGCGCATTTTGTCGCAGGTATTCGGCATAATCATCCAGGTTTTCGAGCTTGTACAATACCATCCGCCGCTGGATGCGCCTCGCGATCGTTGTGGGTTTGTAGTGGCTAAAATCAACGCCTGCGGTTGATTTTAGCAGGGCAAAAATAGTTGCCAGGGCATCTCCCGGTTCGGGCGATTCTTCAACTTTTGCTAGGGAAATTGTGGAAGTTAGAAGGTGACTGCGACTATAGTTTGCCAGTTCCTCGGCAATTTTTTCCGGCGGCAGAACAAAATCGACATTCCCTGTGGCGACAGCGGTATTCGGCATACTATCGAATTTTGCCGTGTCTTGACATTGAGCAAAAGTCATGCCTCCGGCTGCTTTGATTGCCTTGAGCCCCAGCGAACCGTCTCCGTCTCCCCCGGATAATACTACGGCGATCGCCTTGTGGCCGCGATCGATCGCCAATGAGGTAAAAAACGCATCTCCCGGCATATATTTGCCATAAATCTTCTCGCGCGGGGATAGTTGCAGCACGCCTTTACACAGCACCATCTTGGTGTTGGGCGGAATAATGTAGACTTGATTCGGCTCTACAGCCATGCCGTCTTTTACCTCACTAACAGGCATTTTCGTCTGTCTGGCGAGAATCTCGGTTAGCAGACTTTTGTGATCCGGGGCTAAATGCTGAATCAGCACAAACGCCATACCCGTATCTACCGGTAAATGGCTGAGTAGCCCCGTGAATGCTTCGAGTCCTCCTGCTGAGGCGGCAATCCCAACAATCGGAAAGGGGGCATCGGTTTCCGCTAATTGTTGGCTATCGAGGGCGGCTGGGGCGATCGATTCTGCTGGTTTAATTTCAGGGGAAGATTGATTAGAAGTCATGATGTGAATTCCGGGACTTCAGCTAATCAGTAGCATACATATTTTGTAAGCCGACCACTGAGTAATTTTTACTATTTTTATTTTAACTTAAATTGTCGGCATTCTCCCGTTTTCTTAAGGATTGAGGAGGTATTTATAACTATTAGACCTTTTGCAAAAGTCAAATTTACCCCCCTTAGTCCCCCCTTATTAAGGGGAGAAATAAGAATAATCTTGCTCCCTCTCCTTAATAAGGGGAGGGTTGGGGTGGGGTGCTTTGGATTTTTGCAAGAGTTAGTTCTATTACACACCTCCAAAACTTCTGATTTGCGATCGATATTATTAGGCTTTGGGCTTTCTTTTTCCTAATTATTGGAAATGTCTGTGACCTATGAGCGCGATCCGATCGCTCTATCTGCTATTGTGCGAGACGATAGCGCCATAGTTAGTTAAGGAAAAGCGATCGTCCTAGTCCCCGGTGATGCCGGGAGAAACCCAGGGTGGATTAATTGTCATCCTAGAAATAGGTACGTAATTGGGCTTTAGCCCTCTTTAGACGTATATATAAAGAGGGCTAAAGCCCAACTACGTACCTTTATTAATATAACAATTGCGTCCCAGACGCGAGCTTTGAGCGGTGCTTTCTGTCGTTTCAGATTTCTTCTCCCCACAATAAAACCACCCTGGGTGATGCCGGGAGAAACCCGGTTTCTTGGAGTTTTTGATTGGGTGACGAAAAATATAAAGAGAAACCCGGTTCCTGAGATTTACGCAAGGGGAGAGAAACCGGGTTTCTACGACTTTTTGATTGAGTGACGAAAAATATAAAGAGAAACCCGGTTTCTGAGATTTACGCGGGGGAGAGAAACCGGGTTTCTAGGACTTTTTTGTTGGGTGAAAAGAAATATAGATATAAACCCGATTTCTGAGATTTACGCAGAATAGAGCTCTCGCTCTCGATCGCACAATTAATTCCCACGATTTACCGCAACCGACGACAATTTATGTCATAGTTGTAAGGAAAAAGTTATTAAATTAAAATATCCCTACCTTCCCAAGTAAGCGATAAAAGCTTAAAATAGGGTGTTCTGAACAGAAAGTAGGGGGTATGCGAGCCGGTTCTCAGCCCGAACGATGGGACAACCAAATAGGCCCTCGGGGGGATAGTATTTAAGCGATTTCGTGCTTAATATATGAATATGGCAGCCGCCGACGAGAGTAGAAAAAAAACACGATTTTTCAAGTATTTGACCCCAATTCCTACCATCGCTCTAACAGGGTACCTAATCCCTAATAGCTGGTAAAACTATAGTCATTTATTGCAATGACATGGGAGGCGTCAGCCCTCCCCTTTGTGTTTTACCAGCTATAAGACGGTTTCACAATTTTAGCAGCTCAAACTGCTATAAATTAACCTCTATTATATTTTTTCAAGCTGACCAGATTCATTAGCTGCTAATCGGCCGTACTTAAATGAACTTAATTAACGAAAATACATGGGGATCGATCGCCCCCGGTGCGATCGACTTAGAACTCGAAGCTAAAACCGATGCCCCTTTTCCGATCGTCGGGATTGTGGCCTCTGCGGGAGGGTTGGAAGCATTCATTCAGTTGGTGATCAACTTACCCGCAGATACCGGCATGGCATTTGTGTTTATCCAGCACCTAGCGCCCGATCGCCAAAGTTTGCTGGGCGAAATTCTTGCCAGAACCACGCAAATGCCCGTGCGCGAGGTGGAAGAGGGGAACGCCCCACAACCGAACCATATCTACATCATTCCGCCGAATACCAAGCTGCTGCTGCTGGAAGGAAAGCTGAGACTGATGCCGAGGGAAAAGGTTTTTGGCAAATATATGCCGGGAGATGCGTTTTTCGAGTCCTTAGCACTCGATTGGGGACAAAAAGCCATCGCCGTAGTTTTATCGGGAGCCGATGGAGACGGCGCTCTGGGGCTGATCGCCATCAAAGCAGCCGGAGGCGTGACTTTTGCTCAATGCGAAGCAACCGCAAAATTTGACAGTATGCCCAGTACCGCCGTCGCTACAGGCAGTGTAGACTTCATTCTGCCGCCTGAAGCAATTGCGCGGGAACTGGCAAATCTCAGCCACCACGCCTTTCTCGCCCTGCCGCTTCCCGTGGTTAACACTGAGGAATTTCCCGAACCTGGATCGGCCCTGGCGACGATTTTTGCGCTGCTCCAATCCAGTACAGGCGTTGACTTCAGCCACTACAAACCGGCCACCCTGAACCGGCGGATGCAGCGGCGGATGCTGCTGTACAAGCTGGAACGAGTGGAAGATTACGCTCAATATTTGCTGGATCATCCGGCGGAAGTCAGAGCTTTGTATGAAGAAATCCTGATCCACGTCACGAGTTTTTTCCGCGACTTAGAAGTTTTTCAACGCTTAAAAGAACAAGTTTTTCGCACAATTACCCAAAATAAATCAACAGAGGCTCCGGTGCGGATTTGGGTGGCTGGATGTTCGACTGGTGAAGAAGTTTATTCGATCGCCATTTGCTTGTTAGAGTATTTGGGCGATCGGGATCTTTCGCTGCCGATCCAAATTTTTGCCACAGATATCAGCGAAGGGGCGATCGGCAAAGCTCGGTCTGGTTTATACACAGAAAACCAGATGTTAGGCGTTTCACCAGAGAGACGCACTCGCTTCTTTGTCTCCGTAGAAGGAGACCGATATCGCATCAGCAAAGCAGTCCGCGAACTGTGCGTATTCGCCCGACAAAACTTAGGCATCGACCCGCCTTTTTCTAATCTCGATTTGATTAGCTGCCGCAATGTACTGATTTATTTAGCAGAACCTTTACAAAAACGAGTTTTATCGATTTTTCATTACAGTCTCAACCCAACAGGCTTCTTGATGCTCGGCACTTCCGAAAGTACGGGGAAATCTTCGGACTTATTTAATTTAGCCGACGGCCAGTCGAAAATTTATGCCAAAAAGTTAACGGCGACTCGTCCCCGACTGTCCTTTGCAACAAGTTTCTCTCCCCTCAACCAAATAGAAAATTCCCAGCGAATGAATCCAAATTTTGCCAACAGCTTTGACTTGGGACGCGAAACAGACCAATTAATTTTAAATCGCTGTGCTTTTGTGGGGGCGGTGGTCAACGACCAGATGGACATTGTGCAACTGCGGGGAAATACCAATCGCTATTTGAAATTAACACCCGGAACGCCGAGTTTAAATTTGTTTGCAATGGCGGTTTCAGGATTGTCTCTGGAACTTCGCACGGCTATTTATCAAGCGCAAACTCAGAACGTGACGGTGACAAAAGAACGGGTGAGGCTGCAAGAGGGCGAATTCACGAATTTTGTTAATTTTGAGGTGATTCCGTTCCAACCTGCGATCGCGGAAGTGCGCTATTTTTTGTTAGTGTTTGAAGAAGCTTTACCCCCAGCGCTCGATCTGACTGACGTAACTTTTGACAGCCTAGAACCAAACGATTTGGAGCGGGAAATAGTGCGGCTCAGACAGGAACTGGGCACCGCCAACCAAGACAAAACTGTGGCTCAATTGCACCTGCAAGCGGTGATAGAGGAGCAAGAAAATCTCAATCAAGACTTGAGAGTTGCTAACGAAGAAATTATTTCGAGCAATGAAGAACTGCAAAGCATCAACGAAGAACTAGAAACTGCCAAGGAAGAAATTCAAGCGACTAATGAAGAACTGATTACCACTGTTGAGGAACTTCGCACTCGAAATCTAGATTTGCAGCAGGTTAATAACGATGTAACTAATTTGCTTGCAAGTATCAGTATTCCAATTTTAATGCTGGCAAACGATTTGCGGATTCGCAGCTTTACGCCGATGGCGCAGCGGCTGTTCAATCTAATTTCTACGGATGTCGGACGCCCGTTTAGCGACATCCGAGCCAATCTGGAAATTCCCAATTTAGAAGCGATGATTTGGGAGGTACTGGATACTCTCAATACCAAAGAACAAGAAGTGCAAACTGCATCGGGATATTGGTACGCACTCCGCATTCGTCCTTACCGCACAGCGGAAAACCAGATTGAGGGTGTGGTGATGGTTTTGATCGATATTGACGCTCTCAAACGCAGTGCTGCAACCTTAGAAACAGCCCGCAACTATGCAGAAACAATTGTGGAAAGTGTGCCAACTCCTTTAATCGTGCTGGATGCTGATTTCCGAGTGAATACCGCTAATCGATCGTTCTACGAAACGTTTAAAGTTTCATCTTCAGAAACCGCCCAAACTTGTTTGTTTGAACTTGCTGACGGGCAGTGGAATATCTCGCAACTGCGAGGTATGTTGCAAGATATTCTGCTTAATAATGTGGAAGTTGAAAATTTTGAGGTGGAGCAGGTTTTTGAGCGGCTAGGGCCGAAAACTGTGCTGCTAAATGCTTGTAAAGTTGAGCCAGAAGAGAGGGTTTCGATGATTCTGCTGTCGGTGGAGGATATCACGGAGCGCAAGCAGTTTGAGACAGAGCGATCGCAGTTATTGGATCAGGAAAAATGGGCTCGCCAACAAGCAGAAATTGCTAACAGAGCTAAGGATGAATTTCTGGCGAATCTCTCCCACGAGCTCCGCAATCCCCTGACTCCGATTCTAGCGTGGGCGCAAATACTCCGCACCGGAAACTTGAAAGAAGCAGCCACCGATCGCGCCCTAGATGTGATCGAGCGCAGCGCTATGACGCAAGCTCAGTTAATCGAAGATATTATCGATATTTCGCGGATTACCAACGGTAAGCTTCAACTCAATATTAGTTCGATCGATCTGGCTTCTGTGGTGCAAGCTGCGATCGATGGGCTGCAATTATCAGCGGAGGCCAAAAACCTTGAAATTGTTTCGCAGTTGACTTCTGTAACTGTCTTGGGCGATGCCGATCGCTTGCAACAAGTTGTGTGGAATATCTTGTCTAATGCGATTAAGTTTACTCCACCGGGGGGACGAGTGGAAGTTGCTTTACAGGCGATCGACGATCGCGCTCAAATTCAAGTCACCGACACGGGAAAAGGGATGGCGCCGGAGTTGTTGCCGCATATTTTCGATCGCTTCCGCCAAGGAGATTCTAGCACGACTAAGAAAAATCAAGGTCTGGGATTGGGTTTGTCGATCGTCTACCATCTCGTGGAATTGCACGGGGGAAGGGTGCAAGCCGATAGTCCGGGGCAGGGAAAAGGTACTACAATAACTGTGAGATTGCCTTTGCGAGGCTCGGCTGAAGATATTGCACAGCTAAACGCTTTAGAGTCGGCTCCACAGTCAGAGCCTGCGAACATTTTAGGCGATCGCGTCCCTTCTTTAGAAAATTTGCAGGTTTTAGTTGTCGATGATGAAGCTGATACCCGCGAACTCTTAAAATTTGTGCTTGAAAGCTACGGCGCGGAAGTATTGACGACGGAATCTGTCACAGCGGCGATGGCTGCTTTGACGGAAAATCCCGGCAGATATGACGTGCTGATTTCGGATTTGGGAATGCCCCAAGAAAACGGATATTCTTTAATTCGGCAAGTGCGAGCTCTGGCTGCAGCAGCCGGAGGACAAATCCCCGCCGCGGCGCTGACTGCGTATGCGAGCGAGCAAGAGCGCGAAAGGGCGATCGCAGCGGGTTTTCAAACACATATTGCTAAGCCTGTGAAGCCTGTTCAAATAGCATTAATAGTTGCCAATTTAGCCGGAAGATTTTAAACACTGTGGAATTTTTACTGATGATATTTGAGATAAAAATTAGCGGCTTCAACTCTTGTCCCCCCCTTCTTAAGGGGGGTTAGGGGGGATCTCCGGATCGAGAAAAGGAGAATTACGACCAAATACGGTTTACTTAATATATTTATGCCCCGGAGATCCCCCTCGCATCCCCCTTAAGAAGGGGAGTAGGGGTTGACTTTAAGAGCATTCTTGTTCCCCCTTTCTTAAGGGGGGTTAGGGGGGATCTCCGGATCGATAAAAGGAGAATTATGACCAAATTAAACGACTCCAATTTCCACCTACCTTACAACCAAAAACTTATCCCAATCGCCCAGGAACTTCGGAAAAATCCAACTCCAGCCGAAAAAAAACTTTGGCAAAATTGTCTAAGAAATTTCCCTTTTCGAGTTTTGAGGCAGCGACCGATAGACAATTTTATTGTGGATTTTTATTGTGTTGTTTTAAGATTGGTAATTGAGGTAGATGGGGAAAGTCATTTTACGGAACAGGGGAAACAACATGATGCAGAAAGAACAGGGATTTTAGAGGGGTATGGACTCAAATTTGTCAGGTTGACGAATGTTGATGTGTTGCAGTATTGTGAAGGAGTTTGTCAGGAGTTGTTGGCGGAGTGCGATCGTAATAGTTAGGGCCTAGATCCCCCCTAACCCCCCTTAAGAAGGGGGGGACAAGAGTATCATTGCGCTCAAAACAATTGCCAAAAACAGCACAACATGAGACAATACAAAAAAATATAGAAATTTCGGAGTTATGATTCTTGGTAAGTATTAAATGTCGGGACATTACCTTCTCAAATATTCAAGCCATAATCTTTGACAAAGACGGCACTCTAGAGGATTCTCAGGAGTTTTTGAGACTTTTGGGGCTTAAGCGATCGCGCCTCGCAGATGCTCAAATTCCCGGCGTTGGAGAGCCTTTACAAATGGCTTTCGGCATCGAAAGCGGCAGCATTGACCCCACGGGTTTGCTAGCAGTGGGCAGTCGCAGAGAAAATGAGATTGTGGCGGCGGGATACATTGCGGAAACTGGCAGGGGATGGTTGGAATCTTTAACTATTGCGGGCCGCGCTTTTAATGAAGCGGACGAAATGTTTAAAAATGCGTCATCTTCTCCTATGTTTGTCGGCAGTTTGGAAGTGCTGAAATCTCTTTCCGAAGCTGGTTTAAAACTGGGAATTTTGTCTGCTGCTACGACGGCGGCGGTGCAGAAATTCGTGAAAACCCATGAATTAAGCGATTGGATTCAGTTAGAAATGGGTGTGGATTCGACGGAACTTAATAAACCAAATCCGAGATTGTTTTTGCAAGCTTGCGAACAACTGGGAGTAAATCCTGCAGCGACTTTGATGGTGGGAGATTCAACGGGTGATATTCAGATGGGTCAGAATGCGGGGGCGGCTGGCTGTATCGGGATTTGTTGGGGAAATGCCGAGGTTAGTCATTTGGAAAAGGCTGATGTGGCGATCGCATCTTTGGATGAAATCATAATTGTAGCAGATTGAGCAACAATCGTATCACTAAGGCTGGTTTGGCTTGGAAAAATATGGCGCTACCGCCTAATCTAGATCCCCCCTAACCCCCCTTAAAAAGGGGGGGACAAGAAATAATATTCAAAGTCCATCTTAAAAAGGAGGAGAAAAAAGAGCATTCAAATTCCCCCTTCTTAAGGGGGATTTAGGGGGATCTAGACTAAGCTATAAGCGAGAGATACAAAGGTTTTTAATCTTAATTTTACACCAATTGGCAATGCTTAACTCCCTACAAACAACGCAAACCGAGAATTACGATATCCCTTTCAACCCCATCAAGTTCGGTGACTTGCGGCAGATATCCCCACTGCTGAAAGCCAAATTTCTCGAACAATCTTAAACTCGGCCGATTGTGGGCAAAAATCATACCTATCAGGTTTTTAAGTTGCAATTCGGGACTCCGCAGGATTGCCGATTGCAATAATTTTTGTCCAATTCCGCAGCGTTGGCGATCGGGCGAGACGTAGAGGCTAACTTCTGCTGTATGCTGATAGGCGGCGCGTCCGTAGAAAAGCTGAAAACTCAGCCAGCCCACAATATTTTGTTCGGATTCCATTACCCAAATCGGCCAGGAATTGGGAGAATGTTCTCTGTACCACGCGAGGCGACTTTCTACTGAAACTGGTTCTAAATCTGCTGTGGACAGTCTGCCCGGTATTGCTGCGTTATATATTTGAACAATTGCTGGTAAATCGCTTTCTACTGCGGATCTGATTTTCATAGTTTGGTTGACTGTTAGTTGTTATTTGTTATTTATTATTTGTTAGGTGTTGACTGTTGGCTGTTGGCTGTTGACTGTTAGTTGTTGACTGTTAGTTGTTGACTGTTAGTTGTTGACTGTTGACAGTTGGCTGTTAGCTTTTGGCTGTTAGCTGTTGACTGTTGGCTGTAAGCTGTGGACTGTTGGCTGTTAGCTGTTGGCTGTTAACCAATAACAACTAACCAATAACAACTAACCAATAACAACTAACCAATAACAGTCAACAGTCAACAGTCAACAGTCCACAGTCAACTGCTGTACAATTGCATGATATTGCTGACAGCCATGCGCGAATTTGCTCCTAAATTCAGCGGTGATGTGTGTCCTCGCTGCAAGTGTTCTGCTGCGGCACAGCCGATCATTGCTGCGTTGTCTGTACAATATTTTAATGGGGGAAACAATACTCGCAATTTGTGTTTGGTTGCTGCTATTTGTAAGTGTTTTCGCAGTCCGCTGTTTGCTGCAACTCCGCCGCCTACTACTATAGTGCTGAGCCCGAAATCTAGCGCGCAGCCGATCGCTCTTTTTGTTAAACTCTTAGCTACTGTTTCCTGAAAACTCGCCGCAATATCATTAATTGTAGAGTCAGCTAAAATGCCTTCGCCACCGGTATTAATATCTTGTTTTTTAAGTTTCTGCACTAATTGCAAAACTGCTGTTTTCAACCCGCTAAAGCTACTATCGTAGGGATGGTAGCCGCCTCCCGGCATCGAAATTCTGCCTTCTGGTAGGGGGTATGCTTGGGGATTGCCAAGGGCTGCTAATTGGTCAATTACCGGCCCGCCTGGATATCCTAGCTGCAAAAGTCGGGCGACTTTATCAAAAGCTTCACCGGCCGCATCGTCGCGTGTTTGTCCTACTGTTTCGTAAACGCCGCAATCTTTGACGTAAATCAAGCTAGTGTGTCCCCCGGAAACTAACAAGCACAAAAATGGTGGCTGCAAGTCGGGTTCGGTAAGGTAAGAAGCGTAGATGTGTCCTTCGAGGTGGTGGACACCTAAAAAAGGTTTTTGGTGGACTATTGCTAAGGTTTTGGCTGCTGTGAGCCCGACTAACAATGCACCTACTAAACCGGGTGCACAAGTGGCTGCAATGCCGTCAATTTCTGACCAACTCAGGTTGGCTTCACTCAAACATTGGGCAATTACCTGATTTAGCATTTCTAGGTGACTGCGCGAAGCTACTTCGGGCACTACTCCACCATACTGCTGGTGGATTTTAATTTGTGATGCTACAACATTGCTGCAAACTTGACGATTCTTAACAATTGCTGCTGCTGTTTCGTCACAACTTGTTTCGATCGCGAAAATGGTTGCCATTAACTGGTAATTTTATTTGATAGGTTAGCTATTGCTAGCTTAACTAATTCGGCGCAACTCCCCCGCTATACTTGTACTCAGGTTATAGCTCCTAGGAGCATCTGCCTGTCCTGTGGACAGATGCGGGCGATCGAGAAGTGATGCAAGCTGTGGAATATCCTTGCGGTATTGCTAGCTCTCACGCTGACTGATAAAATGCGAATCCCTGATTGTATTGGGTTTTCCCGCATCAATGATGGAGATTTTACACTCTCAGCAAGTGCGGTAATTTAGATTCGCGATCGGCAAGTTGAAATGCTTGTAAAAAAACTTATTGTTTTGTAACAAAGGGAAACAATTTCATGCGACGATTGTTTGCTGCAATTTTAGTGGTTAGTCTGTGGTTCAGTTTTGCTCCAGTTGCTTCGGCTTACAATTTAGTGCCGTGCAAAGACTCTCCCGCATTCCAAGAACTTGCTAAAAATGCGCGTTCTACAAATGGCGATCCAGCATCTGCGAAAGCGCGATTCGAGCGTTATTCTGCCGAGATGTGCGGCCCGGAAGGATACCCGCACTTAATCGTAGACGGCAATTTGAGTTTCGCTGGCGACTTTTTGATTCCCAGCGTCCTGTTCTTGTATATTGCTGGTTGGATTGGTTGGGTGGGCCGCGCTTACCTGCAAGCAGCCAAAAAATCATCAACTCCCGAGGAAAAAGAGATTATTATCGACGTTCCTTTGGCAATTAGCTGTATGCTGAGCGGTGTTTTGTGGCCTCTGGCGGCTGTCAAAGAAATCACCACCGGTGAAATGTTTGCTAAGGACGACGAAATTACTGTTTCCCCCCGCTAAAATTGGGAAATGGATCGGCGCTAATAGCTAGTAGTTAACCAATTGCACTGCAAATTAGCGCAATTAGCGGTAGACCGACAATTACCACCTGTCTCAAATTTTCAGGAGCAGAATTCATGCAATATTTTGTCAAGTTTCTTTCGACAGCACCAGTATTGGCAATCCTCTGGATCTCAATTCAAGCTGCGGGTTTGATTGAATTTAACCGCTTTTTCCCAGACTTGCTTTTCCATCCGCTACCGTAAGATTTGAGCGAAATTAGATCGCCAAACCTAGGGGAAAATAGTTGAGAGTTTTGAGTTTTGAGTTTTGAATTAAATGTGAATTGAAATTTCAAACATCAAAACTCTCAAAGCCGGTTGGTTAAAGGCCACCCGCGCGGGGAAAATCTCCGGCTTGGTAAAAAGTATTTTTTGTTTGAGTGCGAGGTGTTGCGGCAACGGTTAGACTCGCTGGCGGGGAAAACTCCAGATTGCAACACCTCGCACTACAAAAGCACTCCAAAGAGAGGCTTCCCCCGCGCCAGTGGGAAAAAGCCAAAATTTTCAACTATCTAGTTACCACATTAGTTTCTCAAGTTTCTGATAACTAATGACTAATGACTGATGACAGATGACTATTGACTAATGACTATTGACTATTGACTAATATTGTGAATCGATGAAGTCTTATCTCGCCGCAGCAATTCAAATGACTAGCTTGCCTGACCTGGAAAAAAATTTGGTTCAGGCAGAGGAATTAATCGACCTAGCAGTACGTCGGGGTGCGGAATTAATTTCCTTACCAGAAAACTTCTCCTTTATGGGAGAAGAAGAGGATAAAATTGCTCAAGCAGAGGCGATCGGACTCCAAAGCGAAAAATTCCTCAAAACTATGGCCCTGCGCTTCCAGGTAACGATTCTGGGTGGCGGGTTTCCGGTGCCGACCGAGAGCGGGAAGGTATACAATACTTGTTTGCTGGTAGACCCAAACGGCAAGGAGTTGGCAAGGTACAAAAAAGTACATTTATTTGATGTGAATGTACCAGATGGCATTACTTACAGGGAATCAAACACGGTGAAAGCTGGTGAAGATTGGCCGCAGGTTTATGTGTCGCCGGAGTTGGGGACGCTGGGACTTTCTGTGTGCTATGACGTGCGGTTCCCGGAAATGTACAGGTATTTGTCGCACAAGGGTGCTGATGTTTTGTTCGTGCCGGCAGCTTTTACGGCTTACACGGGTAAGGATCACTGGAAGGTTTTGCTGCAAGCTAGGGCGATCGAAAATACTTGTTACGCGATCGCCCCGGCACAGACTGGACGCCACTACGGCCGCCGTCAAACTCACGGTCACGCGATGATTGTAGACCCTTGGGGTGTGGTTTTGGCGGACGCGGGAGAAGAACCGGGTGTGGCGATTGCAGAGATTAATCCCGATCGGCTAGAACAAGTCCGCCGCCAAATGCCATCGCTGCAACACCGGGTTTTTCTGTAAATTTCTTGCCTAAATCTTTGATGCGATCCGGTGAACAGCAGATGTAAAGCAGATCGACACAGATGATTTCAACAAGAGCGAGTTAATGAATGCAACAAATCTTGTGAGTTAGGGTTTCTTGGTACTTGCCAATTTTGTCACCAATTGGTGTCAAAATTTCAGTCTGTACCAGGCACCAAACCTCAATAATTTTTATTCGACCGATGAATTGTGTACGTTCGTACACAAAAAAACTTAGTTATTGTAGAGTGCGATTCTGGCCGATGGTGACGGCGACAGACTAAGAAATTTTTCCCTCGATCGCACTCTAAAGTCGTGTTAGCTACAAACAAACGCTAACCGATGCTGGCGGCACACCCTACAAACTCAACCGGTGCGCCACCACAGCATCCTACCGCGCACTTTCTGCAACAGATATTCAGACTAATTTAATAGTTTTAGGAGAAATGAAACACACTCTTTCGGTTTTAGTTGAAGATGAAGCGGGTGTCCTCACTCGAATTGCTGGTTTGTTTGCCCGTCGGGGTTTTAATATTGAAAGTCTGGCCGTCGGCCCGGCGGAGCAAGTGGGAGTGTCTCGGATTACGATGGTTGTACCGGGAGACGATCAGGTGATCGAACAGTTGACCAAACAACTGTACAAGTTGATTAATGTGCTCAAAGTTCAGGATATAACGGAAATTCCCTGTGTGGAACGGGAGTTGATGTTGCTGAAAGTTAATGCCGCTAGCGGGACGCGATCGGAGATCATTGAGTTAGCTCAGATTTTTAGAGCGCGAGTGGTGGATATTGGTGATGATACGCTGACTTTGGAAGTTGTCGGAGATCCGGGTAAAATGGTGGCGATCGTCCAAGTTCTGAATAAATTTGGGATTAAGGAAATTGCTCGGACTGGAAAAATTGCCCTGACGCGGGAGTCGGGGGTAAATACGGAGTTTCTCAAGTCTTTGGAAGCGAAAGTTTAAGCAGTCAAGCCTGAAGATACGAGATGTAACGGATCTAATATCAAATCCGGTAGCATCGGAATTATATAGTGCTGTCCCCCCCGAGCGAAGTCGATGTTCGGGGGGGACAGCATTATCAATAATTTACATATAAAATCCATTTGATATCTATTCTGCGTAAATCTCAGAAACCGGGTTGATCTCTATATTTCTCGTCACCCAACCCAAAAACTCAAAGATGTCAAATGGGTTCTATATAGCCTTTCTCCAAAAAGTGAGAAGTCAGTCGATTTTAGATTGAGGGATTTTAGATTTTAGATTTTAGATTGGGCGAGGGAGGGATTGAGGAATCGATCTGTCAATACCTCATCTTGATGAGAACTGCTTTATGTAAATGCAAAACACAGATTCCCTCACTGTTTCCAGAAAGGTAACTCAGGAACGTTTCGCCAATGCTAAGGTCATGGTAGACAGAGCACCTCAAGTCTGATGATAAATACGCTATGAAGTTTGTCTGCGTTCTGTCCCCTCAACAATTGCTTTCTGCTGGTATCGCATTGTTTGCTGCGATCCTCTTCGAGGGCTTCGCTAACGAGTGCGGCGTGTGGCTAGCTCCAAACGCGGCTCAAGCCAACGCCTTGGGGCCAAATTACTCACCTCTGTCGCCGAAAATCCTTGCTAGTAACGATGTTGGTTGCAAGGTGGAAGCCCGATCGCCCGAAACTCGCTGTCATGTAGGCGGTTTGTTCGTCAAAACTCAAAATACCGCCCGAGAACAAGTTTTTCCTCTCAAAAGAACCGAAGTTAAAGCCAAAATTGCCGGCAACATCTCCCGCGTCGAAGTTGTTCAGAAGTTTGAAAATCCTTTTCCCGAATCTTTAGAAGCTGTTTATGTCTTTCCTTTACCCGACGAAGCGGCGGTGGATGACATGGAAATTAAAATCGGCGATCGCATTATTAAAGGTGATATCAAACGGCGCGATGAAGCTTTGGAAATTTACCAAAAAGCTCGCCAAGAAGGCCGGACTGCGGGTTTGTTGGAACAAGAACGCGATAATATTTTTACTCAGTCTCTGGCTAATATCAAACCGGGAGAAAAAATTGAAGTTAGGATTCGCTACACCGAAAGTCTCAAGTTTGTCGGTGGCGATTACGAATTTGTGTTTCCCACGGTGGTTGGGCCGCGCTACGTTTCGCGAAATACGACCGATCCCGATCGCATTAACCCGCCTGTTTTGACTCCCGGAACGCGATCGGGTCACGATATCGCTGTGGAGGTAGAAATAGATGCCGGAGTGGCGATCGGCGATGTCCGCTCTACTTCCCATCAAATTACCACTGACCGCAGCGCCAATATTGTTCGCGTCAAATTAGCTGACTCTGACACAATTCCCAATAAAGATTTAATTCTGCGCTATCGAGTAGCAGGCGAAAATACTCGCGCCACAGTCCTGACTCAATCCGACCAGCGGGGCGGTCATTTTGCTACTTATTTGATTCCCGCCTTAAACTACAAAACCAATGAAATTGTACCGAAAGATGTCGTATTTTTGATGGATACTTCCGGTTCCCAGCAGGGCGAACCGCTGGCAAAATCTAAGGAGTTGATGCGTCGCTTCATTCAAGGGCTAAATCCCAAGGATACTTTTACTATTATTGATTTTGCCAACACTGCGAAAGCGCTTTCAACAACTCCTTTAGCGAATACAGAAGCTAATCGACAAATGGCAATTAAGTATATCGATGCTTTGCAGGCTAACGGCGGCACAGAACTGCTCAACGGCATTCAAACTGTGATGAAGTTTCCAGCGACAAAAACAGGAACTCTGCGGAGTATTGTACTGATTACTGACGGTTATATTGGTAATGAAAATGAAGTTCTCGCCCAGGTGCAGCAGAGTCTGAAACCGGGAAATCGACTTTATAGTTTTGGTGTGGGCAGTTCGGTGAATCGGTTTTTGCTCAACCGTTTGGCAGAAGTGGGAAGAGGTACTTCTCAAGTAGTTCGTCAAGATGAACCGTCAGCACCGGCTGCTGAAAAGTTTTTTCGCCAAATTAATAATCCGGTATTGACTAATATTCAAGTTAGTTGGGAAGGAATGGGGGAAAAACCAGAGATTTATCCGATCGCCCCGCCAGACTTATTTACCAGTCAACCGCTGGTTTTGTTTGGCAAAAAGAACGATCGGGCTAACGGCAAACTTCGCATCCGCGGCACTCAAGCCGGCGGCAAAGTTTACGAGCAGATTTTACCTGTGAATTTTGCTCCCGAATCGGGGCGACAGCGGGAGTCAACTTCAGTCGCAGCAAGTGTTACAGATTTTGGTAATCCGGCGGTGGCTCAACTTTGGGGGCGATCGCGCATTAAAGGTTTAATGAATCAAATGTTTGGCGGCGAGACTAAATCTCTGGTGGAAGCTGTGACTAATACTGCTCTGACTTATCACTTGCTATCGGAATACACGGCTTTGGTGGCGGTGAGCGAAGAAGTGCGAGTCGATCCAGATGGATCGCGCCGTCGCGTGCAAGTGCCTGTAGAATTGCCGCAGGGTGTCAGCTATGAAGGTATTTTTGATGCCCAGAAGGACGAGCAAACTAGGGGCAGGGTTCGCAGTATGACCCCGACTCGGAGCCCGCTACCGGTGAGTCCAGCTCCTGGTGTCGCGCGGCTAGCCCCTTACGCCGAACCAGCACCGCCGCCGCCGCCCGCGCCGAAGCCTTTGACTTCTCGCTTGCAAGTAGTCAGTGCCCAAGGCTTGGATGCCGCGAGTCGCGCTGCTTTGACTCAATACTTGCAATCTGTTAATCTCCCGGCGGGAGTTAGCGGTGAGACGGTGTGGGAGTTTTCTGTACAAAACGGCCGCGTACAGAAAGTGGCGATAGACTCTGGAAGCTCTACCCTGAAAGCAACAGACGCTCTAGAGACTCTCAAGAAAGCCTTGATTTCCTGGCAACCGCCGGCAGGGTTCCAGGGTACGGTGCGCCTGAATTTGCGGATTAATCCCGATCGTTAAGGAATGACTATCTATGTCAAGGAACATTAACTTTTAAGTCAAAAGTACCGAAATGGCGATCGCTACTGTGAGAACAATATAAAATCTTTATTAAGAGATTGTGTTTGAACAGAAACTGGTGTTATGGGAAGTTATAAAGTTTGAGGCAAACGCTAAAACAGTCTAATTTCTGACACAGTTCCATTTCTGAAACAACCTCCTAATTAAGATTTCTCGATCGCCCCCCCAATCAGAGAAGGTATCACGCCCTATGGAAGTTAGCGAACTGCTCAACAATTACGAAAAAGGAGAAAGAGACTTTGCTGGAGCCGATTTGCGCGGTGCGAACCTCAGCGGAGCCATCTTAATCGGAGTCAACCTTTCGGGCGCTAATCTTTCCGGGGCGAACCTCAGCAGAGCATTTCTCACCAAAGCAACGCTCAAAGGCGCACAAATGCACAGAACAAATCTGAGTTTTGCCAAAATGGGCGAAACCAAACTCTCCGGCGCAGATTTGACAAAAGCTAATTTGAGCGGAGCTTTTTTGGTAAAAGCAAAATTGCCTAGAGCTAAATTAAGCGGCGCAAATTTAAGCGGCGCAAACCTGCGGAGTGCTGTATTGTGGAATGCCAATTTGTGCAGCGCCGACTTGCAATTAGTTAACTTCCTGGGCGCGAATCTGACGGGAGCTAATTTTAAATGGGCAAACCTTTACGGTGCAAAGCTCAACAGTGCAAAACTTTTTGGAGCTCAACTAACCGGAGTCAGTCTGCGGCGAGCGCAGTTGACAGGAGTGAATCTTTGCGGTGCAGATTTGAGCGGCGTTAATGTCAGCGAAGCTAAACTGATGGGAGCTAATTTGGAAGGCTCGAATTTGGCGGGAGCAAATTTCAGTGCGGCTCAGTTGCGAGGCGTTAAATTGGCTGGTGCAAACTTAACTGGGGCTAAGTTTAAGGGAAGTTGTTTGATCGGAGCAAATCTGAATTGGACAAAGCTGTGTCAAACTGATTTGATGGCAGCAGATTTGAGCGAGGCGACTTTAATCGGAGCTAATTTAGACAGTGCTTTGTTGGCGGGAGCTATTTTGCCGGAATCTACTAGGCGCTACTTTTCCTTAGCTGGGGCTTGCAGAATCAATTCTTGGGAAGTTGCGGCAATTTAAAATAATTAGTTAGTAGTTATTGGTTATTGGTTATTGGGAATTGGGAATTGGGAATTGGGAATTGGGAATTGGGAATTGGGAATTGGGAATGTCTAAGGATCGAAAACTTAATAAATTAAACACCTCCTACAGTCCTCTCTCCCGTAAGTTGCCAGATAAAAGGAGGCTCTTCCTCGCCCCAGAAGCATTACCAGGCTCTTCCTGGTAACTAGCGATCGCTTAAGTTATTAAATTTTCATTCCTAAGCTATTGCGGTATTTAAATTAATTGTATGTTAAAAAAAGGATCGAACAATGAGTCAGGTGTCCCGCTAGCCCTGAATATACAATGTTTATTTGCGCGACAGCTTACCGTTTTCCTGCTAGAAAATGCGATCGGGCTTTTCTATTCAAATTAATTATTTAATCTCAAAACTTAAATCGTTATGACAGTTAATTTTGGAGTGGTACTGGTAACAGCAGGCTCGGAAGCCGAGGCCGAGAATATCGCTAAATCTCTCGTCGAAAACAAGCTGGCTGCTTGTGTGAGTTTGTCGCCGATTCGCTCTGTTTATACTTGGCAAGGCGAGATTCATTCCGAGGCGGAGTGGCAGTTGGTGATTAAAACTGATTTGGCTAAATTTGAGGCTTTAAAAACAAAAATACAGGAACTCCATTCCTATGAAGTTCCCGAAATTATTGCTATTCCGATTGTCGCTGGCAGCGAGACTTATCTCCATTGGCTGCGACAATCTTTAAGTTTGGAGTCAGGACTTTAGTCCTAAATTATCCCAAAAATAGGGAATCAAGTCCCTACTACAAACGGTCTCAAACTTACAGATTTTGACTGGTAGGGCCGATGACACCGACTTTGTGACGAAAACTTAGTTCGCCGCCGAACCAGCCTGTAACGCCCAGCAAGGAAGCAACGACGACCGACAAGGCTAAACCTGTAAAGACGATCGGCTCAGCCGGATTTCCCTGTCGCAACAGCAGGTTAATCAGCGAAAGTACGAGAGCCACCACATTGCCGCCCATGTGCAACCAACCGGCACTGCGATCGCGCACTCTTTTAATTCTCGTAAAATCTAAAAAGCCCGTGATTCCAGCCAAAATCCCCGCACCAAAACCGCAACCGATCAGCCAAACCGAAGCCCTCGCCCAAAACGGATCGCTTGTCAGCCAATAACCGATATCCGTGCCGGCGGCTCCGACTAAAAAGGCTACCGGAAACACGATCAGCACTGGGTGGAGGGGATGGCCCGCAACTGAAACTGTACTGGTAATCCCGGCATCGCGATACTCTGCGTCATCACTTTCGAGAATGGGCGGAATATTGGGATAAGGTGTACTATTTGTTTGATTTGTTTCCATGATTTTTACAGATAACTTTTGTACGACAAACCCGTTTTTATGGGATTGAAGTTAATCCATAATCCGATCGCCATTTTCGTCAACGCGGATCTGCCGAACTACATCAGAAATTTCCTCGGCGTCTTTGACGTGGTGCAAGGCTTTCTTTTCCCCGTCTGGTTCTTCTACGATTACATAAGTTGGAACTGTAACTGTGTCTCCCGTGATGTCTGGCACATGATCTACCGCCAGTTGCTGGGCTTTTTCTTCGATGGTTTGCGGTTTGTCGGAAATGCGATCGCCCGGATTGGCAGTGCGTTCCATATCTTTGCCCGGTTTGTCGATACTCATAAAACCTCTGTAGTATTTCTAAATTTTTTGTTGACTCTAATTCTTAATATTGAACGAAAAATGTGCCTGCGTTAACATCTCCCAAGGGGTGTAAATTGCAGTTATGCCGATCGCGCGCAGCATCTTCCTCTAGGTAGAGACTTTTGAGCTGGTTCCAAAACTTCCTAAGCTAAAATCAAAGTATTATATCAATTTCGGTTGCATCGGAATGATGTTAACAGTTAACTGTTGACTGTTAACTGTTAACTGTCAACAATGAATTTACTATTCCGATGAATAGAGGATTTGATATTATTTGTTCTTTCCCTTTAAATTACTAATGAAAAGTTACGATTGGATTGTTGTCGGCGGCGGAATCACGGGCGGAGCAGTGAGTTACGAACTCACAAAAAAAGGTTTTACGGTGCTACTTTTGGAACGAGATACTGCGATGCAAAATGCTACTCGTTTTAGTTACGGCGGCTTGGCTTATTGGTCGGGTACGACTGATTTAACTCGCCAATTATGTCAGGAAGGTATCGAACGCCACCGCAATTTATCGACTGAATTAGATGCTGATACGGAGTTTCGCGAGTTGGATTTGTTGCTGACAATTGATGCGGGAAGCGATGCCGAACAAGTGGCGGCTAATTACGCCCATTTTGCAATTCCTCCGCAGCTTTTGAGCGCTGCAGAAGCTGGTGAGTTGGAACCTTTGCTGAATAAAAGTGCGATCGCCGGAGCTCTGACTGTCCGTCACGGTCACATTTCCCCCACAGCCACAAATCAAGCTTATTGTCAAGGGTTTTTGCGGTTGGGAGGAACTATAGAATTTGCAGAAGTAATTGGGTTGATTGCAGAAGGAAATCGGATTTCGGGAGTTAAGACGGTAGGCGAAAATTATGCTTGCGAAAATGCGGTGATTTGTGCGGGAGGTTGGAGTCGAAGTTTGCTGAAGGCGGCAGGTATTTCTGCGGGAGTTTATTTTACTCGCGCTGAGATTTTGGAGACTCCACCTGTGGATTTGCAACTCAGGACTTTCGTGATGCCCGCGCTATTAAAACGTTTTGAATTGGAAGCTGAATCGAGTAAAATTGAGGTAGATTTTCTTTGGGATGAACCGGGTAAAGAGTTGCATCCGCCGATTTTAGATGCTGGTGCAATTCGGTTTAATGATGGCAGTTTGCGGATCGGGCAATTGTCTCGCACTTTGAGCGATTTGAATGCTAAAGTCGATCGCCAAACTAGCGAAAAAGCAATTCGTGCCGGTATCGGCAAGGTTTTGCCAGATGTGGCAAATTTACCTGCAACTTGGCACGATTGTATTGTAGCCTTTAGCGCCGATAATTTGCCTGTAGTGGGGCCGATTGGCGATCGCCCTGGATTGCAGGTTTTTTCGGGTTTGAGCAATCCTTTGGCTATTGTGCCCGCTTTAGCTGAGCGATTTGCAAATTGGGCGGCGGGAGAAAAAGATTGGGCGATGGCTTACGCCCCGCTACGCTACGAGCTTTTGTCTCCAGATAGATTTGCTAAAAAATGACTAATCTTAACTGTTAGTGGGTAGGGCCGGTTGATGTATATTAATTAGTTGGAATTATAGATATACCGGTTCTCAGAACAATGAGGTACTATCCGGCATAGGGCATAGGCCAAACCGGGCATAGACCAAACCGGGCATAGGGCATAGGCCAAACCGGGCATAGGCCAAACCGGGCATAGGGCATACCTCACCACGCGATCGAACCGCTATAGTTGGTTAACCCGCCCCCTTTCAGCTAATGACTAATGACTAATGACTAATAACCAATAACCAATAACCAATAACCAATAACCAATAACCAATAACCAATAACTAATAACCAATAACCAATAACCACTAACTAATAACTAATGACCAAGAAAAGGAAGCGCGACAATAAATGTAGTACCTTTATCAATAGCACTTTCCACACTTATTGTACCGCCGTGCAGGTCAACTATGTGTTTGACAATGCAGAGTCCCAAACCCGATCCTTTAATCTTACCTACATTAGCACCACGTTCAAACTGCTGAAATAGTTTTCCTTCATATTCCGCTGTCATCCCTATTCCTTCATCTCGAACGCAAAATATTATTTGCTGGTTTTCGCAGCTTAATTCTAAACTAACATTGCCGCCATTAGGAGAATATTTAATAGCATTTGATAGCAAATTAGTCAGGAGGTGGTGCAGCAATTTTACATCAAGATTGGCGTACAGCGGCTTGGTTTGGGCGCGAAAATTTAGGATGTGTTTATCGGTGACGATAGGTTGCAATTCTTCTAAAATAGAGCAGCAGAAATCTGTCACATTTAAACTATCTAAATTCAAGGAAAGTTTGCCGGCTTCTGCTTTACTGAGCATTAAAATATCCTCCAGCAATCCACTCATATTACTGACCGCTTTTTTGATGCGAGCGACATTTTTATTGGGAGTTTCTGGAGTTTTACACAATTCGCTATCTTCCAGCATTTCGGCCGATAGTTGTATCGTAGTTAAAGGAGTGTTTAAATCGTGGTATGCCATTGAAATAAATCGCGATCTATTGTTGCTTTTCACGGCGGCTAATGCAATAAGTGTTTGCATTTTAACTGCTTCTTGATGTTTGCTCAGCGCTATCTTGATCGTAGCGTGCAGTTCTCTTTCTTTAAACGGTTTGAGGAGGTAGCCGTAAGAACCACTATTTTCGGCTCGCTGCAAAGTTTCGTCATCTGCATAGGCAGTTGTATAGATAATTGGGATATCTAATTTTTGATTAATTCTTGTTGCTGTTTCTATGCCGTCAATCTCGCCTTTTATGACTATATCCATTAAAATTAAATCGGGTTTTATTTCGCCTGCACGCTGGATGGCATCGGCTCCTGAAGAAACGATACCAGCGATTGCATATCCCAATTTTTCTAATTTTACAGATAAATTTTTAGCGATTAATAGTTCGTCTTCGACAATTAAAATATTAATTTCTTGAGTTGGAGACATCATAACTTTAAAACCTTTGAGAGTAGTTGAGTTCGTTAAATATTAGGTGAAATTCGGTGCCGATTTTTCTTGAGAGTTCGATGGTTCCTTCTAACTGTTCGGTTAAGGTGCAGACAACTTGAAAGCCCATCGAGTTAGTTTTCCGAAAATCTAAGTTTTGAGGAAAGCCAATGCCATTGTCCTTGACCAAGAGGTGGATTTGCCGATCGCCCGTTTGATAGCATTCTACACTAACTGTACCGCTAGCACCATCAGGAAAAGCGTGTTTCAGGATATTTGAAACCAATTCATTGGCAATTAAGCCACAAGGAGTAGCAGTCTCTAGATTGAGGGAAATTGGTTCAGCTATTACCTGCAACAGAATGCGGTTGTCACTAATATTGTAAGAGTGAAACAAGTTAGTTACCAAATCTTCGAGATATTCGCCAAAATTAATTTGCGCCAGGTTAGTCGATCTGTACAGTTTCTCGTGAATCAGAGCCATAGAGTACAGGCGGTTCTGACTTTCTTCAAACATTTGGGCTAATTGGGGATCGGAAACTGTGTTAGATTGCAATTCTAACAAACTGGCAACGACGCAGAGGTTGTTTTTGACGCGGTGGTGAATTTCTTTGAGCAAAATCTCTTTCTCTTTGAGGGAGTTTTTCAAATTTACTTCCGCTTGGAAGCGCTCGCTCAGTTCAGCTTGCAGTTGCTGGTAGAGTAGAGATTGGTGAATGGCGATCGCCAATTGATTAACCAACTGCTGAAATAAATTGATTTCCGATTCTTGCCAATCCCTGGGCCCATCGCACTGATGTGCAATCAGCAATCCCCAAAGCTGGCCCTGCTGAATAATCGGCACTACCAACTTTGCCCTCACTTCAATTTGTTTCATAAACTCCATTATACAAGGGGTAATAGAGGCATCATTTATATCGGAAATCGCACGAATTCGCCCTTGCAAATAAAGCTGATAGCTTTCGGCAGGAAAAACCTCTTCGCCAAAAAAATTCCCTACCAGCGGGCTGCATCCTTCTGCCACGGATTCAGCAACGACCAAACCGCCACTTTTAGGTAAAATTTGATAAACCAAAACTCGATCGGCTAACAATATTTGCTGGAGTTCGGCAACCGTGGTGTTGAGAATTTCCTCTAATTGCAAAGACTGGCGGACGCGACGGGCGATCGCCTCCACCAGCCGTTCTTGCTCAAACTGCTGCCCCCTGGCGATTTCAGCGTATTTAGAATTGCTGATATCGGCAATGTAACCAATAATTTCGATCGGTTTTCCTCTGCTATCTACCAATAGTTTTAGTTCCGTCCGCAGCCAGCGGTAAAATCCGTCTCTGTGCCGAAAGCGGTACTCAAAAATAGAATTTTTACCATCGGATAAATTAGAAAATTTTTCTATAAATTCCGGTCTATCTTCAGGGTGAATGCGATGCGACCAAAAGTGAGAATCTGTTAACAGTTTTTGAGAGTCGTAGCCAACTATCGCCCTCACGTTGTCGCTAATATAAGTAGTACGAAAATTCCCTCTCGGCTCGACAGTAAAAATTACCGCCGGATTGAAGGCTAGCAAAAATTGTAGCCGTTCTTTTAACTGTTGCAATTCCATTTCTGCTCGCTTGCGATCGCTGATATCTTCGATCGCCGCCATGCTGTAGAGAGGAAGACCCTCGCCGTCGCGGATCAGCGTCACCGTCAAGTTAGCCCACATCAGTTGACCATTCTTCTTAATCAAGCGTTTTTCCATCCCGAAGCGAGAAATATTGCCCTCGATTAACTGCTTGATTTGCTCTAAATCTGCTTCTAAATCTTCTGGGTAAGTGATATCAGCTAAACTCATTGTCACCAACTCCGCATCGGTGTAACCCAACATCTGCCGGTGAGCTGCATTCACTTCGCTCAAGCGGTAGTCGCGCACGGTTGCCAAACAGATCGCAATTGGAGCATCATCAAACAAATTGCGAAACTTTTCCTCACTTTTTTGGAGTGCAGCTTCTGCATTTTTGCGAGCGGTAATGTCTCGCGCTACCCACATCACTCGATCGACCCCCAGCGGCGAAATACGGCCATCAAACCAGATTAACTTGCCCTCAATTTCCATGCTGTATTCAACTCTATGGATTTTCCCAGATGCCAAGGTTTGGTGAATGTAGTTGAGGGCAAAATGAGCTTCCGCTTCCGGGAAGATTTCCGCGATGGTTTTGCCCAGCACTTCAGAAGCTGGTTTGTACAGCAGTTGGGGAGGCGTAGGGGCGATTTTGAGATAGCGGCCGCTTGCGTCGAAAACCAGCACGACATCCGTCATGGCATTAAACAGCGCCAGCAGTTCGGCTTCGGAGTTTTGCAGTTTTTCTGCGGTCAATTTACCTGCTAATACGGCTTGTTTGTAGCATTTAGTGCGTTGCTGGACTCGCTGTTCTAACTCTGCGTTGAGTTTTTGCAAAGCGGTTTCTGCAAGCCAGCGATCGCTCACATCTCGACCCACAGCTTGATACTCGACGATTTGTCCTGTCTCGTCAAAGATTGCGCGATCGATCCACTGCTGAGTGCGAATTTCTCCGTTCGGCAAAATTACCCGGTGTTCGCAAGTAAAAACAGGCTTTTCGGGAGACACTAAATTATATTGCTCTACAATAGATTCTCGGTCTTCTTCTAAAATTAATGGCAGAAAGCTATTACCCAGTAAGTCTTCTGGTTTCATGCCAAAATAGCGGTAATAAGCTTGATTGACAAATGTGATTGTGCCGTCGGGGAGGTAGCGGCAAATCAGTTCGGTTTGGTCTTCCACAATCGCCCTGTAGCGGGCTTCGCTGTGGCGCAGGGCTGTTTCGGCATTTTGGCAATCGCTGACTTCCTTGGAGATTTCTGCATTGTTTTCTAAGAGTTCAGACTGTTTTTGCTGAAGTTTGACAACTTTTTGCTGCAACTTTTTAACTCGCCTGTAAATTTCTGGGCGTATCCTTTTTTCGCTGACTAAACCTACGGGCTGACCCCGTTCGTCCACAATTGGCAAGCAATCGATCGAGTGTTGACAAAACAGCTTAAATGCGGTAAAAACATTTGTAAATTCAGATTCTTTTAAGACAATTAAATTTCGCGTCATTGCGTCGGCGACTTGCATTGTTTGCCAGCCAGATTCGGAGGCGACTAAGTTCAGTACATCTCGGGGGCTTAGCAGTCCGATTAGCTGATTTTCATCGACAACTAAGACGCAACTAATCGATGCTTTTACCGTTTCGTGCGAGTCTGGCGGTGAATTTGGCAGCCCACAAGGGTTTGTCGCCCGACGCATCAGGGCGATCGCCTCTGGGAGCAAAGTTGAGGGCGCAACCGTCACTGGCGGGCGATCGACAAATTCTAAGGGCGATCGTAAATTTGTCAACAAATTCGTAAATTCCATCAGTCTAGACCTACAAAGTATTGTTAACTAACTTTAGCAACACTTTTAGTCATCAGCCAAATGACTCCTGACTCATGATATCAAATCCTCTCTTCATCGCAATAGTAAATTCACTGTTAACTGTTAACTGTTGACTGTTAACTGTTGACTGTTAACTGTTGACTGTTGACTGTTAACATCATTCCGATGCAACCGGAAACAATATGACTAATAACTACTGACTAATAACTACTGACTACTGACTACTGACTACTGACCACTGACTACTGACTACTTGTTTTTTTTTCTAACTAGCAGATAAGTTTTCATACCCCCTTTTCCTTTAACTTGAATAATTCCCCGTTCCTGAAATAAATATTGGTGTTCCAATAACTTATAAGTAGTTTCGCTGACTTGAATCCGCCAAGATATACCGTGAGACTCCATTCGGGAAGCAATATTTACCGTGTCGCCCCACAAATCATAAATAAACTTTTTGATGCCAATAACTCCGGCCACAACCGGGCCGCTGTGGATACCGATGCGGATGCTAAAAAATTTGTGATTCTTCTGATGAAACCGAGCCATTTCTGTTTGCATATCTAGAGCCAGTTTGGCGATCGCCTCAGCGTGATCTGCCCTGGGATTCGGCAGCCCTCCCACAACCATGTATGCGTCGCCAATTGTCTTGATTTTTTCTAAGCCGTGCTGTTCGCACAACAAATCGAATCTTGAAAAAACTTTATTGAGGAGTTCCACCAGAGCGATCGGATTCATCGTGCTAGACAAAGCGGTAAACCCCACAATATCTGCAAACAAAACCGTCACTTCAGGAAAATATTCAGCAATAGTAGTTTCATTTTGTTTGAGGCGTTCTGCTATTGCCTTCGGCAAAATATTTAACAGCAACTTTTCTGATTTTGCTTGTTCTTCCCGCAAGGCATCTTCAGCTTGCTTGCGTTCCGTAATATCGTGGTAACTCCAGACTCTGCCGATAATCTTATCTCCCAGCCGCTGCGGTTCCGAATAGCGTTCAAAAAATCGGCCATCTTGAAATTCCAACAAATCGAAACTTTCGGCTTCTGGCTGATCGTAAAGCGATTCTATTCTGTCTTGGAATCCTTGGGGATCTTTGAGTTGGTTCAGCACAAAAGCGATCGTTGTAGCATCGTCTCGCAGCGCCATCACTTCATTAGGTATCCCCCACATTTCCACAAATTCTCGATTGAAACTGACTATTTTTCCGTTCCTGTCAATAGCTAAAATACCGTCAGCAGTAGAATCAAACGTTGCTTGCAGCAAAGACACCGATTGTGCCAGGGCATCTTCTGCCACTTTTCGAGCAGTAATATCTCGCAAAATAGCGCGAATCGCCACTAACGAACCTTCCGAAAATTTACAGCTTATGCTGCCTTCTAACAAAATTTGTTTTGAATCCTTCGTAATAAATATTACTTCGATAGAATCGGGATAAAATTTATCTTCATTAAAGTTATTTTTACTGATAGCTTGATATAATATATCCAGAGACTCAGGGGAACTGTTGGGATGAATAATATCAAAAACACTCATTTTAGCAATTTCTGCTTCGCTGTAGCCCAGAGTTTCCCGCCAAGCCCGATTTACATACAAAAAATGACCGTCATCTCCAATACTTTGAATTAAATCAGTAGCATTTTCAAATAAATCTCGCAGTTGTTCTTCGCTTTCCTGCAAGGCTATTTCAGCTTGTTTACGCTTAATAAATTGACCGAGTTGACTGCCGATTGTCCCCATTATTTGGAGCAATTCTTCATCAAAACTCCGCACTTCACAACTAAAAAAAGTCATCACTCCCAACACAGACTTTTCCGAAGTTTCCTGCTCGTAATCGCCCAAAATAGGGAAGGCAAAAGCTCCGTGCAGTCCTTCTGCAACAGCGATTTCTCGGCGCAGAAAAATGTCACTTTTTGTGACATCGGCAATCCACTCAGGGGAACCGCTAGCCCAAACGAGACCGGGCAATCCTTCGCCCAACTCACAGGTCATTTGTTCGCCAAATTCGGCAAATTTAGGGATAGAAACCGATCGTTTTCTCCAACTGACCACGCAGCGCAGCAAATTGGGGTCGGAAACCGCAGTTATTCTCTTACTTCCTGACAGCAGTTTTTCGCCAGCTTCCGGCATCCAAAGTTCGGCGGTATCCCATCCCAAACTATCACAAATTACGGGAAGAATTGCTGTTAGAGCTTTTTTGATTGTTTCGGATGTAGACAGGATACGAGTGGTGACGTACTGAGCTAGTTTTCGCTTGCGGGCTCGCTCTCTATCTGTAACGTCGCGGCCGATGTACACGAAATCTTGGAGGGCGGCTCTTGTTTGAGAAATTCCTTGAATTTCACTCGGAATTGGCGTACAGGAAAAAGCAACTGTGAACTTTTCTCCGGTTTTTGCCGTGCAAACTACTTCGACATTGCTTGGAGAGGATTGAGGCTGCTGTTGGCTGACTGCTTGCAAAGATTCACCATCAGCAGCAAGAGCGTTTATTTGCTGTCCTACTAATTCTGATTCGCTGTAACCGAATAAATCTTGAGTCGCTTGATTGATTTTTTTGATTTTTCCCGATGCAGTTGTCACCAACAAAACTTCAGCAATTGAAGTAATAATTTTTTCAACATAATTATTAGTAGCGGCTAAGGTACTCAATAAAATATTCATTTCATTGGTAGCTTGGACTAGAGTTTGTTCTAAACCCATCCTGTCGGTTACGTCTTCAAAAAATATAATTAATCTCTGATAATTATCGTCATTGCTGAATTCGACGATATACATATCAAAATAAAGCCGCGAGCCATTTTCTAGTACCCGAGTTATCGCTTTAAATTCAAAGTTTGGCAACCGCCCTTCAAAAATATCGATTAAAATTTCTTCAGTTCCCACCAATTCAGGAAAAGGAAGCCGCACATCGTTGCCGGCCGTTACTTCTTCGGGAAAGTCGGCGAAGCGCTGCACTTGGAAAGATGTCTCTTGGATTAAAAAGTCTTTATCGAGTGCTAGGTACTCCAGGTGGTGGGGAACCAACAGTTTTTTTAACAGGGTGTTCATGTTGGATTCTTAGTAGTGAATACGCCCTCTGTTCCTGATAGTTATCAATCAGTAAATTTTAGATTTATATCCTGTCCTATCGACTATCATAACAAAAACAGTTCGATCGCGCGTGCGTCCTCGTGTCCGTTCTTCTGCTGCGGACTAAAGTCCGCACTACGAACCAATTTTACTGCGGTTTATCATCAAACACGATATTACTCCATAGATGATCTGCAAGCAAGTACCCGTTTTTGAGCGGGGTAATTCCCAAATCGCAAATCGCAAATTGTATTATTTTTGTTGGTAAAATGGAATGGTGACTATAAAGGTAGTGCCTAACCCTGTCTCGCTGGAAAATTCGATTTGACCTCCGTGCAAGTCTACACACTGCTTGACTATAGATAAACCCAGTCCTGTACCGGGGATTTTTCCGACATTTTGGGCCCGGTAATAGGATTCAAATAGTTGTTCTTGGTCTTCTATCGGAATGCCAATGCCTGCGTCTTGAATTTTAAATATAGCTTTTTCATGATAACAATTTAATTGAAAATAAATATTGCTTTCGGTAGGTGAATATTTTACTGCATTAGAAATCAAGTTTGTCAAGATGTGCCGCAGCAATTTTGGATCGAGTTCGGGATCTGGTTGTGTTTTCTCCGAATCGCGATCGGATTTTTTCGCAGGCGGAGTTGATTGTCGGCAAATAAAGTTAATTTTACGATCTTTTCCCTCACTAATTTTAATTGATTCTACTAATTCGCTGCAAAATTTTTGCAAGTCAACTGGTGCGGGATTGAATTGGAGTTTTCCGGCTTCGGCGCTGCTGAGCAACCGCACATCATCTAATAGGTGAGCCATGTGTTTAGATGCTGATTTAACGTGTCCGAGATATTCTTGTTTTTCTGCGTGGGTGATTGAGTCGCCGTATTCTTTGAGGATTTGAGTAGCAAATAATACTGTATTTAAAGGATTGCCGAATTCGTGAGCAAGCATTGAAAAAAAACGAGATTTTATTTGTCTGAGTTCTTGCTCTTTTACCAAAGAACTACGAATTTCTATATCTTGTTGTTTGCGTTCTGTGATGTCTCTGCCGATATAGATGAAATCGTAAAGTCCTTGTAATTCTGTCTGAATTGCCGAACAGGAAAATTCTACCCAAATTTCTTCTCCTGTTTTGGTAGTACAGACTACTTCCAGTTCTCGGAGTAGCTCTTTTTGAGACAAAATATAGCGATGGCGAGCTTGGTAAAGCAAGGTTTCTTCGACTACTATTTTGGAGAGTGGATGGTCGATTAATTCTGCTTCGCTATACCCAAATAACCCTTGTGCCGATTGATTGACTGTTTTGATAATTCCTAAGGTTGTTGTCACTAACAAAGCATCGCCCATCGAGCTAATAACTTTATCTATATAATCTTTAGAAGCTGCTAGGGCGCTCAACAACAGATTAGCTTCATTCGCTCTCTGAATTAATGATTGCTTCATCACCATTTTTTCTGTGGCATCTTCAATCAAAATGAGCAAATTATTTGCCACACCTTGTTCGTTTTCATGTTCTACTGCCAACATATCGAAGTATAAAGGGTGGTTGTTGTCGGCAAACCGAGCGATACCTTTGATTTCAAAACTCGGCCGCCGTCCCATTGCGATGGAAATCAGGATATTTTCAATACCAATCAATTCGGGAAAACTGATGCGAGCATCTGTACCGGGGAGCGCGTCGCCGGGAGTATCGGCATAATGCTGTGCTTCGGCGGAGGTTTCCTGAATGATGAAGTTGTGATTTACTACCAGATACTCTGTTTGTCGCGGGCCTAAGAGTTTCTTAAAAAGGGAGTTCATGTTTGTTCTACCATTGTGTAAGCTAGTTTGTGGAAAATTTCGTCAACGTCTTGGCCTGTTTTGGCAGATGTGGTGTAAACTGCTATTACTTTGTCTTTAGCGATCGCATGGCAGATTTCCACTAGCATTGCCAATTTTTCTTCGTCTATCAAGTCTACTTTGTTCAAGGCGATGATAATTAACCCTTTGGGATTGACTGAAGAAAAAAGCTTAATGTGTTCGGGGATTCGCTCAACTGTTTCGGTTCGGCTGACATCGGCAACGATTAAAACACCGCTAGCTCCTTGCAAGTAAGTCGGTGCAATTCCTTTGAATTTTGTATGCCCTTCTAAGTCCCAAATCAGCAACTTGGCTGTGACGTTTGCCTGCTGTTTTATATTTTCTAATGTAATAATTTTGCTGGAAATTTTGACTCCTACAGTGGAGAGGTACTCGTCGCTGAATTGCCGATCGACAAAACGGCGGATTAAGCTGGTTTTACCCACGCCAAAATCGCCGATCATGCACATTTTTTTAGATATAGTAACTGACATAATTATTTGCCGTTTGCGGTCTTAGTTATTGGTTCAAATATCACGCATCTGCTCAAAAGTAGCGGTTGATTGGGTTCTACGCCGTCGGGTGAATTGGGGCTGGCGATCGTTTGAAGGCGCTTGGGGTCTGCACCTTGCCGCATCAAAGCATCTCGCACTGCTGCAGCACGCCGGAGCGACAGCCGTTGATTTGTGGCAACTTCGCCAGTTCCATCGCTGTGCCCAATTATCTTAATATGTTTTTGAGGATATCGATCCATGAATTTTTTGACACTGGCGATGATTTCTGCGGATGTTGAGTCTAATTTCGCCGTTCCTGGGTCAAAGTAGATGCGGCTTGAGATCTGGAGCGGATCTAGTTTAATCGTGCTGACGACGGACTGAACGCCGGGAATTTGTTTGAGGGACTGAGCAATTTTTTGTGAGTCTGCAGCGTCGGTGATTGTGCCCTCTACTGTCACTTTGCGATCGCCATAGCGACTAGAAATAGAAACGCCCTCCCTCTGGTTCAAAACAGCAGTAATTCGCTGCACTTCTCCCGCTGTCAAAACAGGGTCGGGAGGTACATCTACAGCGATTATTTGATTGTCTAATTTCAGATTTGGTACAGTTGATGCAGCTATTTTTTCGGCTTTTGCCCGCAATTCTGGATTTGGCAATTTTCCGGTTAATTTGAGAGTGTTTCCCTCAACGTCGGCGTTTAAGCGGTAAACTGCTAATTCTGGGGTCGATGCTAAAGCTAAAGCGACATTTGCTACCACGGGGCGGTCGATGCTGCGGCGATACTGATACATTCCCCAAGGTACTAAGATTAAGCTGAGGGCGAGTAAACTGATCCCGGCTAGGGCGATCGGGGGTTTTGTGGATTTTTTCTTGTCCAGCGGGTCGAATAAAGTTTTGATAAACGGGTGCAGCGACTCCGGTATAGTATCGGGGTCGCCGTTAAATTCGTGAATTAATTGAGCGTAACTAAGAATGAGATTGCTAAGTGTTTTCCGCAGTTTGTTGATGAACGATTCTGGCGGTTCTCCTTTAATTACGACTGCCATGTAGCAGTATCCCGCTACTTCTAGCAGAATTTTTGAGTCGCCGTATTCAATTTGATTGAGTTCGGAAACTTCACCAGGCTGAACGATACACTCGTTAACAAAGCTGCGAATAGCTGTGAGCATTCCTGCTACCATTTCTGATTCTAACTGATAACTTTCGGAGTGTTGAACTTCGGAAATTATTAAGCCTGATGCTTTGTGAATTAAGAATACTGCTTGGATGGTAAAGGGTACTGATTCTTTGAGGATCAATTCGGCTTCGGAGACTCCTTGTACTTTGGAGCGAATTTTGCGCTTCACTCCTTCCACGCTCATGGCATTTGACACTTTTTCATTGATTGTCTTGATAGCTTCTGTCATGTATCTGGCAATAGTATTGCCTATGACTGGATAGAGGGCATCCACCATTGCGTCTCGTTCGAGTTGTATTTGGGCTGTAATCGCTTTGCCCATTTCCGGGGCGAGGGCTTGGGCGATCGACTCTTGGTCAAGGCGAATTTGCTCTTTAATTGCCATGCCGATTTCTGGGGCGATCGCCTTAGCAATTTCTTGTGGCGAATTTTTTATTTGTTGAGCAAGGGCATCTGGGAGCAATTCAGCGATCGCCGAACTCATTGCTGGCCTGTTTTCTACCGTTTTTGCCCTAATGACTTCATCAATAATTGGCACGATCGCGTTAACAACTTCTTCTCGGGAATCGGTAATTTTGCGGCTAAGAATTTCTGCGATCCAAGGCAGCATCAGCGCGATCAGTTCTTGGGGATCGTGGATTTGGTGTTCGAGTTTTCCTAATTTATCGTTGATTGTTACCATCAGGTGACGCACACCGGGCAAGTCGTTTTGTTCGAGGAGATTTTTGACTTGCTCGATATCCGAGATTTGCGAGCCAAAAATCAGACTTTGCAGCCTTTCCATCGCGTTGTCGGCTTCATTTAAGTCTTGTTTAATTTCGCCTAATATTTCTGCTCGCTGCGATATCGGTGTCGGCTGTTCTGGCAACTCTGCCATCAATGGCAGCGAAGCAACCACCGCATCTAGATACATTTTTTCTGACGGCTGTGAAGGTGCGGAAACTGCGGCATTTGGATTAGTTGCTGCGGGTGATTCTAGAGTTTGGCGATCGGACAAATCCTCTAAAGCCGTGTCTAAATCCTGGGATTTTTCCGCCTGTACGTACTGAGGATAATCTGAAATTGTCAAGTCAGGCGATTCTCTCTCAAACTCCGAAACATCTGCGGAAATATCTATAGTTTTAGCGGAGGAATAGTTTCTTTCTAGTTCAGAACTGTTGAGTTTTTGAGTAGGGAAAAGCTTGCTTTTCGACTCGCCTACAACGGCCGGAAAATTTGTAGATTTGGGTTCGCCAGAGGCAGTTTTGTGCTGGACGCTCGCTGCAATTTCCTCTTGCTCTCGCTCAGAAATACCTAACAAATCCATCAACCCGCCGAGGGCTCCAGCTTGAGCTTTTTTGGTGTTGCTGTGACTTTCGGAATCGGGATTTTGCGGCGCTGCAATTTCCTCTTGCTCTTGCCGAGAAATACCTGACAAATCCATCAACCCGCCGGGAGCTGCGGCTCGATGGTTTTTGCTGTTGCTGTCAGCTTCGGATTGGGGAGATTGAGTGTTTGAGGGGGCAGTTGTGGTAATTTCCTCTGCTTCTGCTGAGGAAATAGGTAACAAATCCATCAACCCGTCGAGGGTCCCAGCTCGATGGTTTTCGCTGTTGCTGTCACTTTTGCAATCGGAATTTTGCTGGTTTGAATCAGCAATAATTTTGAGATCGAGTAACAGATTCAGGAATGGTTCTAGCTGGGTTGCTGCGCTGGCAGCAGACTCGTCAGGTTGAGAAACAAAACCCTCTAGCTGATTTTCACCTACTGGATTTTCTTTCGGTAAAGCCATGCGTGATTATCCGTGGTGGTGGCGCTCCGGCAACAAGAATTCGTTATTTAATTTATTATCAGTAACGCCTTTAAGTTCGGGGACAAATTCTGTTCCTTTGAGCCTCATGCCTAGTTCAAACAGAATTTCTGCCATGTCATCTCTGGAAACTTTAACGTCTCTGAGCATGGAAAAGCGGCGGTCGAGTTCTTCAAAAACCTGTGTTTTAAGAGTGCGGGTTTCTTCGGAGAGTCGCTCTCTGGTTTGGGAGAGTTCGTCGCGAATCGAACTGGTTTGATTGTCTATCGCTTCGTCGAGGGATTCTACGCTGCTGGAGAATTTGCGGTTAACGCGATCGATTTGCTGGCGGAGGTCGGCGTTTTCTTCTTGCGTGTTTGAGGTGAGCGATTTAACTTTCTTTTCTAACGAATCAATTGCCACCTTCATTTCTGCAGATAGAACTGTTTTTATCTGTTCGATGCGAGCTTGGTTATCTTGCTGCATCATTGACAGCTCAGAATCTATTTTATCGAAGCGATTGTCGTATTCTCTAAGCTGCGCCCCGAAAATTATATCTCGAATCTGGTCTATATTTCCCAGCCGTTCGCGCATTTCTTCTTTAGTGATTTCTGCCATGTTTGTACCTCGAATCTCCCGATATTGTGAGTTTTAGAACTGTGTGGAATTTTTTGTTAATTTGCCTGTCGAGCATTTTAAGTAGGCTCTAAAGACGCGCCTGCAGCTTTTTCTGTGGTGATTTATTACAACAGTTGGCTGCACTACTTTTTTTGACTTGACAGAACTCTATTGCTTGAAACTCTCACCCCTGTGTCGGGGAGGGGATTTTTTAGAGTTTTGACTCCTTTATATCCTGAGATTCAAATTCTTAGGGTGGGTTTTGTAACCTAAAATGGCGGTTTGCTATTCTTGCTTTGCAGCAAGCTCCTCAAGCTTAGAGTTTCCTGCTATACAGGGGATAGGTTTTAATGTCTTGTCTTGACTTTTCCATGATATCGCATCTTTGAGCGCGCCTAATGCTAGGGCATCTAGGTCACGGCAAAAAAAGGGGCGGACGCGCACCAGTGCAACTATCTATAATATCCTGTCTGGTCGATTCACAACGATAAAATTGGTTTCTAGTGCAGAATAAAGTCCGCACTACGAACCGTTTTTGTTACGATCGCAGACAGGACGTGATATCATATATGGCTCGAAAGATCCAACTCGGCGGTTAAAATCAGGACTGCACCAACTTTCCTCCGCATCCGCAGACTGAAGAATAAACATCGAACTTTCTCCCCGTCTTCCTCTCAAAAAGCGTAGGGCCCGATCGACAGCGATCAGACCCAATAATATGAGAGCTTTGTTTTTTCTAACAAACGAGATGTGTTTCCGGTAAAGAACGATTACTTACTAGGGTTGACAATTTGTGCAACTTTACTTTTAATCCGCAAGCACAATAAGTCTGACTCGACTGCGGTTTGGCTTAACTGCGCGATCGCTAGTTTTGCCACTATTCCAAGTTGTGTTCGGTTAATTTCGGCTGCGCTGGGGAATGTAGACCGGAGACACCATGCCTATATCCTTGAACTTTGCTTCTAAATATAGCGACCTCCTGTTTCTTTCTGTCCCGGTGTCTATTATTAAGTTAGCACGAGCTTTCGGAGTAGTAAAGCACTATTTGCAAAACTTGATAGGTCTTTACATTACTACGTATAATGATATTAATATCCACATAGATGTAAGTTAGGACTCACGCACTCCGAACAAAGAAACCGGGTTTTTTCACCGAGATTGAGGATTTTAAGCAAATACGCTTGGGTTAACACTGTTGATTCCCCGGAGATCCCCCTAAATCCCCCTTAAAAAGGGGAGTAGGGGTTGACTTTGAGAGCTTTCTTGTTCCCCCCTTCTTAAGGGGGGTTAGGGGGGATCGGGCTTAACTTAACCGTATTGGATTTTAAGCAAGTATTCTATTTAAAAAACCGGGTTTCTGGACATCCGTGCGTAAGTCCTATAAATTCTATTGTTGCTACATCTTCACATACTTAAGTGCTTTTCTCATGTCTATTTCTCCTAAATGTCTCAGTGGTAGCGAAATCCGCCAAACATTCCTCGACTTTTATGCCCAGCGGGGACATAAAATCTTGCCCAGCGCTTCTTTGGTGCCGGAAGATCCGACAGTGTTGCTGACGATCGCCGGAATGCTACAATTCAAGCCAATATTTCTCGGTCAGCGCGCCGCCACTTCGCCGCGCGCCACAACTTCGCAAAAGTGCATCCGCACCAACGACATCGAAAACGTAGGCCGCACCGCCCGCCACCACACGTTTTTTGAGATGTTGGGTAACTTCAGTTTCGGGGATTATTTCAAGAAACAGGCGATCGCCTGGGCTTGGGAACTTTCCACGGAAGTTTTCGGTTTACCAGCATCCAATTTAGTTGTGAGTGTTTTCCGAGAAGATGACGAAGCCTTTGCGATTTGGCGCGATGAAATTGGCATTCCGGGCGATCGAATTCAACGCATGGGAGAAGCAGACAATTTCTGGCAATCTGGCCCCACAGGCCCCTGCGGCCCTTGTTCCGAGATTTACTACGATTTTCATCCAGAAAAAGGCGACAATATCGATCTCGAAGATGATAGCAGGTTTATCGAATTTTATAACCTGGTTTTCATGCAGTACAATAAAGATGCAGAGGGCAACTTAACACCGCTGCAAAATCAAAATATTGATACTGGGATGGGATTGGAACGGATGGCGCAAATCCTCCAGAAAGTCCCTAACAATTACGAAACAGATTTGATTTTTCCGATCGTTCAATCGGCGGCGGAAATTGCCGGGATTGATTACCACAATAGCGATGAAAAAGTCAAGGTTTCGCTGAAAGTAATTGGCGATCACATTCGGGCTGTGGTGCACATGATTGCGGACGAAATTCGCGCGTCGAATGTGGGTCGGGGTTACATTTTGCGGCGGTTGATTCGCCGGGTGGTGCGCCACGGGCGGCTGATTGGAATTCAGGGCGAATTTACGGTGCGGGTGGCTGAAAGTGCGATCGCCCTTTCGGAAGCAGCGTATCCCAACGTGCGATCGCGCGAAGCTCAAATTAAGGCAGAATTAGCCAGGGAAGAGGCGCAGTTTCTCAAGACTTTAGAACGCGGAGAGAAGCTGCTGGAAGAAATTGTCGATCGCACAAAACAGCAAGCCAACCAACAAATCAGCGGTCAAGATGCTTTCACCCTTTACGATACCTACGGTTTCCCCTTAGAACTGACACAAGAAATTGCTGAAGAACAGGGAATTACGGTTGACTTGGACGGCTTTGAAGTCGCGATGAAGGAACAGCAAACTCGCGCCAAAGAAGCTCATCAAACAATTGATTTGACAGTGCAAGGTTCCTTGGATAAGTTGGCTGAAACTATCCAGGGAACTGAGTTTGTCGGTTATGCTGAATTGTCGAGTTTAGCTGAGGTGGAAGTTATCTTGGTTGACGGCAAATCTGTGGAGGAAGCAGCGGCAGGGACTGAGGTACAAGTTGTTTTGAACCAAACGCCGTTTTATGCAGAATCCGGCGGACAAATTGGGGATAAAGGTTATTTGAAAAGCGGAGATAATGGTGATGGTTTGTTAGTAAGAGTTGATGATGTGAAGAAGGAATCGGATTTCTTCGTGCATTTCGGCTTTGTGGAACGGGGAACCCTGAGAGTTGGCGATAGTATTACTGCGAAGATTGACAATAGCGGTCGCCGCAGAATTCAGGCTAACCACACAGCAACTCACTTATTACAATCAGCTTTGCGAAAAATTGTGGATGATTCGATTTCGCAAGCTGGTTCGCTGGTATCGTCAGAAAGATTGCGGTTTGATTTCAATTCTCCGCGCGCTGTGACCGCAGAAGAGTTGCAGAAAATTGAGGATTTAGTTAATAGTTGGATTGCTGAGGCGCACGCTGCGGTCGTTGCAGAAATGCCGATCGCCCAAGCGAGGGAAAAAGGCGCGACTGCGATGTTTGGCGAGAAGTACGGCGACGTGGTGCGGGTTATCGATTTTCCCGGCGTTTCGATGGAATTGTGCGGCGGAACTCACGTCAGCAATACGGCAGAAATCGGGCTGTTTAAGATTGTTTCGGAGGCTGGGGTTGCGGCTGGTACTCGCCGGATTGAGGCGGTTTCGGGCCAAGCTGTTTTGGATTATTTGAATGTGCGAGACAAGGTTGTGCGCGATTTGGGCGATCGATTTAAGGCGAAGCCGGAAGAGTTACCCAACCGGATTACTAATTTGCAAAACGAGTTGAAGGATACTCAGAAACAGTTGGCTGCTGTAAAGTCGGAATTGGCGATCGCGAAATCTGACCAATTGCTAAATGCGGCTGAGGATCTCGGTGAATTCAAAATCATTGTAGCTCAATTGGGTGATGTGGATACAGAAGCGCTGAAAACTGCGGCGGAAAGATTGCAGCAAAAATTAGGAAATGCTGCGGTAGTTTTGGCCTCAATTCCTGAACCGGATAAGGTAAGTTTAGTAGCAGCTTTTAGTCCAGAAGTCAATAAAATAGGATTGCAAGCTGGCAAGTTTATCGGGGGAATTGCTCAACTTTGTGGCGGAAAAGGAGGCGGGCGGCCTAATTTGGCGCAAGCTGGCGGACGTGATGTTAGTAAGTTGCCGGAAGCGTTAAAAAGTGCTCGCAATTTGTTGATTGAAGGGTTGGGTTAGTTGACTGTTGACTGTTGACTGTTGGCTGTTGACTGTTTCCTGCTGGCTGTTGACTGCTGGCTGTTGACTGTTGACTGTTGACTGTTGGCTGTTGGCTGTTGGCTGTTAAGAAGAAGGGCGGGCCCGCACCATCCACCGCCCCTACTGACTAATGATATCAAATCCGGTTGCATCGGAATGATTCAGATATATATTCTCGGACTCTGTGTACTCTGTGTTCTAGCGCCGGTTAAATCATTCCGATGCAACCGGAAACGATATGACTAATGACTAATAACCAATAACCAATAACCAATAACCAATAACTATTACTTTTCGCCCAAAATAGCATAAACCACAGTCTCTTCTTGTTTGCCCCGTAATTGAATCGATCCTACTTTTTGGCCTTCGTAGCGATCGCACACGTAATCAAAAGTCTTCCCCGTCACCAACAAATTAAAAGGACTGTCAGAAACAATTTGCTTATTCATCGCCTCCAATCTAGCGGCAACATTGACAGCATCGCCGATCACAGAATAATTCAAACGCCGGGAACCGCCAACGCTACCAGCAATTAACTGTCCGGTATGCAAACCTATGCCAAACTTAATTAAAGGTTTGCGTTCAATTCTCAGCTTCTGGTTAATTTCGTTCAGTTTTTCGTGCATGGCGATGCAAGCCGCAACTGCATTCAAAGCATCTTGTTGAATTGCGGGATATTCTGTTTGGCAAAAAGGCACTCCAAAAACTGCCATAATTGCATCGCCGATGTACTTATCGACAACGCCGCCGTGATCCATAATACAGTCAGTCATCGCTTCTAAATAATTGTTCAGCCAGGTGAGTAAATCCCGCGCGGGCATTTTTTCGGAAATCGAAGTAAAACTGCGAATATCCATAAACAGCACAGTTGCTGTAAGTTCTTGAGGTTCGAGTTCTCCTTGTTCAAATATCTCCGCTTTGCGCTTCCAAATAAGCTGAGCAGTTTCGGGGGCGACGTGCTTTTCAAACAACCTCATTAACTGCTGTTTTTCGTATTGTTCCCGCAGTTGCAAAGCAGTGCTTGATAATATTAAAGTGCCGATGGGTGCGGCAATGGGAATCCACCAAAAATAGTAGCTAAATAATACAGCAGCGGCGGCAATCCAAACGACAGGTAAACCGAGGGTGATCGCAATTCTCTCTTTAACACCTCGGTTGCACAGAACCAAAGCCGTCAGCGGCCCAATTCCCAACAATAAAAAAAATTCTAACAGTACCGGTAGCCGCTGCAGCAAGCGTCGATCGAGTAAATTGTCAATCAACGCCGCATATAAATAAACCCCAGCCGTAGTTTTGTTGAGAGGGGTAGATATCTGATCGACACCGGTAGCGACGACACCAACTAAGACTAATTTATTCGCGAAAGCATTTTCAGGAATTCTACCTTTTACAACATCAACAAAAGCGTAGGTTGGTAGATTTTTTGTTTTCCCTGGCCAGTTAATCCAGACTTTTTGGTCTTGCATATTTTCTGGCTGCGGTAGCAATACAGGATTTTGCGGGTTAGCAGCATTATACCTCTGAACCATTGCTAAACCGAAATTAGGAATAGATCCCAGAAACATTGTTGAATCGCGGCTAATGCCGTCGCTGTTGGCCTCGTGCATTATGTGTCCGACACCTGCGGCTACTGCTTTTAAAGATGCTACTGGTTCTTCTTTGGTGGTTCTCGGGAGTACAACTTTGCCATTGGCGGCGATCGCCTCCGCTAAAATATCATCTTTCGGACTCGGATCGAGAAAAAGAATGTCGAAGCCAATTGCTGTGGGGGGAGATTTTTTCAGCGCCTGCAGCAATTCGGCGTAGCGATTGCGCGGCCAAGGAAATTTACCGTATTCCTGCAAGCTTTGGGGTTCGATCGCAATTACGGCAATTCTCGAATCCCACCCTGGATTTGGCAAAATTCCCGATTCTCGAATTTCAAATAGTGTTTTGTATCCTAAATAGTCTAGGGGTTTCCACATTCCCAAGTGCAGCATTAGTACAGAAACTACGCCTGCTAAAGCACCTGTCATCCAGGGAGGATTTGTGATTATATATTGCCGGATGGCGATGGGTTGACGTTTGAAATGCTCAATCAGTTTTTTGAACTTCATGCAATTAATATAACACTATAATTGATATCAAATTATCTCTTTATCGGAATAGTAAATTCACTATTAACTGTTAACTGTTGACTGTTGACTGTTAACATTATGTATGAGTGCAACCGGAATTGATATGACATTCGCGTCCGAGGTTCGAGAAAATTTATGCTATTGAACTTTTACAATACCGCAAGCACAAAGCGCGGGTGCAAATTTTGTTTATTTTGACTGCACAGATTCACCGCTAAATGCTTCGTCTGTAAACGAAATTATCAAGCCAAGCGTCGCCGATTACCATAATAAAAAAGGTTAGTAATGCGGACTGAATTCCGCACTAATAACCAATTTTTGAACTGTAAATTTACCGGATACTATTCTATTTTGCGGACTCAAGTCCACACTACTAACCTTTTTCTGAACTGTAAATTTACCGGACACTATTCTATTTTGCGGACTCAAGTCCGCACTACTAACCTTTTTTCGCTCGGTCAATTGAGTTGAAACTGGTGTCATATCTCAGATCTAACTCCTTACAGCTAGATAGGCTGTTTAGGGCACTACAAGGATGTAATGCCGTTGTCTGACGGAGGGGGCTAGCACTACGATGTTGAGGCGGCGGCTGGGAGGTAAAACCCCTTGGATCTTGAACTTGCCGTCTCGATCGATCTTAATCGCTTCGTTATTGACATAAATTATGTCGATCGGGTTAATTTGACCGCTGAGGCGATAGATATTGCCACTGAGTCTGAACAAACTGCGGACTTGGAGTTCTGCTAGGTGAGGGCTTGTTGAGGTGGGCGCGGGAGGAGATTGACGGAAAATTGTCGTCGCGCTGCCGCCGTTGACAACGACTTCGGAGTCGGTGCTCCCGGATACTGCGACGGCACCTTCAATAGTTTCGACTGAGGTTTTGCCGTCGCTGACGCTGACTCCAAAGGAAGTGCCGCGGACTCCGGCCACGCCTTCGGGGGTTTCTACCCTGACAGGGGCGGTTCTGGCAGATTTTTTTTGTTGGGCAATTTGCATGGAGTTGCCGAGTCCGCTGAAGGTATTGAGGGCGGCAATTTGGTTCGGCGGGATAATTGTTGAGGTGTTGGCTGCGGGAGTTGTCGCATTTGTTTTGCTGACGGACAACCTGACTCGCCCCCTGCTGACAAAAATGGCTGTCTCTTTTTCGCCCTCTGCACTACCAGACAAATTGGATATTCTGACTGCAGTGTTTTGGGCAACTTCCACGATGCCGCCGTTGTTGTCGATCGCGATCCTGGCTGTGGAATCTGCGCCGGTGATGATTTCGTCTCCGGGTTCTGTGAGCCGATCGCCCGCGACTGCTGGTCTGCCCTTAAAGCTGACAGTACCGCGAATTTCAGTAATTTGGAGCGATCGTCGGGCCGCTGTTCCCTGAGCGTTGGTGGTTGCTGCTGGGGATGGATTCGCCCCCGATTCTGCCGGATTTTCTGGATATTTTGAGTCGCTCGGCTTTGCTGGCGGTCGAGGATCTGAGACAATTTTAGTAAAGTTTGACTGCTGTTTGAGGGATGGAGAGATCGGACTGGCGATCGCCCCGCTCCATGCCGGCAGACAGGCCAACACAGCCAAGGACAAACTTCTCAACGGAATTTTGCTCGATCGCCAGCACGTAAAAATTTTCTTCATAATTTCGATTTTGTCATTTTGAAGTTCCTACACTTCATTTCCTTTCTTAGACTCCCTACATCCGGCAATCGTTCCACTTTTTATTCTATCAAACAGCAGCCAAAATAAGCTTTCTCAGCATCAACTCTTACCATTAAATCTTCTGTTTATTGTGAAGTTTTAGTAAAGTTTTACAACGTGCCCGTTGACTAAACTCCGACCTTGGGGAAATTTTATCTGCCACACTCAAAGTCTTTTATAGCAAGAGTTTGCGCCGATGTCAAGGTTCATGGATGAGTATTTGTATATAACAAACATAAAATTTATTACTGCTAGTGAGTGCTTTTTGCATTCGGCCGGAAGGATGAATAATTGGGTAGAAATATTGTAATTGTGGGAGTTAATAAAAAAATATTTTTGCAAAGCGATAAAAAATAATGATCTGTAGCAGTGCGGCTGGGTCTGGCGAGTGAAGCTTGCTGCTGTGGAACCGTAGGTCGTCGGCGATCGCGATCGAGCAACTCGGACTAGAATACCGTCTTTTCGGAAAAGTTGGTCGAAATTTCGATCCAAAAATCGTCTGGGGCGATCGGTCTGCTGGTGTTGCTGTTCGATCGAGTCCGCCAAACTGTAAAATGGACGCTTGTATAGAGGTTATATAGAGCAGGAGAACAATTTCAGTGGCAATAGAAGTAGGTCAGAGAGTTAAGGTGCGCCGTCTCAGAGATCGGATACCTGCAAATATCGTGGGCAAGATCAAGGAAAATCCCGTCGGCACCGTTGACGGATTCAGAATGGTTGACGGCAGTGGAGTAGGCGTGATTGTGAAGTTTAACGGTTTTGCGACTTGGTTCTTTGAAGATGAGCTAGAACCGGTTTAGCAGAAGTCAAGCGTGAAGTTCGGCTTCCGCCGCCATGTACGGGATGTCAAGGATGTAACGGATGCTGAGGTTCGAGGTTCGAGAGAAGAAGGAAAATTTTTTCACACTCCCCTACTCCCTCACTCCCGTTCTCCTCTACTCCCGTTCTCTGACTGACAGTTACGGTAAATGTTAAGTAGCACGCTTGGGCGCGGACATAAAAACGTGCTATATTTTTATCCATAAAAAACCCGCGCTGGCGGGTTTTAATTTGTTGGGAATTGGCTGGAAGTAAGAGCGGACTGGTAAGGGCTGGGCGGGTTGATATCATTTGTCGATAATTATCAAATATCAGGCGCGAAGGAACCCCTACAAAACTTGAAATAATACCAGTCGGGTACTACCGGACTTGATATTAAAGCGATCGATAAACGCGATAGTTGATCTCAGGAAAAATGTTGTCAATCTCTTCGACCTTCTCCAACCAACCGGAATCGACTTTACCTTCTTTGACTTCATCGTACAGCTTGTGAAAGCGCATTAAATGCGATCGAGTCCGCCGCACCGCATAGGGAACCATCGTCCCAGTCCGCATGATAAAGGCCCAGTCAGACGATTGAGCTAACAGCACTTCCCGCGCGGCCTGGTTCAAAGCCCGATACTGCAATTCGTCCTCCGGTTCCATACTTCCCAACTCAATCATCCGTTCCGCAGCTTTGTGCAAGTGCGGGTAAATCCAAGCATTGGTATCGTTGAGCCAATACTCGTGAAAACCCCGGAAACCCCAACTCGACTGCGACGGACGGCAAACTTGCTGATTCGGATTTCCCCGCAAATAATCGGCTAAATGCGTCATCTCGTAGGTATTTTGGTCGTACCAACTCTTGCGGAACAAGTAATCTAAGAACCAAGGCCCTTCGTACCACCAGTGACCGAAAAGTTCCGCGTCGTAAGGCGATACAATAATCGGCGGGCGCTGCATGATGCCGTTGAGGTGTTCGACTTGCCGCTCGCGGTTGAAAGCAAAGTTGCTGGCGTGTTCGGCTGTTTTTTCCCGCGCCCAGTACGGATCGTATAACTGTTTGTCGCCTAAACCCAATCCGCGACCGGTGATTTTGTGATACTTAATCCCGGTGTTTTTGCGCTGGCCGTTGGGCATGATGTAGGGTTTGATGTAGTCGTATTCGGCTTCCCAACCCAAATCTTTGTAGAATTCTCGGTATTCGGCTGCGCCGGGATAGCCGACTTCGGAAGACCAAACCTGCTGCGATGATTCGTGATCTCGACCGAAGGCTGCTACTCCGCATTCGGTGAAAATTGGCGCGTAGCTACCGTAGCGGGGACGGGGGCGGGCGTAGAGAATGCCGTGACCGTCTGTGAGAAAGTAGCGGAGACCGGCATCGGCTAACATCCTCTCTAAGCCTTCGTAATAGGCGCATTCGGGCAGCCAAATACCTTTTGGTCGGCGGCCGAAGTTTTGTTCGTAGCTTTCGCAGGCTACTTGTATTTGCGCCCAAACTGCCTCGGGGTACATTTTCATCAGCGGTAAGTAGCCGTGGGTGGCCCCGCAGGTCATGATTTCGAGGTTGTTGCTGTCTTGGAATTTTTTGAAGGCTTTGACTAAATCTCGATCGCACTTTTCCCAATAATTGCGAACTTGAGAGAAGTGGGCGGCGTAATGTTCGCCTAAATATCGGAGATGACCGTTGCCGCTGTTGTGTTCAATTTCGAGATCCGCTAGTTCTTCGAGTTTCGCTAAGTGGTTGTCGAAGCGGTCTTGCAGTAATGGGTCGCGCAGCATCGCCACCAAGGGCGGTGTCATGCTCATGGTAATTTTAAAGTCTATGCCGTCGCGAAGCAGCCCCTCAAAGACTTGCAGCAGGGGAATGTAGGTTTCGGCGATCGCCTCAAACAGCCATTCTTCTTCTAAAACGTAGTCGCTTTCGGGGTGGCGGACAAAAGGCAGGTGGGCGTGGAGAACGAGGGCGAGGTAGCCAATAGTCATAGCGATTTCGATGCCGTAGTTATTAACTGACGCCAGTAGTTAGGGACAGCTTTAAAATATTTTAAGATTTTATGCTGAAATGGGACGCACAAAATGCCGTGTTTTTTTAATGACCTTTTTCTAAAAAACTCAATGTCAGCAAATCTTGAGTTTCGGCTTGCTGTCGGATCAGAATTGCTGCTGTTTGAGAGTCTACTGGCTTGGAAAAAAAGAATCCTTGGGCGAACTCGCATTTTAATCCTTTGAGTATAGATAGTTGCGAGGCTTCTTCGACTCCTTCGGCTACCACATCCATGCCCAAATTGTGCGACAAAGTAACGATCGACCGCACAATCTCTGTCGGGTCAATACTTCCTTTGCTTAGGTCGAACTCGCCTCCCATTCTGCTGACAAAAGATCGGTCTATTTTTAAGGTATTGGTGGGGAAGCGGTGCAGGTAGGACAGGGATGAATAGCCGGTGCCGAAGTCGTCGATGCAAAGGTGTATGTTTCTGGCTCTAAGCTGCACCAGCATTGCTGTTACTGAGTCGGAATTTTCTATGAGTACGCTTTCGGTAATTTCTAGTTTTAAACTGCTACCGTCGAGGTGACTTTCTTCGAGAACTAGATCGATATATTCGATTAAATCTGGCTGAGAAAACTGTTTGACTGAAAGGTTGACGTTGACGCTTAAGGGCGGGTTGTTTTGAAATAGTTGCTGCCACTGGCGGATTTGCTGGCAAGCTGTGCGTAGCACCCAACGGCCGAGGGCTACGATTAATCCGGTTTCTTCGGCGATGGGAATAAATTCAACTGGGGAAATTAAGCCGCGTTCTGGATGCTGCCAGCGCACTAGGGCCTCGAAACCGTTAATTGTGTTATTGGCGATGCTGACGATCGGCTGATAGTGAATGATAAACTGGGGGGCTGCGGATAAGGGAGGTAAGCCCGATCGCGTGCATGGATTACATTCTTGTTCTATGGCTTGGTCTCTAATTGATTCGATCGCCCGCCGCAAGTCATTTTCTAGCTGCAACAGTCGCAAAGCGTGGGCGTGCATGGAACTGTTAAAAACTTCGTGTCGGGCTCGGCCGAGTTTTTTGGCGCGGTACATGGCGGTGTCGGCGTCGCGCAGCAGGTTTGTCGTTTCCAGGTCTTCATCAGAACTCAAAGCAATGCCGATGCTGGCGGTGATAAATACTTCGTGTCCGTCTAGCAAAATCGGAGATGTGATTTGCTGTTGCAGGCGGTTGACAATGCTACTAGCTTCATTTACGCCGTCGATATCTTCCAGCAAAAGCACGAATTCGTCTCCCCCGATGCGGGCTACTGTATCTCCGGGCCTGAGACAAGCTTCTAGACGGCGGGCGATCGCCACTAGCAGTAGATCGCCGATGGCGTGGCCGAGGGAATCGTTGACGACTTTAAATCGGTCTAAATCTAGAAACAGCACGGCAAACAAGTAGTCTGTGCGCCTTTTTGCCAGCCTCACAGAGTGTTCTAGCCGATCGATAAATAGCGATCGGTTGGGTAATCCGGTGAGGGCGTCATGAAAAGCATCGTGCAGCAGTTGTTCTTCGGCGAGTTTGCGCTGAGTGATGTCGTGACAGTTGATCACGATTCCCTTGACAGCAGGATCGTGCAGCAAGTTGGTGGCTACAGCTTCTACATAACACCAAGAACCGTTGCGGTGGCGGACTCGATACTCAACTGGGGACTGGCTTCTTTTGGGGTTTTGAAGGGCTTTGTGGAGGGTTTGGGCGATCGTGGCGCAGTCGTCTGGGTGAACTGTCCCTAGGGCGCTGCGCCCGATCGCCTTATGGGGCGCGTATCCTAAAATTCGCTTCACCGAAGGGCTGATGTAGCGAAAGATTCCCTCGCCGTCAAGAATGATCGTGATGTCTGTAGCGTTTTCAATCAGCGATCGAAATCGCTGTTCGCTTTGTCGCAGCGCTGATTCGGCAAATTTCCGATCGCTGATATCGAGGGTTACTCCGTCTATAACTACGTCGCCGTTTTTGTTATGAGAAAATTTGGCGCTATCTTGCACCCACTTGGTTTCGCCGGAATTCAAGACAATCCGGTACTGGCGATCGTAGTGTTCTAGATTGTCACACGATGTTGCTACGCTGCCGTCAAACAAGGTTTTGTCGTCTGGATGAATGATTTCGGTCAATAGTTGCGGGCACGCCATGACTTCTGCAGGATCGAAGCCAGTAAGTTCGCGCACCCCTGGACTGATGTAGGGCATCGACATCTTGCCGTCTGGATGCAACACGGCGCGGTAGACTGAGCCGGGAATGTTGGCTGCCATCGTGGCTAGTTGCTGCTGAATGCCGCGGACTTCTGCTTCGGCGCGCTTGCGTTCTGCTAGTTCGGTTTGGGCCGTTTGGTAGAGTTCGGCTTGATGGATCGCGATCGCGCACTGATCGGCAATAGCTTTGACTAGCGACAGTTCTTCGGCATTCCAAGAGCGCGGTCGATCGCACTGATAGAGGCAAATTCCTCCTAAAAATGATTGCTGGTAGAGCAGCGGTGCGATCGCGATCGCGCGAAACCCTAAGAATTCGGCTGCTGCTTGCAGGGACGGGGCCAGACTCGATAACTCGGTGATCGTGATCGTTTCTCCGCGGCCGAGGGAGGAGCGATAGTATTGAGCAAATTCGCAATTTAGACCGATCGCCAGTTCTCTGCCGACTGCCTTTGAGCTCATGTAGCGAATCGCGATCCCGCCTGCGGTATCTGGCTGCAAAATCGCGCAGCCGCTAATTTCTAGAGCTTCATGCAGTTGATCTGCGGTGGTTTGCAGCACTTCGTCGAGTACGAGGGTGCAGCGCATGGCTTGAACGATGCGGTTGACGATCGCCTCGCGAGTCGCTTGACGCTGAATTTGGGCGATCGCCTCTTGCTGCTGGCGGCGCATTTTGTATTCTTGGAGCGATCGTTCTAATACTGTTGGCAACCTAAACAGACGCCCTTTTAATACATAATCGGTCATGCCGGCTTTGATGCACTCAACTGCCGCTTCTTCTCCCAAACTTCCCGTTACTAAAATAAATGGTATGTCTTGCCCCAATTCCTGCATTAACTTCAACACTTCTAAACCGTTGAATTCCGGGAGGCGGTAATCTGACAGCACAGCATCGTAATTGCTATTTTGGAGCATTTGTCTGCACTCTGCTGCTGTTTCTGCTGTATCGAAATTAAAATTAACTCCGCCCGCTTCTAAGGCTACTTCTATTAATTCTATATCTTCTGCCATGTCTTCTATTATCAACAATTTTAATGTTGATTCGGCTACCATTTTAAGTAAAGAATCGGTCGAGTTTCTATTTAACATACAGTTTTTCGTAATCTTTAAATGGTGTTTTTTTTGCTATATGTCATTTCTGAAATTTACTTTCATTGAGCTTTCTAAATTTTTAAGTTATTTTTGGGACGATTTATTATCTATTCTCAAGACCTTGATTTCGCACCTGCCACTGAGGGATTGCCGAACCGACTGTGACTTATTAAACTGCATGATAGTTTTCAATTCAGAATTAAAAACTACTATAGCGGTTCTCAAAAAAGTGAGATATGCCCTATGCCCTTCCTATGCCCTATGCCCTATACCGGATAGTACCTCCTATGAAAGCTCGAAAGGCTATATCCCGATCGCTCAGGAATCTAGATTAGCATTTGAGATTGTCGGCCCTAGTTTAAAGTAAAACGTGGCTCCTTGACTGGGTAAGCTTTGAACCCAAATCGTGCCGCCGTGGCGGTGAATAATCCGCTGGACGATCGCCAAACCTATGCCAGTACCTTCAAATTCTCTCTGGGAGTGCAGCCGCTGAAAGGCTCCAAACAGCCGATCGGCATATTCCATCGAAAAACCTACCCCGTTATCCTTGACAAAAATAGTTCCGTCAGGTAAAGCATCAATCACTATTATAGCCGGAGTGCGTCCGCGGCTGAACTTGACAGCGTTGTCGATCAAGTTGCTGAACACCTGTTGCAGCAAGGTGGGATCTCCCATCACCCCCGGCAAATCTCCCACGGTAAATTCAACTTTGCTGTCGGGATTTTCGGCGGGATCTGCCGCAGTTCGGGGTTTACTCAATTTAATCGCAGTTTGCACCAACCGGGCAAGATCGATCGGAATTTTGATTAAATCAGTCCGCCCCACCCGCGAAAGAGCCAGCAAACCATCAATCAACAAGCTCATTTTTTGGCTGCTGTCCTCAATTATTTCGATGTAATGAACAATTTTAGGATCGTTCAAAACCTCAGTTGATATTAAGCGCTGTTTCAAAGCATTAACAAAACCTGAAATGTGGCGCAAAGGAGCGCGGAGGTCGTGGGAAACCGAGTAGCCAAAAGATTCTAATTCTTGATTAGCAACCTCTAATTGCTCCGTGCGTTCCGACAAAGCTTGTTTCGTCTGGATCAACTCAGTGACATTGCGAGCCGTGCCAATTAAAGCATAAACTTCGCCGTCAAGATTCCTGAGAGGAATTTTAAAAGTGTCGAAATAAACAGCATCACCAGCAACCACAAAATTTTCCTGAAAATGAATCGTCTGGCCAGATACAAATACTTGCATATTTTCCAAGTAAAATTGTTCTGCAAGTTGGCTTGGATAGCATTCATAAATAGTTTTGCCCTGCATCTGTTGCCTGCTGTCGAATCCGCAAAATTCGACAAAAGGCCAGTTGACAAAAGAGAAGCGCATATTCTCACGTTCTACCACAAAAATAAGATCGGGTAAAGAATCAAAAAAAGTCTCTAATTCGGCTGTACGCAGGGCTACTTGAGCTTCTAAAGTTTCGTTGAGCTGCTGGAGTTCTGCTTCGGCTCGCTTGCGATCGCTGATATCTTGACCGATACCGATCAACCTGCCGTCGGAGAGGCGAACATTTGCCCAAGTCGTGTCGATAATTCGCCCATCTCTAACTTTCGTTTGGAAGTCGCCCCACTTCTGAGTTGCTGCTTGAATGAAGTCGAAAACGTATTTGCGGTATTCCGGCTCAGGATAAAATTCTGCCAACATATCGCGGTTTTTGGTTTCTGCAAAACTCCAGCCGAGCACTTGTTCCCAGTGGCGGTTTACCCAGCATAATTCACCCTGGGCATCTAAGAATGTCAGCATGACTGGAACGTTCTCGAAGATTGTTTGCAGCAATTCGTTTTGCTGTTTTAAGGATTCTTCGGCCCTTTTGCGATCGGTAATGTCGAGTACGGAACCGATTACTTGCTTCATTTTTCCATCGGGAGTTCTTTTGAAGATAGTCGATCGATCGTGAACCCAGCGCCATTCTCCATTTTTGTGTTTTATCCTGTAGTCGATGTCATCGGTTTCGTGGGGGTTGGTACTGTTTTCTAGCCGCTGCATACCTACAATTAACTTGGGCATATCCTCCGGGTAAATCAAGCTAGAGATTGCTTCTGAACCCCTGTCTTGCAATTCTTGGGGACTGTAGCCCAACATCGCTGTGACTGCCGCATTTGCATAGATATTTTGCTGTGCTTCTGTGTCGTAAATGTACAGGAAGTTGGGGATGGTTTTAATGATGCTTTCTAAAAGTTCTTGTTGTTTCTCCAGCTCTAATTCGGCTTGTTTGCGCTCGGTTAAGTCCAGCACAAAACTCACTCCTAATTCCTGCGAACCTTCTAACAATGCAGAGCCTAGCAGCACCGGAACGCGGCTACCGTCGGCTCGGATGTATTCTTTTTCAAAAGGGGTATTTGTGTTGTTAGCTGCCAGTTCTGCAATTTTTTCTTCATCGAGGCTGCGGTACTCTGGCGGTGTCATTGTTTGCCAGCCAATTTTTTGGGAAAATAAATCGTCTCGCGTGTACCCTACCAAGTTTAAAAAAGCCTGATTCGCATCGGTGATCTCGCCGTTAATGTTCCAAAATATTATGCCGATCATGTTAGAATCAACTACGCGCCTAAATCGAGATTCGCTTTGGCGCAACTGGGCTTCGACTTGTTTGATTTCTGTGATGTCGCGGGTAATCGCCAAAACAGTTTCTACTGAATTGTCCTCAGCAAATTCTGGAATGATTCGACACTGATAGTATATTGTCCCGTTGGAAGTGGGGAAATCAAATTCGATAGTTTCTTGTTTGCCGACGCGGAAAACTTTGACACAGGCTTCGTCCCACAGGTTGCAAATATCGGGGGAAATTCCTAATTCTTTGTTACTTTTGCCGATAAATTCTGAGGGGGGTTTGGCGGTGGCTCGTTCAATTTCTTGGTTGACATAAAGGTGGCGCAGTTGTCGGTCGAACCGCGCTATGATATCGGTAGAATTTTCGGCAAGCGTGCTAAATTCCTGTTCGCGCTGGTGAAGTTCTTCTTGAGTGCGGTGTTGTTCGGTTATGTCTCTAGCAAAAGATAGAATTGAAACTAATGTTCCCGATTCATCAATGAGTGCAGAATTGTACCATTCGCAGTAAATTACCGAGCCATCTTTAGTATAGTTGCGGTTGCGGCAAACGGTGCGGGTTTCTTTGTTCTGTAACAGTTGATGTGTGACGGCGGACACCATATCGAAGTCTTCTGGATAAACTATTGACCATTCGTGCCAATATTTGCCGATTACTTCTGCTGCACTCCAGCCAAATATTTGTTCGGCCACTGGCGACCACCGCACTACTCGACCTTCACTGTCCCACTCTATAACTGCTAATGGCGAGTTTTCTAAGTGAAATTCCCGCCGCGAGTTGGCTTTTTTTATTTTAGTTTGAAGTTGCTGGCGCAGTTGCTTGGCTTGGGCAAATCGCTCGCCGATCTTTTCTGCGTTTGCTTGGTCGGCTTTGGCTATCTGAGCAATCGTTTCTGCTGTTTGTTTTTCGAGTTCTTCCCAAGCGATTTTGAGGGCAGATTCTGCCTGTTCTAGCTCACTGATGCTGTTCTGAAACTGTGCGGTACTTTCTACAGGGATTTCATGCATAGTTTTGATTGTTAGGCAAGTGTTTGTTTAAAAAAGTTAATATAGTTGAAAAATTAAAACCTAAAAATAGGCAATTGCTGGTTAAATTATACATTTAAAATCTTTGATTGGTGCGCGGAATCGGTGGTTGGAGGCGGGAGGCTCTATGGCCTTTCTCAAAAAGGTGAGAAGTCAGTCGATTTTAGATTGAGGGATTGAGGGATTGGGGAATCTATCGATTTTAGATTTTAGATACTTCGGCTTCGCTGGCTCACAAGTTTTAGATTTTAGATTGGGGAATTGGGGGATTCGGGAATTGGGGCGATCGATATCTCATATCAGAGCTCCAATTGCTATATTCTCGCACAGGGTTGGGGTTTGGGGGCGAGCGCGAAGCTGTAGTAGGGCGTTGGCGCTGCCGATCGCACGGCGGTTAGAAACCCGGTTCACACAAATAAAACCCATCCCAAGCGGGCCCAAGAGGCGGTTGCAACCGATATTTTTTGCCAGCACTGCCGGTGTTCAGTGAAAACCGTCCCTAGCCTACAAAGAATCTCAAGTCAGTTTGGCAAATAAAAAGTTAAAATATAATCTAAAGTTATTCATTTTTTTAGGTCGCCTATGACTGCTGCAGCACCCTCTTCGATCAAAAACCAAACTCAGTACGAAGCCATTATCGGTCTCGAAACTCACTGTCAATTGAGCACGAATACTAAGATTTTCTCCAGTTCTTCTACAGAATTTGGCAATGCCCCAAATACTAATATTGACCCAATTTGTATGGGAATGCCGGGAGTATTGCCAGTATTAAATCAAAAAGTGTTGGAGTATGCGGTGAAAGCTGGTCTGGCTCTCAACTGCGAAATTGCACCTTACAGTAAGTTTGACCGAAAGCAATATTTCTATCCCGATTTGCCGAAAAATTATCAAATTTCTCAGTTCGATTTGCCGATCGCTACTAACGGTTCGATAGAAATTGAACTGGTGGACGAGGCGGGCAATTCTACTAGAAAAAAAATCGGCATTACTCGGTTGCACATGGAGGAAGATGCAGGCAAATTGGTTCACGGCGGCAGCGATCGGCTCAGCGGTTCTACCTATTCAATGGTGGATTACAACCGGGCCGGCGTGCCTCTAATCGAAATTGTTTCGGAACCGGATTTGCGCTCGGGCGCGGAAGCTGCCGAATACGGTCAAGAAATACGCCGGATCGTCCGCTATATCGGTGTTGGCGACGGGAATATGCAGGAAGGTTCGCTCCGCTGCGATGTGAATATTTCGGTGCGCCCGGTTGGGAGAAAAGAGTTCGGCACCAAGGTCGAAATTAAAAATATGAACTCTTTTAATGCGATCGAACGGGCGATCGATTACGAGATTGAGCGGCAAACTCAAGCTATCGAAAATGGCGAAACTATCATCCAAGAAACGCGGCTGTGGGATGAAAACAAGCAGTGTACTTTCAGTATGCGGATTAAGGAAGGTGCGAGCGATTACCGGTATTTCCCGGAACCGGATTTGCCTCCGATCGAAGTTTCAGCCGATCAATTGCAGGATTGGAAAGCTCAACTGCCGGAATTGCCGGCCGAAAAGCGACACCGCTACGAAACTCAACTAGGTCTTTCTCCCTACGACGCGCGGGTTTTGACTGACGACAAAGCGGTGGCGGAGTATTTTGAAAAAACGATCGCCGCCGGTGCTGTTGCTAAACAAGCTGCTAATTGGGTGATGGGCGATATTACTGCTTATCTGAAAAATGAGAAACTGGCGATCGCAGAAATTCCTTTTCAACCGCAGGATTTGACCGAACTGCTGGCGCTAATTGATGCTGGCACGATCAGCGGCAAAATTGCTAAGGATATTTTGCCGGAGTTGCTAGCAAGCGGCGGTTCGCCGACTAAGTTGGTTGAGAGTAAGGGTTTGATTCAAATTTCGGATACTGGGGCGATCGATCGGGCAATAGATGCAGTTTTGGCCGCCAATCCCAAGGAGCTCGAACAGTACCGGGCTGGCAAAACTAAGCTGTTGGGCTTTTTTGTCGGTAAGGTGATGAAGGAAACGGGCGGCCGGGCAGATCCGAAATTGACTAATGAGTTGCTTGCGACCAAGCTTAACGGCTGAAGTCAAGGCCGCCGTTAAGGGGATTGTGTAGCGGACGCGCGCGCAGGGCGATCGGTTTTTCCCGATCCCGCCGCGCGATCGCCGATCCCGCTGCATGATAACTTTATAATTAATACACATTCTTTTACCATATCTTCATGCTTGGGGGTGTCACCCCTCATCCTGGTAATGTTATATTGTGTTATGTAGATGCACCCTGATGGCAGAGAGAGTTACTTAGGTAACTCTCTCTTTTTTTGTCTTTTTTGTCTTTTTTGGCGATCGGGGATGTATAACTCGTTTGTAGTGCGGACTTCAGTTTGTTTCCCGGCCCAAAAGCCAAGTCGGGACTGCGAACCTTTTTTGTCCAGAAGAGCGATCGTCCTTCGCCGCCAACCCTTCGGCTGCGCGGAGACTGAACTCTACCAAAATTTAGAAAAAGTCGCTTTTCGGGCCAACTGTCAACGGTGGAGCGCTTTAAGTAGATTAATATCAATTTGAGTTATTAAGTAATTTTGACAGTATGAGCGAACAAGCTACCGAGCTAATCAAGCAGGGGATTTCGCAGTATCAGGCGCGCCAATTTGAGGCGGCGCTGGATTCTTGGCAGGAAGCGCTGGCGCTGTATCGGGAAGTTGACGATCGCCGCCGAGCGGGTGCGGCGCTTGGTAATATGGGCGTAGCTTACGAAGCGCTCTTGAATTACGATCGGGCGATCGACTGTTACCAGCAGCATTTGGTGTTGGCGCGGGAAATTGGCGATCTCCGGGGCGAAGCAAATGCTTTGGGAAATTTGGGGAATGCTTGCTGTGCTCTGTCTGATTTTTCTGGTGCTATTGATTACCAGAAACAGCGTTTGGCGATCGCGCGGGAAACGGGCGACTTTCGATCTGAGTTGGAAGCTTTGGAAAATTGGGCGCTGGCTTGCGATGCTAATGGCGATTTACCTGGTGCGATCGAGTGTTATCAGCAGCAGTTGTCGATCGCGCGCGCCCACAACGACGATCGCGTTGAGCGCAGTGCTCTCAAGAATTTGAAACTCGCTTATAAGCATTTAGCAGATTACCAGAAAGCCGACGAGTACCGACAGCAGCAATTGGCGATCGTGCGGCAACTGTTTTTAACTGATAAAAATAATAGTTTTCTACAACTTGCAGAAACAGTTGGTTTGAATCCCGTCGAGGATTTTGCCGGAGCTGATTTAAGCGGTTTTGACTTGCACTACGCTGATTTTAACGGTGCGGATTTGCGCGAAACCAACCTCCAAGGCGCAGATTTAACCTTAGCCGATCTCAGCGGTGCATTGCTGAGCGCTGCACTTTTAATTGATGCTAATTTGTGCAATGCTAATTTGCGGGATGCTGAACTCAGCAGCGCCAATTTAAGCGGTGCTGATTTGCGGACAAAGCTACCGCGGGCGAATTTGAGCGGTGCTGATTTAAACGGCGCTAATTTGAGCAGCGCTTATTTACCGAATGCGATTTTAGTAAATGCAAATTTAACAGATGCTAATTTAAAAAATTCTGATTTGAGCGGCGTAGATTTGAGCGGTGCTGATTTAAACGGTGCTGATTTGAGCCGCGCTGAATTAAAAAATGCGGTAGTAAAAAACACGAAGTTTTCTGGTTGTTTGGGGCTTTCGGAAGCCGTGAAAGTTGAGTTGAGAACCAGGGGCGGAATTTTCGAGTAAAATGGGATTTTTGGTAATTCTAGAGGGTAATTCAAAGCTATGACTGCCGTAACTGCCAAACGATTCTCCATCGCCGAATATCACCGTTTGGCAGAACTGGGGTTTTTTGAGTCTGATAACCGATTTGAATTGATTCGCGGGGAAATTATTAAAAAAGCTAAAAAAACTACGTTTCACTCGGCTTGTAACTCGCTATTGCTGGGAGAGTTGTGCATGATGATGGCAAAAAGTGCCTGCGTGCGCGGCCAAGAACCGATTATCTTGTCTGATGATAACGAACCGGAACCTGATGTGGTGATTGCGCGCCATCGTTCCGATAGTTATTTATCTTCTCACCCAAAAAGTGCTGATATTTTGTTGGTGGTTGAGGTTTCTGATTCGACTTTGAAGTACGCTCGCAGAACTAAGCTATCTCTCTACGCTGAATCGGGAATTTCTGATTATTGGATATTTAATTTGGTAGATATTCAACTGGAAACCTACAGCGAACCTTATCAGAAACAAACAGGTAGTTTCGATTATCGAGTCAAACGAGTGGTTTTACCGAATGAGTTTGTGGTAATTCCCGGTTTTCCAGAGTTGTCTCTGGATTTATCTGCGGTATTTCCCGGCTAGGCTTCCTGCGATGATATAATGCAAAAGTGCGATGGCTGCTTCCTTAGCTTGCGCCTGCGAACTCTTCACCAAAGTAGCACTATGACCGCTCAAACTCTCGCCCCGCCCCAACAAATTGTCCAGCTATCGGGTATCAGTTGGCAAACCTACGAAAATTTGCTTGCCGAAATTGGCGATCGGCAAATTCGACTGACATACAATCGCGGCAATCTTGAAATTATGGTACCATCCCCAGAGCACGAACGTTTCAAAGAAGTATTGGGTCGATTTGTGGAGACCTTAGCTGAAGAATTAGATGTAAAAATTGAACCTCTTGGTTCTACCACATTTAAGCGTCCTGAACTTAGCGGTGCAGAACCGGATAAATGTTTTTACATCCAAAATCTGAGTGCAATTAAAGGCAAAAAAAGAATCGACATGGATCGAGATCCGCCACCGGATTTAGTGGTGGAAATTGATATTACCAGCCGTTCGGAAAATAGCTTGCAGGTTTATGCGGATTTGGGAGTGCCGGAAGTTTGGATTTATAATGGAACGCGGCTCAGAATCAACAGATTTGAAAATGGAGAATACGTTGATTGCGAGATCAGTTTAGCATTTCCCAGCTTGCCGATATTAGAGATAGTGAGATTTTTGGAACAAGCAGAAACAATGGATTATTTGGAATTAATTAAAGCATTTCGGACTTGGGTAAAAAGCCAAATTCAGGCAAACCAATGACTTGCCGATCGAATCAAACAAAATTTACAATTTAAACCCGCGAGAAAAATCTGTGTTGCGATCGATTAGAGATGATAAACTAATTTAAATATCAATTACAATCTGGCAGAGCCAGCACTTTTCCCGATATGCGATCGCTAGAGTCTCACAACAAATACCCAGATTGTTTGTGGATGCAATTAGAAGCAATTCCCGTGCGCTCCGTTGCAGTCCAAACCGAGCAGATCCACATTCACTTGAGCCTCAATTTTAACGAACATTGGGAACCCCTGCTAGGCGGTCGCGTCAAATTTGGCTTGCAAAGCGGAACGCTCAAGCTCAATCTGGAAAACTGCGAAATTCCCGTAGCATCGCGTCAGTTAGTAGGTGATTTCATGCTGTCGCCAATTCAAAGCAGCACAGAAGTTTTATTTACGGAAAATCCGGCGGTAGTTCTAGAAAGCGAAACTGCGGAAAAAACCAAAGAAAATCCTGGCACTTTGTGTCATGTTTCCACCCTAGGCGACGATACAACGCCTGCTTGGTTTTTTGCATTGGAGCGCGCTGATTCTGTATTAAAAGGCTTGCTAAAAAGTGTTAGAATAGCAGAATTGACAGCCCAACCATTGCGAATTGCTGCGGCTTTTGAAGTTGCAAAAGAAGATATTTATATCACAGATGCGGAGGGTTTGTGGCCGCACGATATTACGCCAAACCAACATTCGGTTTTAGAAAGAATTTTGACTGTATATTTGCAAGCAAATAAACTCCAACCTGCTCTCAGTTGGGCGCTATTGTCCTACAATTTGCCTGCGGTGGAACAGCCAGAGGTGGAAATTTTCCCGGAAGCTGAAGCTAAATTGCAAGAAATGGTCGATCGCATCATCTCTGCTGAAACCGACAATTTTACAGAGTTGGCAAAAATCGCCAATCTCAATCCAGCACGAGATTTCGCGGGCGCTAACTTGCGCGGAACTACTTTGAATACAGTTGATTTTAGCAGTGCAAAGCTCCAGGGAACAAACTTCCGAGGTGCAAACCTCAGCGATGCCGATTTCAGCGATGCCAACCTGCAAAATGCCAAATTCGGCGGTGCAGATTTGAGCGGCGCTTTCTTAGGAAATGCCGATTTGAGCCGCGCCGATTTGTACCGCGCCAGTCTGGCTTTAGCAAACCTCAGCGGTGCCGATTTGAGCCGCGCCAATTTGCTCGAAGTGAACTTAACAAATACTAATTTCAGCGGTACGAATGTCGAGTCAGCAAGGTTTGGGAATAACTCAGGACTTGCGGAGGATGTGAAGTTGAATTTACAGCAGGGGGGAGCGATTTTTGAGGATGTTTAGTTCCTAAGTGCGAGAAGCCTTTCATCCATCCGCATCCCTCGTGGCACGGGCATCCCGCCTGTGCGATGGCTTCAAAAAAATCCCGTGAAGCGTAGCTATCCCGTAGGGAATCGACCATCATCAAACCTTGTAAAAAAAATCCTAGTTAAAATAGAACCATCATTTCCTATCAACTCATCTCCACATAAAAGTATATGAAGATAGAAGATTATCCACTTGCCCAAAAATTGATATTAGATGCTGAAGGCAACATTAGTCAAGTCATTCTAGATTATACCGACTATAAGTATTTATTAGAAGCTATCGAAGATAGAGGACTTCTGTTAGCTATGCGGGAAGTAAAAAATGAAAAGCCGTTAAATTTAGGGGAAGCACTTGCAGAACTGGAAACAGAATGAAAGTAGAATATCTGCCCAGTTTTTTGAAGGATTTATATCATTTCCGGTAACACCGGAATGATGTTGACTGTTGACTGTTGACTGTTGACTCGAATTTATTATTCCGATAAAGAGAGGATTTGATTTTAAAAGCTCTTAAAAGTACGCCTGCTTTTGTGCAAATCAAGGAATTTGCTTTTGTGGAAATTGCCAATGTTAATGATTTACAGACAATAGTTAACTTAAAAAAATTGAAAGGCGATGATAATGCGGATCGGTTTCGGGTTGGCGACTATCGAATAGGTTTTTATTTTGATGGCGAAACAGTTACTTTTGTAAGAGTTCTTCACCAGAAAGATATTTATCGCTACTTTCCACCCTAAAGCTGTTTTCAAGAAACAATTTGATTCAATAAAGATCGATCGCCCTTTTATCCCTATCCGTCCATCCTAGCACGGGCAAGATACCCGTGCTTCCGAATCAGGTCAAAAAGAGCGATCGCACTCCACCCAAACAAGCTATCCTTCTTCCTTCTCCTTAACAGGCGCGCGCCCAGAAATTACAATAAATCCCACCGACTCAAGGGTCATCTGCGGGCGGCGAATTCCCGCTAAAACCGCTTCACTCAACGCACTTTCGGTACTGATTTCATCACCCAAAACCGATTCTAAAAGTTGTTCCGATTTAGAAAGTCGATTCAATCGCAATTGCAATTGATTCACCCGGTTTTTGAGTTGGATTGCAGCACTGACAGCAGAATTATTGCACATTTTCACAAAAGCCTCGCGCCCTCGCAGCAATTCCTCGGATACCACCCGGCTTTTTTGACAAAAATCATCCCATTCCAACGGATCGACAAAACTGTCAATCAGCGAAGTACGATTTTTAGACAAATTATAATCCCGATCCGGGCCGCCTTTGCCTTTATAACCCCGCTGCAAAATCTGCAGAACTTCCGCATCTTCCACCAGAGACATCTGCTCGCTGCGAGCGTCTACAAACACAGTTTCAAAAGTTGGGATAAACAGAGCATCAGCGCGCCGCTGCAAAGCTTTCAAGTTGTAATTGTCGATGCTTTGTGCTTGCAAAACTAGAGCCGCAGGTTCCACATCAGTCTGGATAGAATAATTAAATTGGAAGCCGAACCACTCCATCCCTTCCGCAGCATCCCAACTTTGATCGTGCCGCCACATCGCAAAAGCTTGACCCCGATCGTCCCAGCGAATGTAAGAGCCAAGCGCATCGATCAATCCTTCTCCGATGCGGTAAAGAACGACATCGTTATTTTGATGAGCAATGCGGCGATTGTAACTACCGTACTGCTGACAATAAGGAATCAATCGAGTTCTCAAATCATTTGAAGGAATCAAGGTTTTTTGAGTGGGTTGATAGCGCATCAACCCTGATACTGTCGGATGTTCGATTTGTTTGAAGTGGAGAGCTTGACAAAGCCAACCTTCCGTCGCCCGCTGCATTTCTTTATGGCGGTCGTCGCAGTTTTCGAGGGATTCAAAATACTGAGATGCGCTGTCTTCTAGAGTGTCAATTTCATCGAGAACGTACTGTTCGTCGATTTTTGTTTTCTCTTGGGCGATTTGATTTTTGATTGATTCAATTTCGCTTGACAAGCCCTTTGCTCCCTCAGCAAACAACTTTGCTTCAAGTTCTAGCTGTTTTTGTTTGGCATAAAACTGAAGGCTGGCGATCGATTTGTTGAAGATATCGAAGCCGTCTTTTAAGACTTGAAACCAAGCTTCGTGGGGACTTTCTGGCAGATCCGGGCCTGCAAACAAACAAAATTGTACTCCCATTTTGCTGCCAATGCGATCGACTCTGCCGAGTCTTTGTTCTAGCTGGTTGGGAAACCACGGTAAATCGAAGTGAATTAACCAATCGGTTATTTGCAGGTTTACGCCTGTTTCTGCCGATCGATCGCAGACTAAGATAAAACAATGCGGCTCAGTCTTAAACCGATGCAGACTAGCCTCAACATCATCCGCAGACTTGCCGCTATCGTGGCTGGCGATCGCCTTTTTACCAAATATTTTAGCTAAGTTTTCCGCAATCTCTTGACAAGTTGCCGTAAAACTGGTAAAAATTACAATCTTCGGGAAACGCTCGCCCGGAATTGGCCGTTTAATTTGCTGTTGAATTCTCGATAGCAAATCGCGAGAATTGTTGTGATACTCGCGCGGAACCTTCAAAGCAACTGCCAGAAATCGGAGAATGGCGATTCGTAACAAACTGAGTCGATCGAGTCCTTCCTGGGGCTTTTCCAGGGTATTGAGCAAGGTTTCCAGCATTTCCCTTTCTTCGGGAAACAGCGCTGTTTTGGTCAAAATTGCCGTGTCATTTTGTCCGAAGTCGCGATCGAGTTCTGGAGTCGATTTTTTCTGCAAACGAGCTTTGACAACCCGTTCTAAAACACTCAGCCAAGTACCAGAAGCGCGGAAAAACAGCAGAAAAATTCTCTGATATTCGCTCGACTTGGGAGCGACTGTGCGCCATTTATCGAGTACGGTTTGAATTTCCGACCACTGTTCATCATTCAGATCGTACTCAGTTTTGGGGACAGCATCTCGATCGAAAATCACATCTTCCACCGCATCCCGGCGGTTGCGAAGGATGCGGCGGTGGAGGCGGTAGGTATTGCTAACGTGAGTGCGAATAGTTCGGACAAGGCGAGATTGTTCGGCAGTTTCTGCGGTTTTCAAACAAGTTTCTAACTCGTGGATCAATCCCAGCAAATAATCATCTTTCGCAAACAGAGTGCGGAGTTGAGCTATTTTTGTTTGCAAAACAGCAGGCTTTGCTGTTTCTCGGAAATCTAGCAAGGCGCGACCGATTTCCTGACGGTTCTCCACTCTTTCTTTGAAATTTTCTAGGTCATCTAGACGGTAAGTAGTCGGGTCTAGCAAGTGCAGCATCGTGAGAAAATCTTGCTCGTGACCGATAACTGGCGTTGCAGATAATAACAATAAGTTATGGCTTTTTTGAGCGAGTTGCTGACATAGTTCAAAGGATTGTTGCTGATTGCGATCGCCCGAATTAGCCATTGCGGCCAGTTCCTGCGCTTCATCCACAATCAGAAAATCCAGGTTGGCGTTGCGGCTAATTTGATTGATTTCGCTAATAGCAACAAGCTGCACTCGGTCAGCAAAATGAGACAAATAGAATTTATTTTCTAACTCTTGTCGCCACTGTTCGAGCAAATATTTGGGAACCAGCACTACAGCGCGTCCGTTGGGATCGTCGAGTAGGAATTGGCGGAGAATTGTCCCGGCTTCTACGGTTTTCCCGAGTCCTGCTTCGTCTGCTAACAAATAGCGCACGATCGGGTCTTCTAGGACGCGCCGGACGACTTCAACTTGGTGCGGATAGAGCTCTATGTTAGCAGAAATTAATCCGGTCATGCCGCGGCTGACGGCGCGCTGTTCGATCGCAGATTGCACAAATGCCAATCGGCGATCGTGAAAATACGGTGTTTCTTGGCCTTTGACTGCTAAAATATCGATCGGATCGGCGATCGGGATATTGCAGCGGACGTAAAGTTCGGTTTCGACAGCTTGCAAACTTTGGCTGTCGGGGAGGTCAATTTCGTATTCTAATTTATCTTCATCCCAATCATAAATTCGCCCGATTATCCACCTTTCCTGAGTGTTACTCCAGAGGTAGCAGCGGGTTTGTCGCTGAAGTCTAGCTTCTTGTAGCAAACCCAACGCTATAGTTTTGCGGAAGCGGTTTTTTACTGAGCAAAAATATTCAATTACGGCATCGGTAGACGATACCTCGACAACTTTTCCGATTCCCAAATCGTTTTTGGGCGATCGAACTAACGAACCAACATCAATCATAATTTCAGCCTGACAATACTCACTAGAATACACTAACGCCTGAGCGACAAAAATAACATTAGTTTAGGTTCGCAGTCAGGACTTTAGTCCTCTCTTGGATGCGGACTAAAGTCCTCACTACAAACGGTTGATAGGTAATTACGATCGCCCAAAAACAACGCCGGCATTGCCAGATTCCCATTTCGGGTATTTGTGCATAATACTAGCGTAGATTTCCGAGTCTGTAAAGGCGGCTAACCAAGCTTCTAGCTGATACCAAGGCTGTTCGTTGAACCAATTTTTATCGGTATGAGCGAATTGACGAACAAAAGGTGCGATCGCGCGATCGGCCAATGCTACATTATTACCATACAAATATTTAGTTGCGTTTAACTTTGCATTGAGTTTTTCCAGATATACAGCAGCTTCATCTCGATGTACTTTAGCCTCAACATCAGCATAACGTTCCGGGTATTTATAGCGGTCGAGATGATATTTAAAACCACTATCAAATTCAGCAATTAATGCTAGCATTTTTGCAACAGTACCTTGTTCTGGAATCAACCATTTTTCAGGATCGTGTTGTTCTAATGCCCACAACATGATATCAATACTTTCATCCAGTACCCGCCCGTCAACATCAATCAATATCGGTACAGTACCCTTGGGCGATACATCTAACATTTCTTGTGGCTTGTCTCGCAAAACAACTTCCCGCAACTCGCACACCCGATTGCTAACCATCAGCGCCAAGCGCGCGCGCATAGCATAGGGACAGCGGCGGAAAGAATACAAAATTGGGTATATTATTACTGACATATTATTTGTTTAGTCGATCGCGCGATCGGGTTTTTCGGAGCAGAAACCGGGTTTCTTTCGAGATTTCACGCCACCAAACCTAATTTCTGGTAGAAACCAGGTTTCTTGGAGAAACTACAGGAGTCAGAAACCGGGTTTCTTTCGAGATTTTACGCCACCAAACCTGATTTTTCAGAGAAACCCGGTTTCTTTGAGAAACGCGATCGTACTATTAATCTATCCCATTATCAACTTTTTCCTTAACATCATAGCGCGCGCCAATATGTGTTTGGTTGCGGCGTTTAGCAAGCTCAATCTGACGCTGCCGCTCGAATAAAGCTTGTTTTTTGGTTTCAGTTTTCGAGTCATGACAATGAGGACAACTTACACCAACTACAAATAATTCAGAAGCTTTATCTTCCTGACTAATTGGGTGACGACAACCGCGACAAAGTTCGTAGTTACCAGGCTTTAACTCATGAACAACAGAAACCCGTTCATCAAAGACAAAACATTCACCTTCCCAACGACTTTCTGCTGCGGGCACTGTTTCCAAATATTTTAAAATTCCGCCTTCGAGATGATAAACTTCATTAAAACCTTGAGAACGCAAAAAAGCAGTAGATTTTTCGCAGCGAATACCGCCAGTGCAAAACATTGCTACCTTGGGTTTATCGCGCAAAGCAGCTTCTTTGAGCGCCCATGCTGGCAAATCGGAAAAGCTTTTTGTTTGGGGATTAATAGCGCCTGCAAAAGTACCCATAGATACCTCGAAGTCGTTGCGTACATCAACTACCACCACATCAGGATCGTCAAGTAGCTGATTCCACTCATCGGGTTTGACATATTTGCCAGCCATGAGAGATGGATTAATATCAGGTATTCCCATCGTGACGATTTCGCGTTTTAAGCGGATTTTTAGGCGGTAAAACGGTGCTTTTTCGGAAAAAGATTCTTTGTGAACCAAATCAGCAAAACGTGCGTCACAGCGCAAGAATGCGAGGACTGCGCGCACGCCTTCTGACGAACCGGCGATCGTCCCGTTGATGCCTTCTGCAGCCAACAAGATAGTGCCTTTGACGTTGTGGTGGTTGCAACAATCGAGTAGCGGTGCTTTGAGGTCGGCAAAATCCGATAGTTCAACGAACTTATATAATGCAGCGGTTAAGAATTTAGCCATAAATTGAATCGATCGCACTAATTAATTTTCATAGTTCTATGAAAATTCAGTTAAAGCGGGCGGTGGGGCTCGAACCCACGACGTCCAGCATGGGAAGCTGACATTCTACCACTGAATTACGCCCGCGTTTAGTCTATTTTACCTGCTTTTACTTTTGAGTTATTGCGGTCAAAAATGACTAGAAAAACATTATACAACAATTTTGCCATTCTGAGTCAACTATTTTGAGAATTAAGTTTCGGTGCCCGATCGCCCATCCCGACAAAAAAAGTCCTGCACCAAAGGCAGGACTTATACTTCTACTCTTCAGTCCGCGGAGGCGGACATCGTTTGTGTAGCCGCGGTTTCAACCGCCGAGGCCATTGAAGAAACTGAAGAAACGATCGCCCGATCGCCCTCAACCGTTAAACAAAGCGCAAAGAACTGCTGTCAAGGCCAAAGCCAGAAACAGGTTGGACGATCGCGATCAATTCGTCATCCGCCCCAGTCTTCTTGAAAATAGCAGCACCCTCGGGCAATCCAGCCGGAGAAGCGCCGATCCTGTAGGTGCTGGGAGCGCCTTGAAGTTGGATAATATCGTTACTGGGGTTGTAGCCGACAATCAAAGCGTAGTCGCCAGCGCCAGTGCTGCTATCGATGCCGTCGTTGTAGTAGAACTCTGTGGCATTTCCCAGCAAGAAAGTATCGCTACCATCTGCACCAATCAGCGTATCAACTTCGCCGCGCCCGGGATTAGCACCGGTATAGTCAACACCAACCAAGATATCGTTACCTTTTGTGCTGTAGAGGAAATCGTTGCCGCTACCGCCAAACAACACATCATTATTTTCACCGCCGTACAGAGTATCGCTACCCTCGCCGCCGAGTAAAGTATTGTTGCCGAGTTCGCCGCCGAGGACATCGTTACCAGCGCCACCAAAGATCAAATCGTCAGCTTTGCCGCCCAATGCGGTATCTGCACCGTCGCCGCCTACAAGGGTGTCGTTGCCGAGGTTGCCAAACAAGAGGTCGTTGCCAGCATCGCCGAATAAGCCGTCATCGCCTTTGCCGCCAAATACGATGTCGTCGCCGCCATTGCCTCCTACGGTGTCATTTCCAGCGTTGCCATACAAGATATTGTTGGCTTCGCTGCCACCGATCGCGTCGTTGCCGCTGGTGCCCAAAACCTGTGGCAATTCGCTTGGTGCGGGCCTGTTGGTGAATGGGGGCGCGATCGGCTGTGCGATCGACAGTGCAGTCGCGGGCGTGAAAGGTGGAGGTGTTGGTGTGGGTGTGCCCGGTGTTGGTGTGGGTGTGCCCGGTGTTGGTGTGGCTGCCGGTGTTGGTCTTATAGGAATAGGAATAGGCGTTGTCCCTGGAGTTGGCGTTGTCCCTGGAGTTGGGGTTGTCGCTGGTGTGGGCGTTGTCGCTGGAGTTGGGGTTGTCGCTGGAGTTGGGGTTGTCGCTGGTGTTGGCGTTGTCGCGGCCTCCGGTAAATTAGCGGCCAGGATATCGGCACCCGATAAATTACCCACAGTTTCAATGAAGCCAGCACCCGCGACAGTCGGGGATGCACCGAAAAAGTCTAAAATCACAACGTCATCGGTAGCCCTGATGATGCCGTCTTTGTTGGTGTCGATGGCTAAACTCGTGCCTTGGCGGCCTAATCCCAAAGTACCCGATGAAAGCGACAGCGACAGCGTAGTGCTGGTACTGATCTCGCTGCCAAAATCAGTAAAGTCTAGGCGATTGCTCCCGCCAGTATCCTGAATTTGAAGTTGACTCTGCCCGTTCGCCTGCAACAAATAGCGATCGTTACCTGCACCGCCTCGCAGCACAGCCCCACTGCCAAATCCAGCGAGCGTATCATCGCCCGCACCGCCTTCTAAGGTGCTATTACCAAAAGCACTGAGATAGTCATTGCCCGCACCGCCATCCAAGGTGCTAGGCCCAGAGCCGAACAGGGTGTCGTCTCCATCGCCGCCGGCCATGCTACCGCTTGCATCCAGAAAGTCATTGCCCGCACCGCCATCGATGGTGTCAGTGCCACTGAAGCCACCAATCAGGGAATCATTGCCCGCACCTCCACTGAGGCTGTCGTTTCCTTCACCGCCTAGCAAGGTATCGTTGCCTTCTAAGCCCGCGATGGTGTCGTTGCCTGCTAAGCCTGAGATGTTGTCATCGGCTGAAGTGCCTGTCAGGTTGTCATCGTTTGGTGTTCCGGTGAGCGCATTAGTTCCGGGTGCCGCCGTAGCCTCCGTTAAATTAGCAGCCAGGATATCGGCACCGGATAAATTACCCACAGTTTCAATGAAGCCAGCACCCGCGACAGTCGGCGATGCGCCGAAAAAGTCTAAAATCACAACGTCATCGGTAGCCCTGATGATGCCGTCTTTGTTGGTGTCGATGGCTAAACTCGTGCCTTGGCGGCTCAATCCCAAAGTGCCCGATGAAAGCGACAGCGACAGCGCAGTGCTGGTACTGATCTCGTCGTTAAAATCAGTAAAGTCTAGGCGATTGCTCCCGCCAGTATCCTGAATTTGAACTTGACTCTGCCCGTTCGCCTGCAACAGGTAGCGATCGTTACCTGCACCGCCTCGCAGCACATTCCCACTGCCAAATCCAGCACTGAGCGTATCATCGCCCGCACCGCCTTCTAAGGTGCTATTAAAACTACCCCTGAGATAGTCGTTGCCCGCACCGCCATCCAAGGTGCTAAACCCAGAGCTGAACAGGGTGTCGTCTCCATCGCCGCCGGCCAGGCTACCGCTTGCATCTAGAAAGTCATTGCCCGCACCGCCATCGATGGTGTCAGTGCCACTGCCACCAATCAGGGAATCATTGCCCGCACCTCCACTGAGGCTGTCGTTTCCATCACCGCCTAGCAAAGTATCGTTGCCTTCTAAGCCCGCGATGGTGTCGTTGCCTGCTAAGCCTGTGATGTTGTCATTGGCTGAAGTGCCTGTAAGGTTGTCGTTGTTTGGTGTTCCGGTGAGCGCATTAGTTCCGGGTGCCGCCGTAGCCTCAGTGAGATTAGCAGCCAGGATATCGGCACCGGATAAATTACCCACAGTTTCAATGAAGCCAGCACCCGCGACAGTTGGGGATGCGCCGAAAAAGTCTAAAATCACAACGTCATCGGTAGCCCTGATGATGCCGTCTTTGTTGGTGTCGATGGCTAAACTCGTGCCTTGGCGGCTCAATCCCAAAGTGCCCGATGACAGCGACAGCGACAGCGCAGTGCTGGTGTTGATCTCGCTGTCAAAATCAGTAAAGTCTAGGCGATTGCTCCCGCCAGTATCCTGAATTTGAAGTTGACTCTGCCCGTTCGCCCGCAACAAATAGCGATCGTTACCTGCACCGCCTCGCAGCACACTCCCACTGATAAATCCAGCGAGCGTATCATCGCCCGCACCGCCTTCTAAGGTGCTATTAAAACCACCACTGAGATAGTCATTGCCCGCACCGCCATCCAAGGTGCTAAACCCAGAGCTGAACAGGGTGTCGTCTCCATCGCCGCCGGCCAGGCTACCGCTTGCATCTAGAAAGTCATTGCCCGCACCGCCATCGATGGTGTCAGTGCCACTGCTACCAGTGCCACTGCCACCAAGGAGGGAGTCATTGCCCGCACCTCCACTGAGGTTGTCGTCTCCTTCACCGCCAGACAAAGTATCATTGCCATCTAAGCCCGCGATAGTGTCGTTGCCTGCTAAGCCTGTGATGTTGTCATCGTCTGGGGTGCCTGTAAGGTTGTCGTTTGAGGATGTACCAGTTAATACTGCCAATGTTTTTTTCCTGCTTGCGATAAACAGGCGGGGGCTAATTTTGAGATTAAGCGCCACACCTTACTTATCTATCAGGGGTTTTCCTCAAAAATTATGCAAATTGTCAAAGTTTTTTTTGCGAGATTTTTTTTATTTTATTTGCGCCAAAAGATGTTATGCTTACCACCTTCATATTTGAACGATCGCCCAAATCTGTATCTACGCACTGATCGATTCACTGAATTAAGCAACGAGATGCCGATCGCGACACCGCAGTCGGACACCGCAGTGCTTTTTCCATACCGGGAGGATATTGTAGGTTATTGTGGCCATACGCAGGGCGATTCCCTACGGCATAACTTCGCTTCACGGCTTTTTGGTATAGTAGAATTGTGACTGTAATGTCGATCGCAATATCACAGAAACCGACACCAAACAACTGATATCGCCGACAGAATACTTTCTCAATTTTGCCACAGATAATATTGATTCTCTGCCTTCACAATCTGGGTAAATGATAGGGAGTAGGTTTTAAGGATCGAAAACTTCATAACTTAAACACCTCCTAAAGTCCTCTCTCCTGTAAGTTACGATATCAAAGGAAGCAGAGCCTCGCCTATCTGCATTACCAGGCTCTTCCTGGTAACGAGCAATCGCTTAAGTTATTAAATTTTCATTCCTGATATCGAGATGTGCGCGATCGAAAACTCGATCGCCCAACATCAGGCATTGTTTCTCAGTGAGCAACACTATGTATAGATTCAATATATTGCTCAATTTCCTCATCCGTCAAACTAATTCCATTCTGCCAAAGTTCATATTCACTGAGATCGATGTCCTCATTCCAAACCAGCCCATAACCACCAGGTTCAATTCTAAAGTTTCTGAAAAACCCAGGATTGCGTAAGTCCGAAAACATTACATTATCTAATAATTTAGAAATGTCATATTTTCTGATTTCTGAATTGGTAAATTTAACAATCAAGGTGCTATCATCAATAGCTTTAGCCGAAACAATGCGCTCAGGTTTCATAAAAAAAAATCACAGTTATTTTAAGGGTGGAAGTTTACTAAATTCTTGGCTGTTCCACATATCTAGCAGTTCTTTTTGGTACAGCGCAGCCCATTCTAATACCAGCTTTTGGGCCCGATTCGGTAAATCTCCTTCAATAATCTCTAAAGACTCAATGGCTATCAAAGCATTGTACTCACCGTAAACTGCGTGAAAATGAGGAGGTGCGTGATCCCCAAAGAAAATTTTGATGATGATTCCGTAAAATCGTGCAACTTCTGGCATAAAGCTTCTCTAAACGACTAGATAAGGATTATTGTAACCAAGTTCAGGGCCCAATGAGATTTGAGATTGAAGGGATTTCTAGCGAATGTCGATCGCAATATCACAGAAACCGACGCCAAACAACTGATATCGCCGACAGAATACTTTCTCAATTTTGCCACAGATCATATTGATTCTCTGCCTCCACAATCTGGTTAAATGATAGGGAGTAGGTTTTAAGGATCGAAAACTTCATAACTTAAACACATCCTAAAGTCCTCTCTCCTGTAAGTTACGATATCAGCAGAACCTGGTAACGAACACAACGAGCAAAACCAGTCTTTTGTCCCTTAACATGAGCCTCTCGATACCCCCTAACCCGACTTAAGAAAGGGGGGAAAAGAGTCTTGTCAAAGTCCCCCGACTATCCGGGGGATTTAGGCGGATCTGGCTACTGCTAAAAGCAAAATTTCTCAGGGATTTAAGGCTTAAATTCACAGCCTCTAGGCTGTACCATTTCCCTAGCCAGAGAACTTTGATCGCCCTTGACGTTTTTTCTTTCCCTGCACCAAATTAAAAATCCAGATTTGCACACCATCCATATAAGTAAACACCACCGGAATCACCACCAAAGTCAACAGCGTGGAAGTCATCAAACCCCCAATTACCGCCATCGCCATCGGGCTGCGAACCTGAGAACCAGCGCCAATTCCCAGCGCAATCGGTACCATCCCAGCAATCATCGCAATAGTTGTCATCAAAATCGGCCGCAACCGCGCTATTCCAGAATCCAGCGTCGCCTCATACGTCGGTTCGCCTTCCTTCTGATTCATAATCGCGTAATCCACTAACAAAATCGAATTCTTCGTCACAATTCCCATCAGCAACACTACCCCAATCAAAGCGTACAAACCGAGGGATTTTTGTCCCACCAAAAGTCCCAGCAGCGCGCCACCGAGAGACAAAGGTAAGGCCGCCATAATTGTGATCGGATGCAGGAAATTTGCAAACAGCAACACCAACACGCCATAAATAAACAATACCGCCGTTCCCAGAGCCCCCGCAAAACCGCTGAAAATATCCTGCATCACCTTGGCATCACCCGAAGATTCTTGTTCCACACCGGGAGGTAAAGGATTCATTGCAGGCAGTTTCTTCACCGCCGCCGAAGCTTCTCCTAAAGTCGTACCCTGCAACAAATTGCCCTCTACAGATACTTGACGGGCTCTGTCGTAGCGATCGATCTGAGAAGGCCCACTGCCCAAAGTAATATCCGCCACCGCCCTCAACGGCACCAAAGTATTATTTTTTCCCGGTACTTGCAGGTTCTTAATTGTTTCGATATCGCTGCGAAACTGCGGCGCTAACATCACATGAATTGGAATTTGTCTGTCCGCTAAATCAAATTTAGCCAGATTTGAATCAACATCTCCAATTGTTGCCAGAGATGCAGTGCGAGCAATTTGCTGCACCGATACACCCTGATCCGCCGCCCGAATTGGATCGGGTTTTACCAAAATCTCCGGCTTCACTAAACTCGCGCTCGATTCTACCTCAATCAGCCCTGGAACTTGCTTCATTTGTTGCGTCAGAGATGCCGCAGTTTTGGTTAAAGCTTCCGCATTTTCGCTCTTGAGGACGATCGACATTTGCTTCCTACCGCCCACACGCCCTTGAGCAAAACTCAGCCGCACGCCCGGAACATCCCGCAGTTTCGGCCGCATTTCCTCCTCAAACTTCTGTTGTCCGATTCGTTGACCGGCCGGCTTCAATTTCACGTACAGACTGGCTGAATTTACGCCACCCGCGCCCCCTCCGCCGCCACCCGCGCCCCCGGAGACAGTCGGAGCGCCTTCAGTCTCCAAAACGCTATCTACGGCTGGGTGGGCTAGCAATAATTTAGTTGCTTGCTGCACTGCTAAATCTGTCTGCTGCAAGGTGGAGCCGGGGGGCAATTCGATCGATACAGTGGAAAGTCCGGTATCATCGCGATCGATAAAACCTGTCGGAATGAAAGGTATTAATTGAACGCTGCCGAAAAACAAAGCAATTCCTAAAATTAGGACGATCGCCCGATGCTTCAGCGCCCAAGTCAAAAGCCGGCGATACTGATAAGAAAGTTGGTCTTTTTTGAGTTCCTCATGATGTCCTTTCTCCTTAAACATATAAGCCGCCATCATCGGAGTCACTGTGCGGGCGACTAACAGCGAAAATAACACCGACGCCGAAACCGTCACCCCAAAAGGCCGAAAAAACTGACCAGGAATTCCCGGCATAAAAGCCACCGGTGCAAATACCGAAACAATCGTCATCGTCGTCGCCACCACAGCCAAACCAATTTCAGCCGAAGCATCCAAAGCAGCTTGATAAGGCGTTTTACCCATCCCGACGTGCCGTTCGATATTTTCAATTTCGACGATCGCATCATCAACTAATATGCCAACCACCAGCGACAGCGCCAACAAAGTCATGCTGTTAAGCGTATATCCCACCATCCTCAGCACAGCAAAAGTAGGAATTACCGACAGCGGCAAAGCCACAGCAGCAATCAAAGTAGCCCGCCAATCCCGCAGAAAAATAAAAATAGTAATAATCGCTAAAGCCGCCCCCAAAATTAAAGCATCCACAGAAGCTTGATAAGAATCTCGGATGTGGTCTGCTAAGGTATAAATAAGTTCCAGCTTCACATCCGGCGGCAAAGTTTTTTCCATTGTCTTGACAGCTTCCCGCACTGCTTCTTCCACAGTCACGAGAGTGCTGCCGGTGCTGCGGAGGATAGAAAAAGCCACCACGGGTTTGTTGTTTAGCCGCGCGCCCTGACGCGCTTCTGCATAGCCTTCGTCAACTTTTCCCAAACTAGAAAGCGGCACAAAACCGCCTTTGGGCAAAGTAATTTGATAAGCTTTCAACTGTTCGATAGTTTTGGCACTGCCGAGGGTGCGGACTGTTTGCTCGGAATTGCCGATTTCAGTTCTGCCACCGGGAAGATTGATATTAAAATTGCGAATTTGGTCGTTAACTTGCGTAGCTGTAATGCCGAGACTTTGCAGTAATTCCGGGTTTAAATCAACTCGAACATCCTTGTCTCTGCCTCCGATTCGCTGCACTTGAGCGACACCTTTGACAGAGAGGAGGACACGGCTGATGTTTTGGTCGATTAATTCGCTTAGCTGTTCTACGGTTTGGCGATCGGAAACCACGGCGTAGGACATAATTGAACTGCCGGCAAATTCCACCCGCTTGACAACGGGATCATTAATATCTTGCGGCAAGTTTTGGCGAATTTGGGCGATCGCATTTCGGACATCATTCGTAGCGCGATCGCTATTTGTACCCAACAAAAAGTTAACTGTCGTATTAGAAGAACCATCATTAACAGTAGAAATAATGTGGTCAATATTCCCCAAGCCCGCCACAGCATCTTCTACTTTTTTCGTAACTTGAGATTCAAGTTCTGCTGGATCTGCCCCCGGTTGGCTGACAGATATCGAAACAGAAGGGATATCGATATTAGGTGAATCATCAATGCCTAAAACTGGAAATGATACCAAACCCCCGATTGTCAGAATCAAGAATAGAACAATCGTGGGGACTGGCTGTTTGATCGACCAAGCCGAAATATTGAAAGACATAATGGGAAGAAGTCAGTTGTCAGTTGTCAGTTGTCATTAGTCATTAATTGCTGGTTATTAGTTGCTGGTTATTAGTTGTTGGTTATTAGTTGCTGGTTATTAGTTGTTGGTTATTAGTTATTGGTTATTAGTGCTGTCCCTTCCCCCGAGCTTTGCGTCCAACGTCATCAGGAAGAAGGAATAATTCCCTTCGGCTTCGCTCAGGGTGAAAAGAAGGAATAAGGAATAAGGGAGAAAGAAGAAACTAATTAACTAATCGTAGGGTGCGTCAGGGATAAAGTTAATCAGCAATCTCTGAGAAAACAGTTAGCCTTGACGCACGCTACAACCACTCACTAATAACGATCGCGATCGGGGACAACTGACAACTAACTACTGACTACTGACTAACAACTTTTACCCGATCGCCATCCTTCAGATAACCAGCCCCAGCAATAACTACGCGATCGCCCGCTTTCAACCCTTTTTTAATCTCAACCTGAGCTTTCGTCAAATCGCCAACCGCCCCTCCAGTAATCTCCCCAACTACCACATTCTGAGCCTGCACCTTGTCCTCGCCTACAAGTTTGTAAACAATAGAACTGCCGTCAGACTGCGGTAAAATAGCCTTAGCAGGAACTTTCAAACCTTGCTCCGTCGCCGTCGAAATCGAAGCGCGCAAAAACATTCCCGATCGCAAAAAATCGCTTGGCGGCAAATCAATTTTCACCGTAGCTTGGCGATTTTGCGGGTCAACTAACGGCGAAATCTCTCGCACAGTTCCCGACAACTTAATCCGCTTGTCAGAATCTGAAGTAATTTGCACGGCTGTTCCCGGCTGCACTTGCGAAATTTGAGTTTCCGGCACTTTCAATTGCAGTTCTAGCTTGTTTCCGCGAATAATCGAAAATAGTTTTTGATTCCCCGAAGAAACATCCCCAACACGACCAATTCTTTCAGCAACAATACCGCTGTCCGGTGCTCGGACGATCGTTTGTGAAAGTTGAGTTTCTAACTGTTGGATTTGGGCATCATTGCTGCGAACACTTGCTGCGTTGTTCCCCACGTTTGCTCTAGCGCTGCTGACAGTTGCGGCCGCCGTATTCACCTTAGCGCGGGCACTGCTGAGGGCCGCTTGCGCCGTACTGATATTAGCTTCGCCATTAGCTACTTTAGCTTTAGCCGATCGCACTTCTTCCGCTGCTTTGTTCTGTTCTTCCAAAGCTTTATTCAAATCAGCCTTAGCCTTGTTCACATCTTGCAGAGCAGTTTCTCGCTCGGTTTTACGCTGTTCCAAATCTTGCTGGCTAATTACTCCCTGCGCCGCCAAATTGGAAAAACGATCTACTTCTCTTTGAGCTTGAGTTAATTTAGCCTCGGCCGAAGCAATTCCCGCTTTAGCTTGATTCACGCCAGCTTTAGCTTGTTCGACACCGGCTTGGGCTTGGCCGACACCTGTTTTAACTTGCGCTAAGTCAGCGACGGCTTTTTCCACGCCAGCTTTAGCTTGTTCGACACCGGCTTGGGCTTCTTTTTGGCTTGATTGAGCTTGCTGCACCTGAGCTTGCGCTTGGTCTACTGTAGAATCGGCGGATTGTCCTTTAGCTACCGCTGCGGCAATTTGCGATCGCACCACCGAATCATCCAAAATCGCCATTACCTGACCTTTTTCTACCGCATCCCCTTCCTTCACCAAAACCTGTTGGATTTGCAAGCCGTTGGCTTGCGGCAATACCGGCAGCAAATCGTGGGGGGCCACAGTCCCCGTCGCTTCGAGAGTTTGAGCCACATCAGCCGATTTCACAGGCGCGACTGTCACCGTTTGGGCCGCCGCCTGTTGAGCAGCCGCTGGGGCTGTAGCGGCCGGTTTCGCGCTCTTCTGGCCAGCAGTCAAGTGTACCGCTAGCAGAGTTGCAGCTACGCCAATCCCCGCGCCCGCCAACACCGTAGGCCACCTGATTCCTTTGCTGGGCCCAATTTCCGGCTCTTCTGGTTCCCCAAGTTCTGATTGTTCCCCATCTTCTGGAACTTCTAGGGATCTTTCTCGTTCATCTTCCTCACCGGAAAAGTGCCAGCTAGATCGGTCTGAAACTCCACTTTCAGGCGCATCGGCTATTGAATTTCTGTCGCGCCCGCTTTGCACGGGGAGAAGCGGTTGCTTTTCTTCCGCTTCTGAAAAAACTTGATTGGTCACTGTAGTTCCTCCCGCCGGTTTGAACCTTTGGTTTTTTTATATTGTAAAGAAAGATTGCAATTTTTAGATCTAGTTTATTTTAGCCGAGGGCGCTAGTAATGTCGCGTCCTCCTTTTGGGTGAGTGTGAGGCGATTTCACTTGACTGCTGGCCGATCGATCGCCGGAGAGTTGCGATCGACATTTAATTCGCCCAGGGTTCCTCGCCGAGTATTATTAGCGTGATTTGGGGCCTGCGGGCGATCGGGCCAGCCCTGTCTGTAGCAAAACAATTTTCTCGTCACCAACTGATCCTCACAGAATTCAGCCTAATTTTGAACGAATTATTGCTAAAATCAGGCACATCGGCTAAAAAGTTGTACCAGTTTAATTGACAAAAATTACAATGAACAGTGTTTTTTCTCCCGTCCAACAGTTGCTAATTACTTGGTTGCTAGTGCTAGTAACGGGATGGTTTACCCTAACTGCGATCAGTTATGTTGGGGAACTGGTCAGCATTTTAGTGACAGCCGGACTGATTGCATTCTTATTAAATTATGCAGTAGCAAGACTTCAAGTCTTTTTGCCGCGGGGAGTAGCTGCTGCGCTCGTTTACTTAGTTGCGGGTTTGGTGGTATTAGTAATTGGTCTAACTATTGTACCGCCTGTGTTCACCCAAGCGAGTCAGTTAGGGGTAAGGTTCCCGGACTTGCTGGAGTCGGCGCGGCAGCAGTTAGGTGAATTTCAAACATGGAGTGCCGATCGCAATTTGCCCTTTGACGTGCAAATATTGGAGCAGCAGTTATCGGCGAAAGTACAGGAGCAAGTACAGGCGATCGCAAGTACAAGTTTAGGTTTAGTCGTAGGTACTTTTAACTGGTTTATCGACTTAATCTTTATCCTGGTAATTTCATTTTATATGCTCTTAGACGGTAAAAGAGTGTGGCAGGGTTTGACCAGTATTTTTTCCCCAGATATTCGCTATGTGTTAACCGAAACTTTGCAGCGCAACCTCCAACGATTTGTATCGGGACAGTTGCTGCTGGGACTATTTATGGCGATCGCACTAACTCTCGCTTTTTCGTGGCTGCAAGTTCCGTTTTTTCTGTTGTTTGCCGTGTTTATCGGATTGATGGAAATAATTCCGTTTATCGGAGCGACGCTGGGCATTGGAGCGGTTACTATAATTGTAGCATTTATCGATTGGTGGCTGGCGCTGCAAGTGTTGGCAGTGGCGATCGGTCTCCAGCAAATCAAAGACAATTTAGTCGCCCCCCGAATCATGGGGAATCTCACCGGATTGAGCCCAGTAATTATTTTCACAGCTTTACTCTTAGGAGGTAGAGTAGGAGGATTGTTAGGAGTTATCCTGGCTATTCCCCTAACTGGCGTTGTCAAAAGTATAGTAGAAATCTTACTCAATCCCAAATTACCTCCGCAAACAGGCTCGTTTTTCTACAATCCTTTTAACGGCGAGGAATTGAGTCAAACAACGGATCGTGAAACTCAACTAATTTTGGTTGCCGATGAAGAAAAATAGTCTAAGGTTCGTAGTAAAAAATTCTGTCCGTAAAGTTTTTATCAGTCACCAATTCAGCCCTTGCTACTGATTTATTTAAGAATGACTTGCATTCCGAACGATCGAACCTTTTAAGCAAAACTTGCTCATTACCAGGCAGAGCCTGGTAATGCAGATTCGGAGGCTCTGCATCTCTTTCTCTTTACCTCCCTGCTTCTGAAGACATAGAATTTTGGCAGATGTTTAAGTTATAAAATCTTCGTTTCTTAAGAAGCACTAAAGTCCTGACTACGAACTTTTCAATAAGCACTAAATTCCTGAAGACGAACCTTTTAAAAAGAACTAAAGTCCTGACTACGAACCAACTTAAAATCTCAAACCTAAAACTTATGAAATGGTGGCAAAATCTTAGGCAAAATCCTCTCGCTCGACTGGGAGCAGTGGTATTATTGTTTTTTTATACAGTCGCATTTTTCGCCGAATTTGTGGCCCCCTACGACCCCTACGACTCTCAATTAAACGGTTCATTGTTGCCGCCGACTCAGATTCATTTAAGCACCAAAGACGGGCGATTTATCGGGCCTCACGTTTATCCGACCACTCAGGGCCCAGTAGACGTGAATACGGGTGCTCGCGAGCTAATTGTAGACTGGCAAAAACCCTCTGCTGTCGGTTTGTTTATCAAAGGTTCTCCCTATAAGTTTTTAGGAATTTTACCTTTAAATATCCACTTGTTTGGAACTACCGGCCAAGCCAAAATCAATATTTTAGGCACAGATGAACAAGCTCGCGATCAATTCAGCCGCCTAGTACATGGTAGCCGAATTAGCCTCAGCATCGGTTTAGTTGGTATAGCAATTTCTTTCCCCTTGGGATTGTTGATCGGAGGGATATCCGGTTATTTCGGCAGTTGGATTGACAGTATTTTAATGCGATTCGCCGAAGTATTGATGACGATTCCCGGACTTTATTTATTAGTAGCCCTAGCAGCAATCCTACCTCCCGGATTAACAAGTGCTCAGCGATTTATATTGATTGTGCTGATTACTTCATTTATCAGTTGGGCGAGTTTGGCGCGGGTAATTCGCGGTCAGGTACTGTCAATAAAACAGCGAGAATTTGTGCAAGCGGCGCGGGCTATGGGTGCGAATCCAATTTATATTATTGTCCGCCACGTTTTGCCACAAACTGCAACCTATGTCATTATTTCTGCTACTTTGTCGGTTCCGGGTTTTATTGTGGCGGAGTCGGTTTTGAGTTTAATTGGTTTGGGAATTCAACAACCCGATCCTTCTTGGGGAAATTTGCTATCTCTGTCTACGAATGCTTCAATTTTAGTGTTGCAGCCTTGGTTAGTTTGGCCTCCGGCGACACTGATTATTTTGACAGTTTTGGCGTTCAATTTATTGGGGGATGGGTTGCGGGATGCTCTCGATCCGAGAAGCATTCAAAGGTAATTGGTAATTGGTAATTGGTAATTAGTAATTGAAAATTAATATATTTGTAGGGGCTAATTTTCCAACAATAATCGCCTCAAAACAAATAATATCAAAACCCGCCTCCGCCCAATAATGAATCGAAATAATCTCGATTCTCAAGGTTGATGTAAATTATTCGCGGTGTGGGGGCGGGTTTATTAATACTTGGGATGTGAAGGAAAGATTGTTAGTGAACGCGCCCCTACGGAATTATATTAATGACCAATAACAAATAACCAATAACCAATAACCAATAACCAATAACCAATTGTTTAAGTATTGAGAGGTAAGCGGATGGTAAAAGTAGAACCAACGCCGACTTGACTGTTTACTGAAATATTGCCGCCCATCATAAAGCAAAAACGCTGGCTGATTGCTAGTCCCAAACCTGTACCGCCGTACTTGCGTGTGGTAGAAGCGTCTGCTTGCGTAAAGGGTTGGAAAATGTGCTGCAATTGGTCTTGATTCATTCCAATTCCTGTATCTGTACAATTAAAAACTAAAAATTCTTTAGAGGAGTTTGATTGGGCAGAAGTTTCTGCCGTTTCCGAACGGTTTTCTGCTATCGCTTCGCTGTTGTTGCGGGCGCTTTCTCGGCTGGCGGTGAGGGTAATTGTACCGTTTTGAGTGAATTTGGCGGCATTGCTTAGCAAATTTAATAAAATCTGCCGCACTTTGGTAATGTCACCGTACATACTACCAAGATTGGTAATTTCCTGTAAGTTTAAAGTGTTATTATTTTTTTCGATTAGTGGGGTAGCGGTGTCGGCTACTTCTTCAATTAAGGCGGCAATGTCGAAGGTTTCTAAATAGAGATCCATGCGACCGGCTTCGATTTTAGAAATATCGAGAATGTCGTTAATTAGTGACAGCAAGTGTCGGCCGGATGTGCGGATTTTGTCTAAATCTGGGGTTATTTCGTCATAGCCCAATTCTTCGGTTTCTTCTTGCAGCATTTCGCTATATCCGATGATGGCATTGAGGGGTGTTCGCAGTTCGTGGCTCATGTTTGCTAAAAATGCGCTTTTTGCGGTGGAGGCGGCTTCGGCTGCTTCTAGGGCGACTTGCAAGGCGTTTTCAAAGACTTTGCGATCGCTAATATCCTCGACGCTGCCTTCGTAGTAGAGTACCTCACCGTCGGCGCTGCATACTGCGCGGGCGCTTTCAGAAATCCAAATTATGCTGCCGTCAACGCGGTAAACTTCTGACTCAAATCCTGATATTTGTCCGCATTCTTGCATCACTTGCATAAACTTCTGGCGCTGCTTAGGATTGACGTAAGATTGCTGTCTAATATTTGTGAGATTTGATGTCAATTCTTCGGGAGTTGCGTAGCCGTAGATGCGGGCTAAAGCTGGATTTACGCTCAAGAATCGGCCTTCTTGGGTTGTTTGAAAAATGCCTTCGACTGCGTTTTCAAAGATGCTGCGGTATTTTTGTTCTGCTTGACGCAGTGCGTTTTGTGTTCGATCGCGATCGCTAGCTTCGATCGCCAATGATACCAAATCTGCCAGGGAAGCAGCAAAATTTTGCTCTTCTACTGTCCAGTGGCGAACACTTCCCACCTGTTCGATACAGATAACTCCGACTGTTTGGCCTCCCAGTCGCACCGGCGCATCTAAGGTGGATGTAGTGCCGTTTTCGGCAAAGTAAGATGTCGCTAATTCTCTAGTTCTGATATCTGAGAGAGCGTTGTCGGCTGCGATCGTCCGATCTTCTTCCAAAGCTTTAAAATAAGCTGGATAGTCTGCTGCAGCGAGTTCCACACCCTGGGAGTGCTGCTGGTTGCTGCACCAAAATTGGTCGAGACATTGCAGTTTTGAGCGGCCCTCATCGTACAACCAAGCTCCTGCTCCTTCTGCATTTAAGGTACGAGCCGCAGCTTCAGTGATTTGCCTCAAAGCTACTTGCAAATTGCCTCGATATAGCACTTTATTTCTGGCTAATTCTACCAAAACTGTATTTTGTGTGAGCAATTGTTTTTGTCTCATCCGCCGCAGCGATTCGGCTCGCTTTTTTTCGGTAATGTCGCGGGCTACCAAAATTACGGATGTTTCTGACAGCGGCGAAATGCTGGCGGCAAAACAAACTTCGCGTTCATCAATGGTTAAATCGTACTCGATACTGATAGTTTGCTGAGTCTCTAAAGCTGCTCGGATATGGCTGGTAAAATTGTCGGCTGTAGCTTGCGGAAACATTTCTCCGATAGTTTTGCCCACTAATTCTTCGGCTGGTTTGTATAGCAGAGACATATTTGTGGGCGCGATTTTCAAGTAGCGGCCGGTGGAGTCCAAAACTATAATTAATTCGTTCATGGCTGCAAACAAAGCCCGCAATTCTGCTTCGGTGGCTTCGAGCTCGGCAGTCCGCTCTGCTACTCGCTGTTCTAAATTGGAGTTGGTTTGTTCGAGGGCGACAAAAGACGATCGCAATTGTCTGGCCATCTGGTTGAAAGACTGAGCTAAAAGACCGAGTTCGTTGATGCCTTTGACTTCGACTTCGCCGTCTAATTCCGAGGATGTGAAGTCGGAGGATTCGGACATTTTTGTTAATGCTTTGGAAGCTTCCAGCAGTCGGGTAATCGGTTGGACAACCCAGCGAGAGGTGAAGATTCCTAGGGCGATCGCCAATATGAAGGCAAAAAAGCACAATAAGATAGTTGTGCGAGTGTTGGCGTTAATTTGCTCCATAAAGTCTGCTTCCGGGATGACCACTACGATCAGCCAATCGAGGCCGCGGCCGTCTTGCAGGGGAGCAACCGTAATGAATTGACGTTTGCCGTCTAGATCGAAGGTAAACTGTCCTTGGCTGCTAATTTGTGTAAAACTGCCAAATTGTTTTTGCAAGTATGTGGATGCCGATCGAATGAGCAAATTTTTGCTTTGTGTCGCCAACAGCCGTTTTTGTCCGTCTTTGGTGGTGACAAAGGGCAGTTCGTCCGTGGAACTGGCGACTATTTCCCCGCTGCGTTCGATCGCAAAAACTTGTCCCGACGGGCTAATTTTGATTCTTTTGAGAAAATCGCTGATTTGAGAAAGAGTCAGGTCAATTGCCAGAACTCCTTGCAGGCTGCCCGTTTGGTTGTAGATGGGCATCACCGGAGTAATCCCCAGAACTGGCGCTGCAGTGAAGACGTAGATCGGAGACCAACTGGCTTTTCCTGACTGTTTGGCAGTTGTGTACCAGGGTCTTGTACGGGGGTCGTAGGGGGCGGTTTGGATTAGTTCTGTGCGATTTCCCTGGCTGTCCAGGCGATAAATTTGGCGGTTGGGAGCGGTTGATTCGTCTCTGATGTATACCAAGTCTTCTGCTTCGCGTTTGAGCAAGAGAAATCTGCCCTGTTCGTCGCCGTAGTAGATGGTTGTAGTTCGATCGCTCAGCTTGGTCTGGTTCCACAAATAGCGCTCTAAATTGGGGAAATCTTCCGGGTTTAAGTTTCCCGAAGCGATCGCAGCAGTATTCATTTGCAGAAACAGGTGAGACACATCCCCAAAACTGCGGAAATTTTCTTTCGTCCGGGCTGCGACTTCCAAGCTCAACCTGGTAGCAAGGTTATTGACGGTTTTCTGGCTGTTGCGAAACGACAGCCATCCCGTTACGCCGACTGCTACGGATATTTGTACCACCAGGGGTATCAACAAAACTAGGCTCAGTGACATCTTGGGCGAGCTTTTCATCAGACAACACTGCTCAGAATTTTCAATAACATCAATATTCTTGCACTTACCAGGTTTGCGTATCGTTTGTCGATTAAAAGATGCCCTAGATATTATAAATTATCAAGTTGCACACCAATAGTGAAGTGCCGTAGCCTGCCGCTCAAAACTTGGTTGAGGTTTCAACAGCTACTGTAAAAAATTATAATATTAATTGTGCCACTACTTTTGTGAATGCGCCGATCGCGAGCGGGGACACAGCGCCCAAAACTCACACCCGATTAAACATAATACAACTGCAGGCAACCTTCGAGCCCTTAATTCATCAATCAGTCCCAATTATTATTTAACCTCAAACCTCAAATTGTCTAAAATCTACAATTCTCTCATTTTCTCCGGGTGCCGAACGCCAGCCTTGTCCCTGCTGAAAAAAAAATTGATTCTAAATTTTTCTACCAAGCCATCACAAATGTAAGTTATTTGACAATCCTCTGTTAAAAAATTTGCTATTAATAAAATAAGCGGACCAAATCCCGATCGCGCCAAAAGAGGTTGAACAGTAGACTGTTGACAGTTGACAAACGGACGATCGCTTGCGCCCCGCTCCGCTACGACCTTTTAGCAAAATAATACTTCTGGAGGATGACATGAACTATACATTTGAAATCCTGGGCGTATCTCCAACTTTATCATTTTTTAACCAGCAGCAGGAATTGCTGCAACAACAGCAACCGTCCGGTGTAGAATACTTGGGAAACCGGAAGTGTACTCTCGATTCCTTTGTGGCATCCGTAGAGATAGTTTCTCCCTATCGCGGCTGGGATGTCGATCGAGTCGTAGACACCGTAATTAGTTTCTGGTTTCAAAACTCCGAGAGCATCCAGTATTGGAAGGACAGGTTGCAGGATGCCGGCAGCGAAAACTTGTTAGTCGCCAGAGTAGGCGACATCAAGTCTTTACAAGCCGCATTTGAATCGCTGCTGGGCGAATAGGAAAATTGGTCATTAGTCATTAGTCATTAGTCATTGGTTAGTTGTTATTGGGAATTGGGAATTGGGAATTGGTTATTGGTTATTGGTTATTAATTCGTTGCTAGTTATTGGTTGCTAGTTACTAGCGATCCCCCGATCAAACGTCCAACGTCATCAGGCAAAAGGAAGGAACTATGCTAAATTACCAACTTCTGTTGACAACTAACTACTAACAACCAACAACTAATAGCCAATAGCTAATAACCAATAGCTAATAACCAATAACTAATAGCCAACCAATAACCAATAACCAATAACCAATAACCAATAACAACTAACCAATAACCAATAACAACTAACCAATAACCAATAACCAATAACAACTAACCAATTCCCAATTCCCAATTCCCAAATATTATGTCTCGTTCAAAAGCCCTGCAATCTTATATTTTTGTCCGCTTACTCCTAGCACCGCTAATGTTGTGGACAATCACCACAGCAGTATTTTTGCTGCTCCGGGCCACTCCGGGCGACCCCATAGACGCAATTCTCGGTTCGCGAGCTCCCGCCGCCGCTAAAGCAGCAATGCGAACCCAACTAGGTCTCGACGCACCCCTGTGGGAACAATATCTTAAATACATGAAAGACTTGTTGGGCTTCGACTTGGGAACCTCCATCACCACTCGCGGACAAACAGTCTGGCAAATTATCGGAGATTATTTCCCCGCTACAGTGGAATTAGCAGTGTGTAGCATGGCCATAGCTTTAATTGTCGGCATCAGTATCGGTTCCCTCGCAGCATCCCGCCCCAACACTATTTTCGATGCAGCAGGCCGTTTGTTTGGCATTATCACTTACTCGCTGCCGGCTTTTTGGGCTGGCATGGTTTTGCAGTTGATTTTCGCGGTGCAGTTGGGCTGGTTTCCCTTGGGAACCCGCTTTCCGGTGACATTAAGAGCCCCCCAAAGCTACACGGGACTTTACACTGTAGACAGTCTCCTGAGCGCTAACCCGGGTCAGTTTCTCACCAGTTTGCATTATTTGGCACTTCCGAGTTTGACGCTGGGCATTCTTTTGAGCGGCATCTTTGAGCGAATTGTCAGGGTGAATCTCAAGCAAACTTTGCAAGCAGATTATGTGGAAGCAGCCCGAGCTCGCGGCATTCCTGAATTTCAGATTTTATGGGCTCACGCTCTGAAAAATGCGCTAATTCCGGTGATTACTGTCTTAGGATTGACTTTTGCTGCACTGTTGGGCGGCGCTATTTTAACCGAGGTTACTTTTTCGTGGCCGGGGCTGGCAAATCGCCTTTATGAAGCGATTAGTTTGCGGGATTATCCAACTGTTCAAGGTATTGTGGTATTTTTTGCTGGGATTGTAGTAATTGCTAGCATTGTAATTGATGTTTTGAATGCTTACATCGATCCGCGCATTCGGTACTAAATAGTCAGTGGTTAGTTGTCAGTTGTCAGTGGTTAGTAGTTAGTTGTTAGTTGTCATACCAAATCCGGGTTTTGGATACCCTTTATGAACCAGTCGGCGCAGGCCGACTTTGTTTCTGTAGACGCGGTTTCAACCGCCGGATCATCTTTATCAACCAGTCGGCGCAGGCCGACTTTGTTTGACTCTTCCGCGTTTCAACCGCCGGATCATCTTTGTTTGACTTTCTGGCGGTTTCAACCGCCGAATCATTTTTCTACGTGCGCCAAATGTTGCAGCCAAAATGAGCCACCTAAGAAAGAGCGATCGAAAATATCGGCTTTTAGACTCAGGACACTTTGCAGTCGATCGGCAATACTAGAGCAATAAAAAGCAAAATTTGAGGAAAAGCTGATGAAATTATTACAAATAACCGTCGCTCTATCGGCTGCTTTGACCCCACTAATGGCTGAAGCTGCCTTTAGCCGCCCGATAGTGGACGCAGGCGACTTTCCCAGAGCCTCAAACCCCCGAGTAAACGTGCCGGTTTGCTTCATCGAAACCCCAAGCGGTACAACTTTTGATTTAGTCAGATTGTGCGGCACCAACGCCGAGCCCGAAAAGACGGCTCCCGCCGCCGGCAACCCCGTCAATGCTCCTGCAAACAACCGCAACGTAACTAATCCGGCTGCAGCCCCGAACCCCAACAGCGTCACCAGAGATGCTGTGGGCACTCCCATAACTACTCCTGGGAGTGCAAATCCCGCCAATCCCGCCAATCCCGCCAATCCCAACAATCTCAATCCGGGAACTTCGCCGAATATCACTCCCAACAATCTCAATCCGGGAACTTCGCCGAATATCACTCCCAACAATCTCAATCCGGGAACTTCGCCGAATACCACTCCCAACAATCTCAATCCGGGAACTTCGCCGAATATCACTCCCAGTAATCTCAATCCGGGAACTTCGCCGAATATCACTCCCAGTAATCTCAATCCGGGAACTTCGCCGAATATCACTCCCAACAATCTCAATCCGGGAAGTTCGCCGAATACCACTCCCAACAATCTCAATCCGGGAACTTCACCTTATATCACTCCCCGGAGCAACAATTTGTCTCCAAACGGTGGAAATGGCAATGGCACGGGCACTTTTTGAACTGCCTGGGATGAGTTAAGCTAAGACATTGAAGTGCCGATTCCCTACCCTTCGGGAACGCTTCGCGAACAGGATAGCTTCGCTTCACGCGCTTGAGGATACCTATTGTGTCAAACTTAGTTCAACGCTTAGAAATAACCGCTCACCCGCAACTGGAAAAATCCCTTGGTTATCGAGGAGATAGCCGCTGGGTAGCCTGGGGTTGGGAACCAGACATCGACCAAATTATTTCCAGCGACGGCAAAACAGTCGGCACCGGCAATAATATGGCTTGGCTGGTGTTTTTGCAGCACGATTTAGTTCAGCCTGCTGTACGAGAATACAACTTCGGTGAGGGCGATCGCTACTGGCTGCTTTTAGACAGAGAAACTAGAATTCTCTACGCCGGCGAAGAGAAAGCAGTGCAGAATCTGCTCGAACAGCCGGAAAGTTTAGCTTTGTTAGCTTGTCTCGATGGCGGCCAGAGTTCGCTACCAAACCCTGAAACTTGGCAGCAAACGCTATCTAAACTAACCGCCAAAAAAGCCTTTCGCAACCTGACAAACGCCATTCCTTTCGGCATCGCAGCCGCTTTGATAGGTGCTTTAGGAGTCGGAACCGGACTCTGGGTTGTCCCGGCGGTGCAACAGAAACTAGCCGAAAAAACAACTTTTATTTCCCCAATTAGTTCTAGCGCCAACTGCGGGATTGGCGGTTCCGACGATTTTTCATCTTATGTCGGTTCGTCAAAGGGAAATAAAGAGCTTCACTTAATCGGGGTTTACGAAGCAAATGCCGCTCACGGGAACGGAAAAAGAGCGAAAAGCACTATCGAAGTCAAAGTAGAACGCCGAAACAAGCCAATAATTCTTGCACTTTCCGCCTACGAACCGATTAACTGGAACCTGACTGTAGAACCCGGAGCAGTTATCGAGAAAATCATTGTTAACGGATACCACAACCAAACTGTTTCTGGAGTTTCTGGAATTCCCATAGAAGAGCACAGTTACGAAGAAACCGGAGAGCATATCGGCAACTTTATCTACAAGTGGGATGCTACTCCTGAAAGTGGCGAAAATGACTCTCTAGTCACCAAATTGGAACAGATAAACCGCACAAGTTTAACTTCTTTTCAAGGATGCTATCGAGGTACGAACTTTAGTATTAAATGAGCGCAGCGACAGAAAGTGAAGAGTTAAAACCGAGTCCGATTGAATCAAAAAACCCGCGCGGGCGGGTTTTTTATTAACATTTAAAATTATCGATCTTTATATGGTAAAATATTAAGTCCGGTAGATTGCCGCAACAAAAATGATTGGTTAGTAGTGCGGACTAAAGTCTGCACTACGAAGCAGTTTTATTATTTTTAACAGACCGGACGCGATATAATATGCCGTAGTGTCGTTATCAATTGTCATATAATGTCCGGTAAATTTAACACCATCAATAAGGTTTGTAGTGAGGAATTTATTCCTTCTTGATGCGGACTCAATTCCTCACAACGAACCCTTTTGATTGTCAGTGTTTTTTCTGGCTCAATATCAATTTCTAGTTCTAACAATGCTAATAAAAACTCTATGAAATACTGGTACGAAACCCTCGCAGTAGCGCAGCGAATTTTAATTGAATTGGGAAGACGGCGGCGCAGCTTAGTCTTGTGGAGTATTTTTCCAATTTCTATCTTGCTAATTAACGCTTTAATTTTAAAAGAACGGGCTAATCTCACTACAGATAAAGCTTTTGAAAGTGCCGCACCTGCAAGTTTAGTAGGAGCGGCTTTATTTTTTAGCTGTCTCGGCGGCAGCGTAGCAACGGTGGTTTCAGAGCGAGAACAGCACACTCTCAAACGCTTGTTTATTTCCCCCTTGAGCGGCACTTCTTACTTTTTAGGAATTTTTCTGGCTCACAGTTGTATCGGCATCGGTCAGGTAATCTTAGTATATGCGATCGCCTCTTTTTTCGGAGCACAATTTCAAGGCTCTATTTTATTAGGATGCGCGATTATTTTACTGAGTATTATATCTTACGTAGGAGTCGGCTTTATTCTCGGCACGCAGTTTGCGAGGCGCACTGAAGATGTCAATTCGCTAGTAGCGGCTTTCGGCGTTCCTTTGTTAATTTTAGGAGGGGCATTTTTGCCTGCTTCGCTTTTTCCCAAAACTCTGCTGGATATCGCCCAGTACAATCCAATTTATCACATGAACGAAGCACTGATGGGTGTATGGGCTGGTGGCAAAGATTTTGCTGATATTGAATCGCACTTCTGGTTTTTGTTTGTTTTTGCTATGTTAATGCTCGGAGGCGGATGGATGTCTTATCGGCGGATGTTGAGAGTGGAAAGAAGGCTTTAAGTAAGACCGAAGAAACCGGGTTTTTTACTGAATTTGTGGGCGAAAGCGCAGTATTTGTCGTAAAAAACCCGCTTTCTAGCTAACTCTGTGCGATCGTACTATTAAACTTAAGGAGATGTAAAATTTTGCTGCAAATAGAAAAGCTCAATAAATCCTACGGTTCGCGTTCAGTGCTTAAAAATTTAACACTGCACATTCAAAAAGGAGAAATTTACGGTTTACTCGGGCCAAACGGGGCGGGGAAAACTACAACTATCAATATTTTATGCAGTTTGCTAAATGCTGACAGCGGCAAAGTTTCTATCAATGGCGAACCTGTTTCGGAGTCTACTAAATTGTTAATAGGTGTAGCACCACAGGAAAATTTGCTTTACAAAAGCCTTAGCTGCGAAGAAAATCTCAATTTTTTTGCTCAAATTTACGCTTTAGACCGCAAGCAGCGCCGCTATCAAGTTGAACAATGTTTAAAGGCTGTAAATTTGACTGATAGAGCTCAAAGTCCGGTGGAAACTTTGAGCGGAGGGATGCAGCGCCGTTTGAATATTGCGGTGGCTTTGGTACACCAGCCTAAATTAGTAATTTTAGATGAGCCGACAACGGGTTTAGATATTGAGGCTCGCTATGAAATTTGGGAGTTAATTCAGCGCTTGCAATCGGAAGGAATTACAATTTTGCTAACAACTCACTTGTTAGATGAAGCTGAGCGTCTGTGTCAGAAAATTGGAATTTTAAAGAATGGTAGTATTGTGGCTGAGGGCAGTTTGGAAGAGTTGCAAAAACTGATTCCGGCTCAGGAAATTATTGTTGTTAAAACTGCTGAGGAAGAAAAGGCGATCGTTCGCGCTGCAAAATACGGTTTCATTCCCCGCCGCTACGGTAGCGATTTGGCTTTTTGGCTGCCGGAACGTTTGGAATTAAAAGAGATTATTTTGCTTTTTGATGGGATTTCTATTTATTCGATCGCTCGGTATCCGGTGCGGTTAGAACATATTTATGTCGAGGTGACGAAACAAAGCGAACAATGACACAAGGGAGGATTGGCCCGCACTATCACGAACCCTACAAAATCCTTCGCGCCGAAAGAGGCACAGCATCTGCATTACCAGGCAGAGCCTGGTAACTGTTGACTATTGACTGTTGACTGTTGACGGTTAAGAGGGCGGGCCCGCACCATCCACCGCCCCTACTGGCTGGTAACTGTTGACTGTTGACTGTTGACTGTTGACTGTTGACTCGATTTTATTATTCCGATGCAACCGGAATTGATATAAGTATGAGTTTAGACGGCTTTTGCCCACGATTGCCAAGTTTCCATCAGGCGGAAACCGACTGATTCATAAAGCTTTGTCGCGCCTGTCAAACTGTCAGCATCGACGCTGAGTTTAGCGGTATTTGCACCCGCTGCTTTTAAGGTATGCAATCCGGCTAACAACATTGCTTTTCCTAAACCCATTTTCCGAAAGTCGCGCCGCGTTCCCAATAGTTCAATCCAGCCGTCTTTTGTGCCGCTGCAGGGATTTTTTTGGGGTTTGATTTGACAGTCGCAGAAAGCTGCAAATTTACGATCGCCCGAAACAGCAATTAAATCTAATTCCGGCTGATAATTTTCGTCTTGCATCCAGTAGCGCACGATTTCGGCAGTTAAATCGTGGTGGTTCCAGTGATCGATAAATGACTGGTTGAACATTTCTACCCAGGGTTGGATGTCTTGTTCTCCCGATACGTGTGTCAGCGCAAAGTCTGCGGGAAATTCGGGTGTGGGAATGGGTTCGGCGAGCGATCGCGCCATTGTGAGAAAATAGCGATCGACTTCAAAGCCCTGTTTCTCTAACAGTAGCATCAGATCGGTTTTATCCTCACGGCTGTAGGTGTGCAATTTTGCGGGCAAATTGCATTTTTTTCCTACTTCGCCCAGGCGTGTTTCTCCCCATTTAATTATGTCTTTTTCTAAGCCTTCACCCCGTACATTTGGATGCACGTAAAACCAGAGACAAGCTTCTATTTCATCGGTGGAATCTGGCATATCTAACAGTGCCAAACCGATGAGTTTGCAGTTACCGTCTTCCCACAATTGGACATCGCGGGCTTTGTCGAGTTGGGGGGCGTCAAGGATCAGCTTTAGTTCAGTTGCTGAAACTTCTTCGCCTAGTCGATCGACTGTTTCGCAATCATCTATTAAATTTGCGATCGCGCGCCAGTCACTTTCGCCCTTATAGGAGCGTGTTGTCAAGATATTCATAAAAAACTTACAATCCGTAATTTCGGAATGTTCCTGTTAATCGGTATTGGCAAATGAGTAGAGTAATTCTGACATTTTGCACAAATGTCAGTAACAGTCAAGATGGCTGTTCCACAAAAAATCTATTTAGGATGTAAGAGGCCAGAAAGCCTGTTACACAATAAATCAATGTTTTTTTGGGGCTGCAGCAGTCCGCACCTCAACTGATTTTATTATTAGAGAATGATGTTGATAAAACTCATAAACCTGTTTATATCACCCAGGCTTTCAGGTTTTATCTCATAGCGCAATCATAAAAATTGGTTAGCCCATTTGGGCAGTTTTTTTTATTGAAGTCTGTGGTTAGAGGAACGCCCAACCTTTGCAAGCAGCGTCCTCGAAGTTATCAAAGCTGGTGCTTAAGTAACTGTTGTTTAAATAAATTTAATGCAGCTAAGTAAAGAAGTTTTCACCCCCACCGGGTAGTTGATTTTTACTTTTGCTCTATCTTACAACAAATCCTCTTTCAAGAATTTGTTGCTGCTTCTTTTAACTCACCCGATCGGGGGAGGGGAACAGTTGAAGTTCTTAAAAAGTTCCCTAAGTCAACTATAACCGCTCAGGTTTTTTTTGGCAACTTCGATCTGAGGGGAGTTTTGTTAGTATTAGCCCGATCCTGGTTTAGACGGCAGAAGCAGCGCGCTTTGAAGCGTTCGTAAGTATAGTTTTGATAACTTTTTGCCAGACTTGAAGATTTAACTTTATCCGAACGTTAAACTGACGTTAAACTGCTTTCTGGGATTTGTGTGAGGTAAATATGCTTGACAACCTCGATTTAGATATTTCGCTGGATAAAGAAACCTATGAGACCAAAATCGAAGTTTTAATGCAGCAGTTGCGATCGCTCCAACAAACCTGCTGGGAAAAAAAAATGCCCGTAATCATCGTACTCGAAGGCTGGGCCGCTGCGGGCAAAGGCGCACTCGTCAAAAAAATGGTGGGTTACATGGACCCGCGCGGCTTTACCGTGCACCCGATTTGGCCGCCGTCAGAGGCAGAAATGGACTATCCTTTTCTGTGGCGGTTTTGGCAGAAACTCCCAGCCCGCGGTCGGATTGGCTTTTTTTATCACAGTTGGTACACTCATCTTTTAGAAGACCGGTTGTTCGAGAGAGTCTCCGAGGCCGAAGTACCGACAATCATCAGACAAATCAACGCCTTCGAGCGAATGATGGTAAACGACGGCGCGGCAATTGCCAAATTTTGGATTCATCTGAGCAAAAAAGAACTCAAACATCGGCTCAAAAAACTAGAAGACGATACTTTACAAGCTTGGCGAGTGCGGCCGGAAGATTGGAAACAAGCCAAAAAATATCAAGAATACACAACTTTGGCCGAAGAAATGATAACTCAAACCGGCACGGGCCCGGCACCTTGGACGCTAGTAGAAGGCGACTGTCAGCGCTGGGCGAGAGTCAAAGTTTTAACGCAAATGGCAGCCAAAATTACAGAAGCCTTAGACACACAGCCAGCGCAATCTGCACCCCTGAAACTGCCGCCTCAAGAAAAGTTGCAACCCACCGAACCAGACTTGCTCGCCCAAGTAAATTTAACTCTATCCTTGTCGCCAGACGAATACAAACACGAACTTCGCGAAGCACAAACGAGTTTTGGCGAACTGCAACAAAGCATCCACGAAAAGGAAATCCCCGTTTTAGTGCTGTTTGAAGGTTGGGATGCGGCCGGTAAAGGAGGTGCGATCAAACGTTTGACGGACATCCTAGACCCCCGCAGTTACTCCGTCAATGCCTTTGCTGCGCCGACGGACGAAGAAAAAGCTCACCACTATCTCTGGCGCTTCTGGCGGGAGTTGCCGACTGCTGGTAAAATCAGCATTTACGATCGCAGTTGGTATGGTAGAGTGCTCGTCGAACGAGTCGAAGGATTTGCCACCGAACTCGAATGGCGTCGAGCTTACCAGGAAATCAACGAATTTGAGGAGCAACTCACCAGTTTCGGTTGTGTCTTAGTTAAATTCTGGCTGCACATCAGTCCCGACGAGGAACTAAAGCGGTTTACAGACCGACAAAATAATCCATTTAAACAATACAAACTCACTCAAGAAGATTGGCGGAATCGAGAAAAGTGGAATTATTATGAAGTGGCGGTAAATCAAATGATTCAGCGCACCAGCACGCCGACAGCTCCCTGGACGCTAATTGCGGCCGATAACAAGTATTATGCTCGTGTTAAAGTAATTCAAACGGTAACGCAGGCAATTCGGAATCAACTGAAACGCCTATAAATTGGGATTGGTAAATGGGTAACAGATAATGGGAAAATAGCAGGCAGCAGAAAGCAGGCTGGAATTACCAATTTTACAGGCTGCTGGCTCGCTCCATTAGCAATTACCAATCAACCATTACCAATTATCAATTACCAATTAACTCTCAGCAATCTGTAACCCGCCCCAAAACGGGTACCGTGTCCCGACTATCTTGTTTGGAGATTCTAACATTTTAGAGCGAAGTGCCAGCTCCAAGATTTATCTGTGGAGTCAATCTAAAATCTAAAATTATTCAATTCTTCAATCGATTGACTGGAAGTAGCGGGCTTGCAGCCTGCAACCCATAGTTGAGAGCTGAGGGGAATCGAACCTTTCTGAGAAATGTGATCGGACTGGGTTATTGGCAAAAATTAAAAACCACCGATACCAGTATTTCCTCGCGCAGCTAAATGCGCGATCGTTTCCAGACTTCCGTACTAATTTATGAAGACACAGAATATTGCAAGATGCCAGAACTTTTAGCTCGCATTCTATTTCTATTCCTCCTCTTCTCACTGATCAAATCGTGGTGGGATCAATCAGGAGGCAAAGACAATCCGTTAATAGACAGGCTGCGCGTTTTGCTGCTGATCAGCCTTTTGTTCCTGGCTTTTTTCGCGCCAGACACGCCAGTCGGAGCAGCGATTTTCGGCCTCATAGCCTTCTTCTTTAAGCCGCTTGGTTTTTCGATCACCCTGCTGGTGATTGCATCGGCGCTGATTACTAACGGGGGCATCCGCAACCCGGCACCGAGAATGATCCTGGCAGCACTGCTAGTTTTGATCCTTTCGAGTATGCCAGTTGTCGCTTACTGGTTCGCCGATCAAGCTGAACGGGATGCGGCTGCTCGCACAGTTTGCTGCGACGAAACAGCAGCGGCGATCGTCCTCCTCGGTAAGGGAACGACTAACGGCCACACCGCCAACCAAGAAGCGATTCAAATGGCAGAGACAGGCAATCGCCTGCCCTACGCTGCCGTTTTGTACAAAAAACAATTAGCACCTTTGGTGATTGTTACCGCCGCGCCCAGAGCAGATTTACAGAATTCTACTGGCGAAGCTAAGGATATCAAGACTTTGCTGGCCACCAACATGGGCGTGCCGCGCACCAGTATCGTTCTTGACGATAACGGCCGCAACATACGCACCAGCGCCGAGGAAGTGAGAAAAATCCTCGATAGCCGCGGCGTTGGGCGTAAAGTAATCCTGGTAACATCTGCGATTCAGATGCGCCGTGCCAGCCTAGCTTTTGCAAATATGGGTATCCAGGTGATTCCCAGGGCTACCGACTTCTACACTTACCAGCCCGTGTCAGGAGGGAAATCGAGACTGCGCTTAGACGCGGCAGATTTTCTGCCTAATGCAGAAGCTTTGGTAACTACGACGCGAGTATTCGATGAATATTTCGGGTCTTTTTATTACTATATGCGCGGCTGGCAGGCTCCCAGAGCCTAAATTGGCAAGTTGCTGGTGTTTTTCTTAGGCAACAGCGACTGCTCCCCAGATTGGTTTAACATCTCGTGAGAATGAGGCCTTTGTGGGGAGCTGTAATTTCTGAGTCCTGCGGGGTCGCCGACGGCAAAGTTGGCAGTTAATAAGAACACCGCCCAAAATATAGGTGCCTCCCACTCGGATTTTTTTTGGGGGGGGGCTGGTGGGGTTGTGACAGACTCAACGTTGATTTTGATGTCTAGTTTGCCTTCGATTTCTTTACCTTTGAGAACTCCGTCCTTGCACACACCCTTAAAAATCATGGGAGCGGGTTTTGGTGCTTCTGCTTTCGCTTCATCTGGCATTGTTTTGTCCTGATTTTGGTAGATCCGGTTGGGTAGTCATTCTTAAAGGTTCGGGGGTTTTCCGGGCCGGATTCCACGAACTCTGAAAGAATTAAGTTGAATATGCACCCCGCCCCTGGCTGGGGATTAAACAGAAGAACCTGAAGGCCTTTCAAGTTACTGCTGGTTGGTTGTGGGTCACAGCGCTGTCAGCCAAGCTGCTTATTATATATCTGGGTGAAAGAGAGGTTTTTATGCAAAGACAGATTTTTTCTCAAAAATTGTCAATAAATTTATTATCTCCGCGCCGATGAAAATGTCAACACATTTAAAGCAGAGCTTGGTTGATGTCGTGTCAGAAACCCAGTTTCTTGCAATGTCTCAACTGGCGCAATTATTTTAAGAAGCAGATTTCGGACTCAGATAATTTTCATTTTTATATTTTCCAGTCCCGATGAGGAATGACTTACTGTATAAGGGTTTAACATTTGTCTGCTGTTGCATGGTTTTTTTGACAATGGTATGAAAAGCCCGTCGAGACTGCTCATTTCACTTTTCAAACGCTCTAAATGTAGATGAAGCTTGAAAATACATATAGCCTTTCGAGCTCTCATATGAGGTACGCGAGCGGCATAGGGCATAGGGCATTGGGCATGAGGCTATGGGCATTGGGCTATCCTCACCACGTTTGAGAACCGCTATATTTGCGCCTACGGACTTAATCGACAGTGAAAAAATCCACTAGCAAACTATCTTCCCTGCAACCAGAACAACTGGCAGCTTGGGCAAAAGAGGCAATTAATCGCAGTAAATCCGGTCAAGTCCCCGCATACGTACCTCTGCTTGCGGAAGCCGAAAAAGAATGGTTGGCCGTGCAAATTCGGGCAATTGACGGTAACATTTTGAGCTGGGGCAGCATTGCTCAAACATTCCCGCTGATGAGCGCAGTCAAGCCCTTGGTGCTGCTTTATTTGCTGTGCGAATTGGGCGAAAAAACGGTTTTTGACTGCGTGGGGTGCGATCCTTCGGCAATGCCTTTCAATTCGCTGACTCAACTGGAAATAGATGGAGGAAAGCCGAGAAATCCGATGATTAATAGCGGGGCGATCGCCCTAGCGTCTCTGATTCCCGGTAACAATGCTGTGGCGCGCTGTCAAAACTTGCAAACTTGGCTGAACCAACAAGCAAACAGTCAGTTATTTGTTGAGGAGTTAATGCTGGATTCAGTCAATCAAAAGCGGAATCAAAATAATCGGGATCTCGCCTTAGCAATGCTCAAATTTGGTTATCTGCAAAACGCCGAAATTGCCTTAGAAACCTACAATCGAGTTTGTTGTTTGTCGGGAAATGTGGAGGATTTGGCTAAGCTGGGAATGGTGCTGGTAAAGAGTGACGAAGCACTTTGGGAAAACTGCCGCACTGTCAAAGCACTGATGGCTACTTGCGGTTTGTATGAAGCATCCGGTCGTTTTGCGCTGCGGGTGGGACTGCCGGCCAAGTCGGGAGTTAGCGGGGCAATGCTTTCGGTAATTCCGGGCGAGGGTGCGATCGGCTGTTACAGTCCGCCCCTAGATCGAGAGGGAAATTCTGTCGGGGGCTTATTTCTATTGGAACACATAGCTAAAGCTTTGCGACTGAGCGTATTTGATTAAATAAAATTTCTGTTTAATTGCTCTTAATTTCCTTGAGTTATTGGGGGGAAATATTTGGCTATCTGGGATTTGGGATTTGCAAGGTCGATCGACCTTTTCATATCATATCCGATCGATTACCATCACAAAAACAGTTCGCAGTGCGGCGGGCAAATTACCCGCCCCACAACAAGATTGAGCTTAATATTGAGGAACAGACGAATCTACTTCTTGACTCCAAGCATTAATCCCGCCCTTAACATTAATCCCCTCAATTCCGGCTTCCTTCAAAATGCCCAAGGCCTTCGCAGAACGCCCGCCCATTTTGCAATGTGCAATCAAGCGATGCCCGTTCAACAATTCCTTGACTTTTGCAACACCTTCGCCGTGTTCGATATCCGGTAAAGGCACCAAAACTGACCCAGGAATTTGACCAATTTGATACTCGTTAGGATTGCGAACATCTAACAGTACAAAATCCTTCGCACCGCTATCGATTAACTTTTTAAGTTCGGTGACAGTCATCTCAGGAATTTGCTGTTGTTCTTGCGCTTCCTGGTCTTTAGCTTGAGGAATGCCGCAGAATTGTTCGTAATCGATTAACTTTTCAATTACGGGGCGCACTGGATTCGGCCGCAGTTTCAATTCGCGGAATGTCATTTCTAGGGCATTGTAAAGCAACAATCTGCCGCTCAAGGTTGTGCCTTGACCCAAGATAATTTTGATAGCTTCCGTTGCTTGGATAGAACCGATAATGCCGCACAAAACGCCTAAAACGCCACCTTCGGCACAGGAAGGAACCATCCCTGGAGGGGGGGGTTCAGGGTACAAATCGCGGTAATTCGGGCCACCTTGGTAGTTAAAAACTGTGGCTTGTCCTTCAAATCGGAAGATGGAACCGTAGATGTTGGGTTTGTTTAACAGGACTGCAACGTCGTTCATCAAATAGCGAGTCGGGAAGTTGTCCGTGCCGTCGATGATGATATCGTAGGGAGTGGCAATGCCGATCGCATTTTCGGAACTAACGTGAGTATTGTACAAATCAACTTGACAAAAAGGATTAATTTCTAAAATCCGATTTTTTGCCGAATCAATCTTCGGCTTCCCAACCCAAGAAGTGCCGTGGATTACTTGGCGCTGCAAGTTGGAATGGTCTACAACATCAAAGTCTACAATCCCAATGCGGCCAACACCGGCTGCTGCTAAATACAGCAACAGCGGCGAACCGAGTCCTCCCGTACCGATGCAGAGTATGCTGGCTGCTTTGAGGCGCTTCTGCCCTTCCAATCCAACTTCTGGGAGGATGAGGTGGCGAGAGTAGCGTTCGTATTCTTGTTTGTTGAGCTGGATCTCGTCCAGATTAGGATTTAGCATGATATTCTGTTATAGGCCGATTTTGAATTATATCCTATCTAAATTTTTCGCATTTTTGCGTGTTTGTTATTTTTACTAACTATTTCTTAATCTGAGTCGGTTCGACTGCGACAATTTCCTCTGCTTGAAAGTAGCCCTCGGAGTCGAGAACCCAACTGCGGAGGTCTTGTGAACTGCCTTGTCGGACGGACACTATGATGTATGAGTATTGGGCCCATGCCAATGTGCGATCGCACTCCGAGGGCACTGCCGGACAATCTGTGTGAGAATGGTATATGCCGATGATGTCTAAATTGCGATCGCGCGCGTGTTTCATAGCCCGCAACATATCTTCAGGTCTAATAGCATATCTGCGTTGTTCTGTCAATTCTTTTTGTTCTGGCCGATTCTCTTCAGCTTCGGCACTCCAAGCGTTGTCAGTCGGCACAACTTCTACTACAGTTTTCACACTTTCTGCGATCGTACCTAACAATAAACCGCAGCATTCTTCTGGATAAGCGCTTTTGCCGTGGGTGCGGATTGATAACAGGTGTGCGGGGGTAAGTGCGATTTTTTGCATTTTATTTTAGGCTTTTTTTAAATGAACCGCGAAGACGCTAAGGACGCGAAGGAAGAGAGGAGAAGGGAAGAGAAGAAGTTGATGTAAGTGTGTGTATAATTCGTGAATCTATGGTGGGCCGCGCACACCCTACTGGTTGATCTATGTGTACAATGTACGCATAATTTGTAACTGTAGGGTGTGCAATCCACGCCTTATATCAAATCCGGTAGCATCGGAATTATTCATATCTCTATTCTCTCTCTCTGTGTCCTCTGTGTTCTAGCGCCGGTTAAATCATTCCGATGCAACCGGAAACGACATTACGGGTGATTGGTATCAAGTTGGTGTTTGCTGCAATTCGGGCCGTTCGTCTGGGACGATCGCATTTTCGACTGGACAGACTTGCAGACAAATGCCGCAGTCTATGCAGGTATCAAAATCAATCCAATACCAATCGGTGCCTTTGACGTTTTTGCCAGGGCCTGGGTGAATGCAAGCCACCGGACAAGCGCCGACACAATCAGCAACTCCTTCGCAGATATTTGTAACGATAGTGTGCGCCATGTTTCTATTTTAGTTTTTAGTTTTTAGTTTTTAGATTTGACATTATATCATGTCTGTCTAATTACAACAATACAATTGGTTCGTTGTGATGACTTTGGTCAAGATGGTTTTTGGCTGACTAAAGTCCTCACTACGAACCAATTTTTTGCGGATTTAATTCCGCACTATGAACCTGTTTTTTGCGGACTTAATTCCGCCCTACGAACCGTCTTTGTTATAACTAATTGGGGGGACGTGATGTTAGGAGTTAGCTTGACAATCGAGCTTAATTTACTGTTTCAATTGTTGCAGCGCCTTCGGCATTTACCCAGGCAATTTGACCAATTCTACGATCGCGCGCATATTCCCGCGCCGCCTCTTCGTTTTCCCTATTCTCTAAATCTATCTCTACCCGGATTGGGGGACTGGACTCTCTGAGTTTGCGGGCATAATCAAAGGCTGCTGCGGCTGCTTCAGGAGTTTGAGGCACAACCAACCATTCGCTGGCTGCCGTCTCTGCGGGCAATTGACCTTCTGTCAACAAAACTTGGTGCAAATCTTCGATATTTAGACAAAACCCGATGCCGGGGGAGTTTTGGCCTTGGGGGTCGAACAGTCCCAACAGTCGATCGTACCGCCCGCCTTGTCCTAAAACTCGCTGTCCGCTTTTGCTGCTGCTGACAACTTCAAACACTATTCCAGTGTAGTAGTCAAAGGTTTGAATTAAACTCAAATCGAGGTGGATGTGAGATTTTAAATTGGGGATTTTTGCTTGACATTTTTCCAGCAGTTCGATCGCACTTTTGAGTTCATTTAATGCGGCTTGCTGTGGTACATCCAAATCCAGCTTCGCCACAATCTCTAATACATCTTCTGGGCGGCCGCGCAAGTCAAATAACAGCAGAGCTCTTTCTCGCAATTCGTCAGAAAGCGGCAAGGTTTCCAAGGCTATTCGATCGAGATTGGCGATCGCGTGGCGCACTTTTTGCCGCACGTTTGGCGCAAACGGTTCTAGCAATGTTGCTGTCAAGCCCGCTTCTCCCAGCACCAAATGCCAGTCATCAATTTCTAGGTTTTGCAAGCACTCAGACAGCAGCAGCAGCACTTCTGCATCCGCAACGCTTCCCCCCGCGCCGAGGAGTTCTACCCCGGCTTGATAGAACTCCTGTTGCCCGCCGGAACCCGTATCTGTTCCTTTGCGGAAGACGTTGGCGTTGTAGTAGAGGCGCTGGGGCTGCCAGCGCGTCCCGGACATCCGCATCGCAGCCGCCCTGGCGATGGATGCTGTCAATTCTGGCCGCAAGCCGAGTTCTCCATCTTCGGCATCTTGGAGTTGAATTAAGGTCGATCGGTCGATCGCGCCCCCAGCCATCAATGTCTCCAGCCTTTCTAGAGTAGAGGTAATAATCCGGTGATAGCCCCAGCGGTGAAACACCTGCTGCAAGCGCCGTTCGATCGAAATTTTTTGAGCAACGTCAAGGGGCAATAAATCTCTTGCACCCGATGGGGGTTGGTGAACCATATCAATTTTAGAGTTTAGACTTTAGATTTTAGATTGGGCTTAGAAGCTTAGCTTGAGGGACGGTGTTAAAGTCGAACGTGGCAAGCCTAACATTCGACTTTAACAAATTAAGGTGTCATATCGATTTTAGATTTTAGATTTTAGATTGGGCTTAGAAGCTTAGCTTGAGGGACGGTGTTAAAGTCGAAGCAGGCAAGCTTAACCTTCGACTTTAACAAATTAAGGCGTGATCGCGTTTTGGTTTGCATGGGAATAATCATTTTCCCCGTCAGTGCGATCGGATGTGATATCACCAACTCTTGATGCTTTTGAGCAAGATCGCTTCACTGCTGAGCAGTTTACCAATTTCTAAATATTCCTGACTCACAACTCACAACTTCTCACTTCTTCTTCCCGCTAAACAAACTTGCAAAAAATCCTGGTTTCTCTTCACCTTTTTTGGCTTTTGAGGCAGCTTGTTCGAGCTTTTTCTTAACCTCCAAAGCCGTCGGTTCTTCAGGATTTGATGCCAAAGCTTTGTTCATCTCAAGTTTCGCCATTGTCGCTTGATTTTGCTCAAAGTAACACATTGCTAACATAGCGTGAGCCTTGCTGTGTTTTGGAGCGCGCTTCAGGGCTTCCCTCAACTCCAAACTTGCTTTAGCGTAATTTTTGCTGTCCATAAATCCTTGAGCTCGGCGGCAATAGGGCTCGATATGCGTGTCTATTACTGGAGTTGGGGTTGGAGTTGGGGTTGGGGTTGGAGTTGGGGTTGGGGTTGGGGTTGGGGTTGGGGTTGGGGTTGGGGTTGTGACTTTTTCAGATGAACCGGTTCCAACCGCACCGCCCAAGCGCTCTTTTCGCAGCAAATAAACCATGTTTAGTTCGCTAATTTGAGCGATCGCATCTTGCGTTTCCTCAACAGATTCGTACTGCTTGAGAGCGAGTTTGCTAACTGCTGTTTTGTAAGCTTCTTCCAAATTTTTAGCGGTAGTTAACTCTTTAGCTGCTGCACTTTCGATGTGCATTTTTCCTTGTTCTTTAAGGACACGCTTACTAATGGCTGCTAACAGCAAGCTGTATTCTTTGCGATCGCTTTCTTTGGAGAATTTATTGTAGGCCGGATTGACCACTTTTGACAAAAATTGGTTGGCCCAATCTTTATCGGCTTGGCTTTCAAAAGAGCAAGTATCCGAATGCAAGCGTCGGGCAATTTTCATGTAGCGCTTGCGGATGTCGTTAAACTCGGCGTCTAAAGGAACTCCCAAAATTGCGTGCTGATCCGTAAAATCGTACTTGAACAACCCTTTTGTCATTTCAAAAGACATAACTTTTACTCTCGCTTTCCTGGCTTTTCACTATCCTTTAATGTAGCTTGACTTAAGGGGTTGTGACCCCCGTATTACCCCCGATCCCTTGCTGTCGAAACGCTACTTCCATGAAGATAAGGGAGGAACTGACAGCAGTGCACCGCTTAGTTCGGCGTGTATTTTGCCGTTGGTGGCCAAAACTCGACCAGAGTTCATCTCAAAGGCACCGCCATCATAGGCTGTAACTTGACCTCCGGCTTCGGAGACGATGAGTACGCCGGCTGCTACGTCCCAAGGGGAGAGTCCCCGTTCCCAGTATCCGTCCAATCGCCCGCAGGCTGTATGTGCTAGGTCTAGGGCTGCGGAACCGCTGCGCCGCACGCCTTGGGTGAGGTGGGTGAGGTGACAGAATTCGGCATAGTTATTATCTGCTGTGGAGCGCCGATCGTAGGCAAAGCCGGTCACTAGCAAGCTATTTCTCAATTCTGAGCTTTGCGAAACTGCGATCGCCGAACGGTTACAGGTTGCGCCCAATCCTTTAGCTGCGCGAAACAATTCGTTATGAGAAGGGTCGTAAATTACGCCAATTTGTGGTATACCGTCGATTAAAAGTCCGATCGACACGGCGTAAAAAGGATATTGGTGAGCATAATTGGTTGTACCGTCCAAAGGGTCGATCGCCCACAGGTATTTGCTAGCTGCATTCCCTAATGAACCCGATTCTTCCGCGAGGATGGCGTGTTCGGGTACGTGGCGGCCGAGAATTTCTAAGATGACGGCTTCTGAGGCTTTGTCGGCTTCTGTGACTAAATCGCCCGATCGACCTTTTTCTTGAATATTTTCTAATTTACCGCAGAAAGATTGCAGGACGGCACCGGCGGCCAGGGCTGCTTCGGTTGCTATTTCTAAGTAGTTTTGCAGTTGATTGTCTGTCATTGGGAAGAAGGAAGAAGGAAGAGGGAAGAAGGAAGAAGGAAGAGGAAAGAAGGAAGAGGGAAGAACGAACCGCGAAGACGCGAAGGACGCTAAGAAAGAGGGAAGAATAATCCTAATGCCAACTGTCAACTGTCAACTGTCAACTGTCAACTGTCAACTGTCAACTGACTATTTCTGCTGATTTTGTTGGCGAAATTCTGCGGGTGTTTGGCGCAAAGCTCGTTCTGGATTCCACAGGCCTTTACCCATGAGTCTCGCCCATTCTTGAGCGTTTAGGAGTCGCTGTTGATATTTCGTGTTGCGCGATCGCCCTGATGCCAAAACATAACCTTCTTTGACTAGCTGTTCGTTGAGCAAAATTCCATTTTGCCACAAATAAGCTAATTTGCGATCGAACTGGTCTTTTTCTGCGATGTCGGATTCTAACAATACTTGTTTCCCCCCAATTAGTTGTTCTAATCTTTGTTTGGCTGCTTCTCCCCAAGGTTGCTGTTGAAAATCTGGTGCATCAATACCAATCAGTCTGATTTGTTCTAATAAGGCGATTTTGTCGGCTGTGCTGATAACTTCGATTGTTTGCCCGCTGAGGATTCTTTCTACTTTGGCGATCGTACCTTGGGGCATTTCTGGTTTTTGGCAGCTAGCTAACAACACGCAAAGGGCGATCGCAAATAACCGATAAAGCAGCATTATTAATTGGGAATGGGGAATTGGCAATTGGCAATTGAGGGAAGCTATACTTTGGCAGGGAAAATAAAAGTTTTCTGTTTCGTAATAAATTTTCCCTTGTAGTGATGTCTCGCCCGCGATCGGCTCGCTCTGGTATAATTCCGCTACCGGATTTGAGATCATTCTTCATCCAAGGGCAAACCAACTCTAACCTTACCTTTACCGAAATAGCGACCAAATTGCAATTCATAAACTTCGTCTTCGTCTTGCGTCTCTACCTCAATGTTAGAACGGGGATAGCAGACGCACAGCAAAGCATAACCTTCTTTTTGCAGTTCCACAGAAAGCCCCATTGCTTCAGGCTGGTGCAGTTCCCCCGACTTGACGCGCACCGCACAGGCGGTACAAGCGCCGTTGCGACAGGAAAAAGGCAATTCTACTCCTTGGTTTTCCGCGCTTTGGAGGATGTAGCGGTCTTCGGGTACTCGCACTGTGTGGCGATCGCCTGTCTGTCTGTTATGAATTTTAATGGTGTAAGAACGAGTCATGGAATTTTAGATTTTAGATTTTAGATTTTAGATTCGGGTTTGGCAGGCAAAATCCTTGATATCAATGGGTTTGCGCTACGGCGAGGAGAATTCTATCCGCCCCGCGTGACACCCTACCCACATTAAACAACAAATTTATGCCCTTACCCCTTCCCAAATCTGATTTGTTCTGCTAATATAGTTTAGCTGTGGCTAAATGAATAAATTTAGTCCTGGAGAGGTGGCCGAGCGGTTGAAGGCGCACGCCTGGAAAGTGTGTTTAGGGCAACTTAACGAGGGTTCGAATCCCTCCCTCTCCGTTTATAGCCTTTGTCAAAAAGGTAAGTTACAAGTTGAAATTACAGATTGGGGGATTGATGGATTGAGCGATCGATCGGTCAATCCCTTATCTTTTGCCAGAAATGTTATAAACCCGCCCCTCGAAAAAGCTTAAAAGTTAAGCCAGAGACCTAAAATCCCTGGCTTAACTCAACCTGAAATATCAACCATTCTACTGCTTCATATCGGCCGGAAAAGCACCAGCTTTCACCGCCACAGTCACCGGTTGCCCGCCGCGACTCAACTCAAGCTGCATATCAGTGCCTACTTTACTTTTTTCGACAATTTGCTGTACGCTGCCAGCATCAGTTACTTCTGAACCGTTAATTTTCTTAATCACGTCGGCAACGCGAACTCCCGCTTGTGAGGCCGGAGAATCTTTCGCAACTCCCAGAACTAACACGCCTTTATCGTCAGTCAGCTTCAATTTAGGGTTGGGATTTTTATTGAATTCTGCCTTGATTTGGGGGGTAATGCTCAACATCCGAACGCCGAGATAAGGATGTTCGGCTTTTCCGGTGCTTACTAATTGGTCGGCAATTTGTTGCGCCCGATCGATCGGAATCGCAAAACCCAATCCTTGGGCACCTTGAATAATCGCCGTATTCATGCCAATAACTTGACCGCGCTGGTTCAGCAACGGGCCACCGGAGTTGCCGGGATTGATGGCGGCATCGGTTTGAATAAAGCTGACGCGCTTGTCGGGAACGCCGACATCGGCGCTAGAACGGCCTGTAGCGCTAATAATCCCCACAGTCACGGTATTGTCCAAACCGAGGGGATTGCCGATCGCGATCGCCCATTCTCCCGGCAGTAACTCTTCAGATTTGCCCAAACTCACCACAGGCAAATTGTTAGCTTCAATTTTCACAACAGCCACATCAGTAACTGTATCTACCCCTAAAACTTTGCCCACAAATTCGCGACCGTCCTTCAGTTTTACCGTCACCGTATCGGCACCGTCAACAACGTGAGCATTAGTCAAAATGCGACCGTCGGAACCAAAAACAAAACCCGAACCGGAGCCTCGTTCTACCCGATTTCCCTGCGGTACCTGAGAGTCCGGCCCGAAAAAGCGGCGGAAAAACGGATCGTTCAAAACATCAGGCTGTTGGGTTTTCACCGTGCGAGAAGAATCGATTCGCACCACTGCAGGCCCGACCTCCTGCACCACTTTACTCACAAAATTTGAGTCTTGAGAAGGCAGTATATTTGCCGGGAATCCTGAGATTGGCGATGCAGCATTTGCAGGTTCAGCTTTGATGGCGTTAGAAGAGCCGGGAAGTGAAGAAGTTAGGGCATTGCAGCCGACAGTTGCGGTGGAGCCGATCAAAATTAGAGATAAAAAAGCAAGTTTTTTGGGCATAGAAAACTTGCGAGAAAGCTGAGTTTGATTAGGCATATTTTTGCTTGACATAGTATTGATATGGTTGGAAAATGGGCGAGACTTATAATTATCGTTTTGCATTTTTAGCACTACCGTGTAACTAACTTACAACTCAATGCTCTATAATTTTAATTCAAGCATTTGTTAGATCTACTTGCCTGGTAGGGTTTACCCTACAGGGTGGGGTAGAAACCGGACTGTACCCGGCTAATGGCTGATTGCTGTTTGCAAGGGCGATCTTTTGTCAGCACTGGCCAATTGCCACCTAAATGCGATAATACATACTACGGTAGCCGACCCGCATATTCCGTATTTTCTCGGAAGAAATCTTCATCGAATCAGTTTTGTCAACTTAGCGGTCGCGACTGCAATTAAATTAGTTTGCAGTCAAAACCTGAGTCTTGACTGCAAAGGCGATCGGGGTTATTTTACGGGCTGCGAGATCGTTCCCAATTTTAAAATCTCAAATCTAAAATAGTATTATTGCTCCATAGGTTCAATAGCATTAACCTCATCAATTTCCATCGATTTGTGCCTAGAAATTTCCCAAGCATCAACAGCATTCTTAATAAAACCGGCCATCGGCACCGCAACTATCAAACCTGCTAATCCCGCAACTTTCACCCCTATTAGCAGCGACACTAAAATCCACACGGGATTCAAGCCGATAAAACCGCCTAATAACCGAGGAGCTACCCCGCTTTCAATGACTTGATCGATTATGGTAGCAACAGCTAAAACTGTGACACCAAGCCAAAAGTTGTTTAATGTAATCAGCAAACTGACAACGCAAATACTAAAAGGTGCCCCGAAGGGAATCATCGTCATTACACCCACACCCAAACCGAACAGCAAGCCGAAGGGAACTCGTAAAATTAAAAAAGCCACAGTCATCGATAGTCCCATCAAACCCGCCAAAGTTGCTTGGCCGACGAAGTAGTTGTGGAAACTTCGCGCCAGCAACAGTCGCAATTGCAAGCTCAGTTTGGAAGGTAGCCACTTAAATAATCCTTCCCACAGGCGATCGCCGTGCAAGAGCAAGTAAAATGTCAGGACTATTGTCAGGAGAAAATTCACGGCACTGTCTGCCGCACCCAAACCAAATTTGAGGATTTCGCCCGTGAGAAACTGCAATTGAGCTGAAAGTCGATCGTTCAATTGAGCAGTTAAACTGGTAATATCAATGCGGAGATTTCGATTTTCCACCCACTTGTTAAATGCTTCAATCTGTTGCGTCCCAGAAACTATCCAAGTTGGCAGCCTCGTGGCGAGTTCAGTGACTTGATTGAGCAAAATAGGAGCCAGAGTGATAGTTAAAACCACTAATATCAGTAAAGTCAAAAACAATACCGACAAAACTGCCCGATCGCGCTTCAAACCATATCTGCGGAGAAAGCGCACCGGATAATCTAGCAAAAAAGAGAACACTGTAGCGACTACCAAAACGGTAATCAGGGCCCGAAAATATTCAAAAACCAGCAGCGCTAACCAGCAGTTGAGTACCGTTAGCGGAAAGAACAATCCGTAAGTCCACCAATGCGACAGTTGAGTGAAACGTCTCATCTAAGTTAACCCAGTTAAAATTGGAGATGCCTGATGCGAGATTGACACTGCTATTCGCGGTTCTGGGTCAACCATTTTATGTTGAATTTATTTATACCAGCCTGCAGAAAATCATCAGTTGCTCGACCAGCCGCAGAAATTGAGCTGCTGGCAGGCATTGCCTGCCAGAACCATCTTATATCGTTTCCGCCAGTATAAATATATTACCTGCGGAATAACTTACTTTTTGCTGTTGCTACCAAAACAGGATAGCGACTCGCGATTCAACCTTTTTTCCCGTGCCGTTCGAGAGCTAATTGAATTAAACAATCTACTAATTCTGGAAAAGGAATGCCGTCCGCCGCCCACATTTGAGGATACATACTGGTAGCTGTAAAACCTGGGAAAGTATTAATTTCATTAATCAAAACTTCTCCCGTCGATTCAATGTAGAAAAAATCTACTCGCGCTAAACCGGCTGCGTCTACAGCCAAAAACGCTTGAACTGCCATTTCTTGAATTTGCGAGGCGATCGCATCGCTAACTTTTGCCGGGATTGAGCAATCGGATTGTCCCTCAGCATATTTAGTTTCATAGTCGTAGAAATCGCTTTTAAAAGTAATTTCTCCCACCGTAGAAGCTTTTGGGTTGTCATTGCCCAAAACCGCACATTCTAACTCTCTAGCCACCACACCCGCTTCCACAATTATCCGCCTGTCGTAGCTGGCAGCGCTGTCGAGGGCCGCTTCTAATTCAGCGCGCGATCGAGCCTTAGAAATTCCCACAGACGAACCCAAATTCGCGGGTTTTACAAAGCAAGGATAACCCAAACTTTCCTCAATTTTGTCGCACAGTTTGGGGAAAACGCAAGGATTAGACCAAATATCGGAACGGTTGACAGCGACATATTTTACCTGCGGCAAACCAACTTGAGCAAAAGCCATTTTCATCGCAATTTTATCCATTCCCAGCGCCGATCCCAAAACCCCGGAACCGACAAAAGGAATTTGCAATAATTTAAGCAACCCTTGCACCGTACCGTCTTCGCCGTTGGGCCCGTGCAAAACCGGGAACCAAACATCTACGGAATTAAAATTAGGAAATTGCGGCAGTGGAGAAGACAAAGTAGAGTTTTCGGGTTCTCCTTGTGCTGTTTGCGACTCTATTTCCAGAAATTTTCCTGTTTCTAAAACTTGTTGGGGTGTCGCGCCCGACAGCCAGCGGCCGTCTTTTTGGATGTAAAAGGGCAGAACTTCGTATTTAGAGGCATTTGCATCAGCAGCGAGGGCACGGGCGATCGCCCGCGCCGAACTAATCGAGACTTCATGTTCGCCCGATCGCCCGCCGAAGAGTAACCCGATCCGCATCTTCGTCATTTTTCAATACTCCCGGTACTTTTTGACAAATATACACGCACTTAGCGCAGCTAGGCCAGGAAGTATGAGACAGCAAGTGAGAATCGAGGGTAAGGAAACTTGGGCTACTATCAGCTATAGCTACTCCGGCTGTATAGGTTTCACAAAACTGCTGCGAGCCCGAACAAAACAATTACTCGGCCCGCCGACGCCCTCACTTTTTGCCACAAAAAACCAAGGTTTATGTCGATCGTCATACAAAACCCCCAATCCGCTAGGGCCGAGATAGATTTCAAAATTCTGCCCTTGTTTCAAAGTACCAACAACAGGCCAACTGCCAATATTTAAATCTATCTTGCTCCCCGGATCTTCGATTTCCCGAATCGAATGAGAACCCATGCGGCAGTTGAGGCCGTTCGGGTCAGAATCTACCACTTCCCAATATTGGTGCGAAGTTCTTGTATATTCTCCGTCTTCGTTTGGCTGCGGCAAATCTGCTTGTGAAGCAGACTGTTGTTCGTCAAATTCTGAACTTTGTGTCATGAACTTAAACCCTCTTTTCTTAATATAAATTAACTCAATTTAACCCTCCGCCACCAAACAAGGTTCGTAGTGAGGACTTTAGTCTGCATCCATAACAAGGACTCGCATTCCGAGCGATCGAACTAATCTTTCTGTAAGGTGCTTGCGGGCGCACCCTACAACATAATAGAGGTTTTTGGGAAGTTTTGTCAAAGCCCTTATAACATTTCCCCAGTCAAACTAAAAGCGCGAATATCTGTAATTTTAACCCCCACAATTTTACCAGCCAACTGTGCAATATCGCCTTTAAAAAAAGTGAGGCGATTGCCGCGAGTGCGTCCCATCACCTGACTTGAATCCTTAAGATTCTGAACTTCCACCAAAACCTCCTCAGTGCGTCCGAAATAGCGCTGCGATCGTTCCATCGCCGTTGTTGTGACTACATGATTGATCCGTTGCAGGCGATCGGCCTTCACCTCCTCACTCAACTGATTTTCCCACAAAGCAGCAGGCGTTCCCGGGCGAGGCGAATAAGCCGCCGTATTCACCAAATCAAAACCAACATCTTCGATCAACTTCAGAGTCTTCTCAAACTGCGCCTCCGTCTCCCCCGGAAAACCCACAATCGCATCAGCAGTAATCGAAGCATCCGGCATATAACCGCGAATCATATCAACAATCCGGCGGTACTTCTCCTGAGTATAACCCCGCGACATCGCCTTCAAAATATCATTATCTCCCGACTGAAAAGGCACATGAAAATGTTCGCAAACCTGCGGCAACTCCGCACAAGCCTTAATCAATCTTTCATTAAAATAGCGCGGGTGGCTAGTAGCAAATCTGAGGCGATCGACCCCAGGAACATCCTGCACAAAATAAAGCAAATCCGTCAAAGTATGCTGGTTGCTACCGTCCGGTTTCGTCCCCGGCAAATCGCGTCCGTAAGCATCAATATTTTGCCCCAACAAAGTTACTTCCTTGTAACCTTGACGGCCCAACTCCTCCATTTCTGCCCGAATAGCCTCCGGCATTCGCGACTGTTCAACCCCGCGAACATTCGGCACAACACAATAAGTGCAGCGTTCGTTGCAGCCATAAATTACATTCACCCAAGCAGTCACCTTACTGTCGCGGCGAGGCTTAGTAATATCCTCCATAATCTCAACAGCTTCAGTCGCCACAACTTGATTTCCCTGAAAAACTTCTTCCAGCAAATCTTCGAGTCGGTTAGCGTGTTGCGGCCCCATTACTAAATCCAATTCCGGCACTCTGCGAAGCAGCGCTTCACCTTCCTGCTGCGCCACGCATCCAGCCACAACTAAAGTCAAACCAGGTTCTTTGCGCTTGCGATGAGCTTGCCTTCCCAGGTTAGAATAAACTCTTTGTTCAGCATTATCGCGAATCGTGCAAGTATTGTAGAGAATCAAGCTAGCGTCGTTCGGGTCTTCCGAGAACTCAAAGCCCATATTTTCCAGAATGCCGGCCATCCGTTCCGAGTCGGCTTTATTCATCTGGCATCCGAAAGTAGTGATGTGATAGCGGCGGGGTTTAACAGTCATGGCGAATTGCAGGCAAATAAAAAATCTAGGTTTTCAAGCTCAACAAACTATTATAACACTTTTGTGGATAATATCATCTCCAGTTAATTTACCGTTTGTAGGGAAAACTTTAGTCCTCTCTTTTTCTGAGGACTAAAGTTTTCACTACAAACCGAATTAGCGAGGATCATTTTGATAAGCGACTATCTATTTATTTGGAATATAAAAAATGTAAAATTGTTTTAGCAATTCCTTGGGAAGCTAAGTAAGGAACTCCATTCCCCACCGTTTTAAACATATTAGTTAAGGTCATATTTTCTGGTAGCGCAAACTCTTTTGGCAGCGACTGAATAGCCAGTGTTTCAGCAACCGAAAGCCTGCGTATTTTGTATGGGTGCAAGTGAACTTCGTTATTGCCGTAACAAGCAGTAGGCGAATAACGCCACCGGTGCAAACGCTTGTAAGATTTTTTAGAATCATCTCCCTCATCGACAGCAGCAAATCTTTTAATTCCCGCTCTTGGTTGAAAATAGTGTTGGGCATTAGGATGGTTGGCAACATCATTTTTTTGCAACCAAAACTGTACTGTTAAATCTTTGGGAATCCCATCAGGGCAAGGCAAAAAACTATCACCGACAAAGGCATTTATTTCAGGCCAAGGACAAGCAAAAACTTCAGATTTTGGATATAATATCTGATTCGACCAAGGAAATAAATTTTCAGGCAACATCGGGCTATTTTTATCTAAATAAATACCCATATTTTTAACAATATCTTTTTGGAAACCGATTAAAATAATTCTGTCTCTATCTTGCGGGACACCGTATTCGATCGCATTTATTAACCTTTCCACAAAAACATATCCAGAATCAGCCAACTTAAGCTTGAGTTCGTCGTAAAAAGCCTTATGTTTTTTAGTTCTCCACAAACCTTTGACATTTTCAAACAAAAAGAAATCCGGCTGCTGCTGACAAATTAATTCAATGTACGAAGCTGAAAGTTGACCTTTATCTCCTTCCCCACCTCGGTTTTTGCCACCAATAGAAAAATCAGGACAAGGTGGCCCAGCAATAAATCCAATAATATCGTGATGCTTGCGGGCATCCTGCATCAATTCTCGCAAGTGAAGTGCTGGTTTTCCCTCTATAAGTCGAGTCACATCTGCTTCCTCTGCTTCGCAGTATCCGTATTCTGGTAGCGGCAAATTCAGACACTGGCGAGAGTAGCGGTATGCTTGCATAAAAGGTGGGAAAATTTCATTGACATACACTACATTAAAGCCGCTCAAGTCAAAACCGAGGTCAAGGAATCCCGAACCGGAAAAAAACGAAAATATACAAGGAAGAGAGTGCATTAAATCATCCCATTTATTTAATAAAAAGCTTACTATAAATCCGGCTTTGTTATCCCTTTTATCGCTGGGCGGTTGAAACCGCTACTATACACACAAAGTCGGCCTGCGCCGACTCAAAAATCAACAGTGTCTCAAACCCTGATTTCGTATTACTATAAATTCAGTTGAGCGTGTACCTTCGGCTGACCCAAAATAGACTTTTCCTTGCCGGTATGCGCTACCAAATTCTGCCTGATATGGAAAAGCATCTGCGTTTATCTGTGTTTATCTGTGTTTATCTGCCTGATATCTGCGGTTTTACTTCAAATTACAAAAATACGCAACTAAAATCTATGCTTAAAACCACTGGCCGCCTCGAAAACGCCAGTAGGGAAAAAAAATCCGCATTAGTGTTTGGGATGCCAGATAAATAGCCAGCCACACTAAACTATAATGCAGTGCAAAAGCTCCCAAGTCAAAATCTTGGGCAGGTATTCCCGGCAAACCAATAATCTTGATTAAAAATAACACAAAAAGCGCTTCCCAAATCCCGGCAAGCAATTGAAATACGCCGGGCCAATCTCGATCCCAGCGAAACTGCTGGATATAGATATATAAGGCATCCCAGCCGAGACCAAAAATTGCTAGATAGCCTAAAATCAAGAAAAAGATTGAGCCGGATTTGGTTGTCATTAAACCCATAAAAAAGGGCAGTGTTACTAAAACGCCTACGGTTGCAAATAGTAGTAACCGGGTTTGCCAGCGGCCGAATAAGGTGGGGGTCATTCGATTTTAGATTTTGGGTTTTAGATTTTAGATTGAAGGCGAAGATTATTCGATGCTGGATTTTGAATTTTGAATCCCACATTCCGCACGTCAACTTGTAGTATACCAAGTAATACGAAAATTCTGAGTTATTTGACGTTTTATTTGTTTTGTTTGCGTATAAATATTTAGCTTTTTCTGTTTTGGTGTTTGCCAAACTACCAAACAGGTGTAATAATTACATATTACATTTTGAAGTGCGGAATGTGGGTTGAATTATAGATTGAAGACGAAGCTTTTTTAAATCCGTTAAATCCGTTAAAAAATCCGTGGCCGAACTTCTTTTTCAAATTATCCTGGAGATTTATTTAAAATCCACTTTAACCATTGTAGGAACGATCGCCAAACGCTCAATTTGCCGACACCCGGAACTCTGTCAACCGCGAGACTTTCAACGGAACGCAGGGCGGCGTATTGCAAGCCCAAAAAGCTGTCTACCGGCGCGTAAGGCCCCCCCAAAGTAATCGCGCCGGCTGTGTACACCCGGCCTTCTGGGTTGCTAGCAGAAGTGTTTCGCAATTCGGGCACTTCAAAATCGTTGTTAACGCTCAGTCGCCCTAAATTGTTGAGGGGAAGATTGTATTGAGCTACCAAATCGTTTAACAGGGGACTGGTTTTTACCTTAGCGTCCAAACCCGTAGCGTCAATAATAAAATCAGCTTCTAACTTAATTTGCCCCTTGAGTTCTTTTTCCTGAATGTACGTCACTGTGCGGTTTTGACTGTCGCGCTCGACTCGCTCGACTTCGCCGAAGGTAATTTGATACCATCCTTGACTTAAACCCTCTTTGACTATCCGCCGCCAGTCGCTGCGGTTGGCTGTAGTGGTGCCGCCCCAGTCTGCGAGCAACTGCGGGCGCAATTCTGGTTGAGCTTTTTCTAACATTACTCGCAATTCCCCGCCCCAGGAGGCTTTGGGCCAGTTGAAAGGTTGAAATTCGTAGTGATTTTCGACTTGTCGCACGGCGAGGTTAAATTTGTTGCCTTGGGGTTTGGCCGATCGCATCAAATGCAATACTTGAATGTTGTGGTTGCGCTGCCGCGCTTCGTAAATTCGCTGCACCACCCGCGAAGCTACAATTCCCCGCCCTCGAATTAACACGCTGCCGCCCCTCGCCTCCAATTTTTCGTAAACGCCGTCGTGACTTTCGTAAGCGTTGACAACCGACTCAAAATCCTGGGTTTTTTCGCGGTATTCCTGCAAGTCTGGCAAAAATTGAATCGCGGGATAGCCGGTGGCTAAGTGTACGTATTTCGCGATCAAAAAAGCACGATCTCGTTGGTTGGCATTCGATCGAGAATAAGCGATCGCGTACCTGCCGTCATCTGTTTTGCGAATGGCCCGCACTCTCCCGTAGCGAAACATCTGACTCCACCCAATTCGCAGAGTTTCCCTGTCAATCGCATCAAACACATTTCCGGCGCGAGGCGTATAAGTTTCGGCAAAAGTCGGTTCGGCAAACACCCGCCACATCAACTTCAGCGATACAATCAACCGCCCTTTGAGCAATTCCTGCCAAGCTTCCCGCAAAGCATAGGGAGGCCAGCCCCAAATGTTGTCTGGGCAAGCGTCAGAATTCGATCGCAGCCTTTCCTGCAGCGGAATTTGAGAATTTAGGCATAACCGGCGGTAGCGAGCGTAAGGCTGCTCTTCCATGCCCAAAACCGCAATTCGATCGACTTTCACGCCGCAAATTCTCAGCAAATCCACCCAAATAAAGCTGCCCAAGCCGCCCCCAACGGCGGCCCAATCAACTTCGACTAGAGGGAGTCCCATCGATTGGAGCGATCGCACGGTTATTTGATTCGCCTGCAAAAATGCGATCGGCGGAAATTCTCCGCTAGTAGCTGTTTGAGGATGTGGCGAAACCATTGGCGGCGCGATCGACGGGTCTGGCCGATTGGTCTGCGGGTTAAAGAAAATGTGAGAATTGACAGAGTGGATTTCTGCGGAATTCACAGCAAAGGAAATGCCGATCGCGTAGGGCCCGATTTGCAGCATATCGCCGTTGGCCAGCACGCACCGGTTTTGGCGGGTACCGTTGACAAAAGTACCGTTGCGGCTGCCGATGTCAGTAATTACGATACTGTCGCCTTCGGTGGCAATGACTCCGTGAAAGCGAGAAATTTGACTGCTGCTGAGGGCAATTCGAGAAACTCGTTTCCCGTTGATTGTGGCGGGCATAGCTTCAAAAATTCGTCCCAAGGCGATCGGCAAGTCGAGTATCGGAGAGTGACAATCCCCGGTAGTTGTGTCTTTCCAAGTCAGTCGCAGGCGCAAGGGTTGAGGATTCATTATGATGATTTTTTAAACATTAGCCGTCGGCTTTGAGCTTTCTTTGACCAAATATTTTTGAATTTGAGGGTTATGGTTTGATATCAAATCCTCTCTTCATCGGAATAGTAAATTCACTCTTGACTGTTGACTGTTGACTGTTAACCGTTAACAGTTAACATCATGTATGAGTGCAACCGGAATTGATTTGAGATGAGAGCTGATATCACAAACTTTAGTATTTTTAGGCGCACGGGGAGTTAGAAACTACGCAGTTCGGTAGACTTATGCAGGAATTACGCATTAAAACCAAAGAAACCTGGTTTTTTGCCCTTACTCGGGGTGAAAACGCGCTTTTTGGTAAAAAAAAAACCGGTTTATGACCCCCCGTCCGTCTAGAAATATTCTGGTTGCTGGGCCCGACATTTCCCTAGAAACCGGGTTTATACCATTTATAAAAAATGTTGCAACAATAAAATTGTTGGACGCAGTGAAACGGAGGGTTGTTTAGTTCACCCAATGTATTAAGGTGCGTCGCTATTAGATTGTCACTTTTTTTTAGAGATTGTCGATGTATCCACATCCTACATATACTGTTGCATTAATTTGGAAAATTGGTATGAGTCAGGTAAATGCGCGGATATATTTAAGTGTGGGCGGCTTCGGTTCACTTTACCCGCGAGATTTTGAAGGGAAAATGAGCTGGGGGAAACGCTAGGATTTTAGCGAGAGCATCTGGGACATGGCAAAAAGGATGTTTTTTTGAGAGCGATCGCACCTCAAATGCAAAGCACAGATGTACCAGATCCTAGCATCGGCGATCGCCCTAGCCTCTGTCTCAAATCAAAAATTAAAAATCTAGCTACAATCAAAAATCAAAAATCATCAAGGAGAAAGCACCACACTCATCGCCGCAGCCAGAGAAGTACCGCACCACGGACACCCCGCACTCAACTGCGCGTAAGGCGAAACGCGGCTGCACTTGGGACACTGCAAACCATATTTTGAAGGCCCTGTCGGCGGGGAAGAACTTGGAACCGCCGGGCCGAGTAAAACTGTCTGCGGCGCGGCTACTTGTACCGCAGGCGCAGATACCACATCGATTTGCACTTGGCCTAAATGGATCCGGCTGTCGGATCTCAATGTTGCTTCGCCGGAGGCGAGAATTTTTCCGTCTACCAGCGGGGGATTGGTGGGGCGCAAATTCCGCACTGCATATTCTTGCAATTCTCGATCAAAAAATATTTCGATGTGGAGTCCCGATACGCTGCGATCGTCCAATACTAGATCGCATTTTGCCCGATCGCGCCCCAGTCTTACGGTTCCCGGATTTTTGCTCGGCTGTCCGTGTTGAATCGTGTGAGTTTGACGCACCCCAGCCTCTATCCATGTTAAAGTTAGCTGGTTTATCATAATTTTATTGTTCCCTGAACATATAAAATATTTTACCTATTTATATCAAGACTTCGGCTTGTTTTTGGGCTTGCGCGATCGGGCATAAAAGCCAGGTTTCTACGACGAGTTTTGGGTTTTGTAATCAGAATGTCTGCAAAGAAACCGGGTTTCTGACGTCACAAGGGTGATCGCCCAAGCTATACCTCTGATATCATTTTCGGCAGATTAACCGCAATTAGTAAGGTTCGTAGTACGGTTTTTGTTATGGTAATAGATCGGACTTGATGTGAAAAAATATTTTGTTAACTTCAACAAAAAAGCCCCTACTTTGGGGCTTTTCGTATTCCTATCGGCTTTGTTTGAGAAATCGAATCGCGCAGTTTGCAAGCTTTTTTTTCCTGAAAAATTCTGCACCCGACTTGCGCTTTGTTATTGATTTGCCGGCGATTGCTTGCTAATCACTAATGGCTGCGGGGTTTTTGCAGTTGTCAAGCGGGGCGCTGTTTGCGATTTTTTGATGTGGCGATCAAACTCGCTGATTGCGGGAATTCGATCGCCCTACTTCCTCAAACGCGAGCGTTTGCTCGTTTCGTTGCAGCCAAAGGTTTAAGAGAATTAACTTTCGCTCTTGCGGCTTTTCTTACCACCTTCTCGACCAATTTGAGCCATGTGTTCCCGATTTCTACTGACAGCTTCACCACCTTTTTGACCAGCTTGTCTGGCTTCTTCCGAAGTAAATTCGTGGGCTGTTCCTTTCGCGTGTGCAGCTTTTCCACCTTTGCTAGCAATTGCGCGCTGTTTTTCGGCATCCATAGAAGCGAATCCGCGTTTGCTTTTCTCAGCCATGACTGTCTCCTTGTGTTTTTTCTGATTTTTTAGCTCGATCGCGCCTTCGCCTCCCACTGTAATTGGTATTTCCAGTCAGTGGTGAGATATCAGACGGTAAATTATCAAACACCATCGCGCGAATTTAAACTGTTGGTTTAAGTCGCAGAATGACTGTTTTGTAATTTACAAATGTGAACTAAAAATAGTTCACGCCCGGGCACTGTAATTAGAGCCGCCCATGTTTAAGCAGTTTACCGTCTTTCAATCATTCTATAAATTCCTCAACTTTTATACCTCTTTCTCAGGTATAGTCATTCTTTAGTTCGCTAGAAGGATGGAACCGAAAGCCTATTGGCGGTAAACTCAGAGGATTTTTCGACAAGGGGGCGACACTTCAAAAATTTCAAGTCTAAAGACGGATACTTTTTTGGTCTTTTTACTTTTCTTTTTTTGTGTTCCCACCCAAAAATCGATACTTGCTTTCCGACTTCACCCCGGTCGAGATCGAAATTTTAGACAAGAGTTCAATCTCCGGTGATTCACGGCGCTGCAAGTCAAATCCCCAATCGAAAATGCTAGAAATGCGAAAATTCACCTAGTCCTTCCGGGCTTGTCAGTTATTCCGCTGTTAGTCGATCGGCCGATCGAGTTGTTTCAGGCAAGCGATATCTTGGGGTGCAGCGCAGGACGTACTCGATCGCACTTATCAAGTTTATTCTGTGACCGATCGATACATAAATCGGTTTTACCCCTGTTTGCGTCCTCAGCGCTGCCCCTACGATCGATCCATCCTCCAGCAAGGGCTGCCAACTGCCCCGTTCGAGTCCTACTTCTGAATGTTCTCCAATAAATCGAGTTTTGGCAACTCCGATCGTCGCAATTCCCGTCAAAACTCCCAAATGGCAGGCAAGACCGAACCTGCGGGGGTGAGCGAGTCCTTGACCATCGCACAATATCAAATCTGGTTTCAAACTGATATTTTCTAAAGCGTCCAGGACTGCAGGCACTTCTCGAAAAGACAGGAAACCGGGAATGTAAGGAAAAGCTGTAGGACTGCGAACCACAGACTGCTGCTGCAATTGCAAGTCGGGAAAGCTCAGAACTGTGACAGCGGCTAGCGATACGCTGTCTGCACTGTTGTAGCCGACATCTACGCCTGCGACATACCGAACTGTCTCAAGTTGATTTTCGGTAATTACCAATGGCCGGAGGTGTTCTTGAATGGCGATCGCCTCTTCAATTGTTTCGGGCCAAGGGTGTCGCTGCCACATTAGATATCTTGATTCAACCGTTCTCATCTAAGTTTAACTTATTTTCTGCCATTTTTCATCTCGGATTTTGATCCTTGGTCGCTATAAATTCACTACTGATATACGGAGTCTTTTTTATACCCGCAAGGCTTGAGTAAGGCGGGCCCAGACCCATTCTACAAATAGAGTCCGATCTTCACAAAAATTACCTGTTCGAGCCGGATTTTTGAGCTTTCTCAAAAGCTTTTGAGCTTCCAGCGCCCTTTGATAGCTTGCTAAAGGGCGATCGAGCTATCTATTCAATTCTGGATCTAAAATCATCACCATTGTCAAGATATTGAAACATTTATTTATCAATAAATTCAACCTGGCACAAGTCCCATAATTAATATCACAACATTAAGCTAACGGAAATATTATGCTTTTGCATTTTAGAGGCTCTCCGATCGGAAAATTCCTAGGACTTTTATGAATCAAATAAATGAATTTATGAGTTGTTGCATCATTAATATAAAGTTATCATCTTAGATAGCGAAGAGAAAACTAACATCCAGTAAAACAACCTAGCTGAATTAACCTATGAAAACCGTGCAAAGTGTTAAGTACAACCTAGCTCTCTACATCGTCGGTGGCATCGTCTTCATCATCGCCGCCTTAATTTTAAAACCTTTTACCATCGTCGGCCCAGGGGAACGGGGCGTAATGATGCGCTTCGGCAAAGTTCAAGACGCGATTTTAGATGAAGGCATCCACCCGATTTTACCGATATTCACCTCTGTAAAAACTCTCAGCGTACGGGTACAAAAAACTGATTTGAAAGCAGATGCAGCCTCCAAAGATTTGCAAAGCATTACTACAGATTTGGCAGTTAACTGGAATGTTGACCCTGCCAAAGTTAATCAAGTTTTCCAACAAGTGGGAGACGAAGAACAAATTGTTACCAGCATTCTGAGCCCGGCAATTTCGGAAGTTCTCAAAGCAGCAACTTCTAAAAAAACAGCCGAAGAAATTATCACTAAACGGACGGAACTAAAAACAGAAATCGACAACAGCCTCAAAAAGCGTTTGGAACCTTACGGTGTCATCGTCAGAGATGTTTCGTTAATAAATTTTGGCTTTTCGCCAGAATTTAGCAAGGCCATCGAAGCCAAACAGATAGCAGAACAAGAAGCCAAACAAGCAGAATTTACAGTTAAAAAAGCAACCCAAGATGCTCAAGCCCAAATTAACCGCGCTAAGGGGCAAGCCGAAGCTCAACGCTTGCAGCGGCAAACTTTAACTTCAGAAATTTTGCAGCAGCAAGCGATTGAAAAGTGGAACGGCCAGTTTCCGACAGTAATGGGAGGAGGCGGAACTTTGCCGTTAATTAATATTGCGCCGCCGAGTTCTCAAGCTGCAACTAATGTTAAATAAACTGCTGCGGATTGTGATAGCCGGAGCGCGGGGAGAAGGAGAGAAGAGAAAAGGGGGAGAAGGAGTGAGGGTCTGAGGGCATGAGGGGGGAGGAATTCAGGGTTATTTGCTGCGTTCGCGAAAATGTGCTTTTTTTTAAAGGCGCAACACCAATAGTAGAAAATACAGCGAACAACGCTGGGTGAAATCCTGCGTATTTTAACGCCAAGATACAATTTACGTGGCGGACACCCAGAAAAACGCTAAAGTAAGAAACAACTCGGAAATTGTAAAGGTTTGCTTGAAAGTTCGGCTGATGGGAGATCGGGAGAACCAGTCAATTTCTAATTTAGATGAAGTCGGGGATGTCGGCGATCGCCATACGGCCTCAGATCCTCTGTGGCTGCGCGATCGAGCTTTGGCAGTTACTAGCAACGCTATTATCATTGCTGATGCCATTGCACCAGACTGTCCCATACTTTATTGCAATCCTGCCTTTGAGCGGATCACGGGTTACTGCGCCGATGAAGTGTTGGGGCGCAACTGCCGATTTTTGCAAGGTTCCGATACGGATCGCACTACGGTAGCTAAGATCCGCGAAGCCTTGCGCCAAGGTCGAGAAATCCAGACAACAATCAAAAATTATCGCAAAGACGGCACTCCTTTTTGGAGCAAATTGTCTCTATATCCCCTGCGAGACGACAGCGGTAAATTGACTCACTTCGTAGGCGTTCAGTCGGACTTGTCGGAACGCATAGAAGTACAGGAAGCTTTGCAGCAAGCTAACGACCAACTGCAAACGATTTTGGAAGCAGTTCCGGGAACAGTGTCTTGGATTAGCTCGGATTTTCGCTATTTGGGGGTTAACCAGCACTTAGCCAAACTGCACGGTTTGCCGCCGTCGGCTTTTGTCGGTCAAGATATCGGTTTTCTGGGCGCGAGCGAGGATTTTCATTCTTTTGTGGTGGAGTTTTTTGCCGGCGACGCTACGGAAGCGATTAAAGAACTCAGTGCTAAGGTGAAAAATGAGGGCGGACAGTCGGCGGGACATTATTTGATTGTGGCTCAAAAGTACGATCGGGGGAACGCCGCTTGTCTGGTAGGGATTGACATTACCGAACGCAAGCGGGCAGAAGAAGCTTTGGTGCTGACTCGCAAGGCGGTGGAAAGTTCGAGCGACGCGATCGGCATGAGTGATGCCAACGGCACTCACATTTATCAAAATCAAGCGTTTTCTCAGCTATTTGAATGGGACACCGCAGAGGAATTGAAACTCGCTGGAGGTATACCGACAGTTTTTGCAGACTCCGCCGTCGCTACGGAGGTACTGGACACGATCGCCCTAGGCTATTCTTGGTCTGGTGAAGTTACCAACCGCACAAAAAGTGGCGAAATTGTGCAAGTGCTGCTGCGGGCCGATGCTATTAAAGACCCCACCGGGAAAATTGTCGGTCTGATTTACATGAATACCGACATTACCGATCGCAAGCGCACGGAACAAGAACTGCGACAAAGCGAGAAGCGTTTTCGATCGCTGATTGAAAATGCTAGAGACATTATTGTAATTCTGGATGAGAAAGGCTTTTGCCGCTATGTCTCTCCTTCCGCCGAGCGGATTTTGGGCTACCCGACGGCGGAAGTGCTCGGCCGCTCTGTATTTGATTTGATTCACCCTGACGAATTGCCGATGGTGGCTCAAGTTTTCCAAGGTGTCATGGAAATGCCGAAAGTTGGCATAGGATTGGCGGAATACCGAGTGCGGCACAAGGACGGTTTCTGGTGCGTTTTGGAAGCGGTGGCGACGAATTTGCTCGCGGAACCTTCGGTGCGGGGAATTGTCGTCAACTGTCACGACGTGACTGAGCGCAAGGTGGCTGAAGACCAATTGTTGCACGATGCTTTTCACGACGCGCTGACAGAGTTGCCGAACCGCGCTTTGTTGACTGACAGGTTGGGGCAAGCTTTTGCCCGCGTCAAACGGCATCCGAGCTATCAGTTTGCGGTGCTGTTTCTGGATTTGGACAGGTTTAAGGTGATTAATGACAGCCAGGGGCACGGGACTGGCGATCGGCTGTTGGTGGCTGTGGCCCGCCGTCTCTTGACTTGTTTGCGGCCTGGGGATACGGCGGCTCGTCTGGGGGGAGATGAGTTTGTGATTTTGCTGGAAGAAATTCAAGGTGTTGATGAAGCCATCACCCAAGCAAAGGGAATTCTTAAGGCGATCGAACGACCGCTCTATTTGGAAGGTCATAAAGTTTTAATTACTGCTAGTATCGGCATTGCTTTGAGTACCGACAAATATCAGTTACCTGGAGATATTTTGCGCGATGCTGATATTGCGATGTACCGGGCAAAAGCTCTCGGTAAAGCTCGCTACGAAGTGTTTACCAGTGCGATGCACGCTCAGGCTGTGGCTTTGATGCACTTGGAACACGATTTGCGGGAGTCGGTTGAAGAACTGAATTTGACATATTCAATTGTGAATTTCGGAGGTGGGCTGGTGGGGGAAAACTCTCCTTTATCCGAAATAGATCGCCTGCGGGAGCGTCTGAAATCACAATTGGCTACTCCTCTTAAATTGGAATGTCCTTTTACTGTTTATTATCAGCCGATCGTTTGTTTAAAAAGCGGTTCAGTTATTGGATTTGAGGCGCTGGTGCGCTGGCTGCACCCGGAAAGGGGTTTGGTTTCCCCGATGGAATTTATTGCGATGGCTGAGGAAACAGGCTTAATTATGCCTTTGGGTTTGTGGGTTTTGAATGAAAGCTGCCACCAAATTATTCAGTGGCAAAGTTTGAATTTACCTGTGGGAAATTCGCGTCTGACAGTAGCAGTAAATCTTTCCGGGAGACAGTTTTCGGCAACTGATTCGATCGAGCAAATTAAGCAAGTTTTGCTGAAAACGGGTGTTGATGCTCGCTGTTTGAAGTTGGAGATTACTGAGAGTGTGGTGATGGAAGATGGGGAAGCGGCGGCGGCGATGCTTTCGCAGTTGAGAGACTTGGGGATCGGGCTGTGTATTGATGATTTCGGTACTGGTTATTCATCTCTGAGTTATTTGCACAAGTTCCCGATTAATATTTTGAAGGTCGATCGCTCTTTTGTCAGTCGCATCGGGGAAATGGGCGAAAATTTGGAAATCGTGCGGGCGATCGTCATGCTGGCGCGCAGTTTGGGGATGGAGGTAGTGGCAGAAGGTGTCGAAACCGCCGTCCAATTGGCTCAAATGCGGGCGATCGGCTGCGAGTACGGTCAAGGGTACTTTTTCTCTAAACCTCTCGATAGTGAGGCAGCTACAGCCTTGTTGAGGCGATCGCCCAAATGGTGAACTGAACTAAATATTTAACCGGATCAAATTGCTTGATTGTCAATAAGGGCGATCGAGCTTTTCGTACTCAATGCCTTGAGTGTTCAAATCAAAATTGAGTATAATAGAAAACTATCGAGATAGGTAAAAATATATGTCTCAATCTATTGTGCCAGTAGCAGAAGAAAAACAGCTCGATACTTCGCCGACCTTAACTTTTGAAGAATACCGATTTTATCAAGGAGAATCTGATGTAAAATATGAACTGTACAAAGGCAAATTAATCCCGATGCCAACAGCAACAGTTTTACACATCAAAATTTGCGAATATTTAGTTTACCAATTGCAGCGTTACCTAGCTGAACACAATCTCGACTTAGTAGTAAAAACTGGTTTGGGAGTGAGAACAGATGAAGATAAATCTCGGATTCCCGATGTAGTTGTCTGCACTCAAAGTCTTTTGGAACAAGCTGCTGCTAGACCCGGTGCAGGTATCCTCGAATTTGATGAAAAGCCGCTGTTAGTGGTAGAAGTAGTCAGCGAAAATCGCCGCGAAGATTACGTAATCAAACGCGGAGAGTACGAATTAGCGAATGTGCCAGAATATTGCATTGTTGACCCTAAAACTGGCAAGCAAAAAATCCGGCTTTTTGCATTGATTGAAGGTGAAGATGGTTACACGTATACAGATTTCTTGCCGGGTGATGAAATGGAATCTGTAGTATTTCCCAATCTGAGATTATCAGTCAATGAAATTTTAGATCCGCCATTGGTGGAAGGGTTAATTAAGGCAGAACAAGCTCAATTGCAGAAAGCTGAAAGGTTGGCGGCGAGGTTGCGGGAGTTGGGGGTAGATCCTGATGCTGTGTAGGAAATTGGATGAAGTACGTGAAGCGAATTTATCCCGCAGGGAATCGCCCTTGAGGTATCTCAATCATCTAGCGGCAAGTCGCGCAGGAAATAAAAGCGATCGCTTTGCCAATTTTCTCCTTTAATTCGCCCCACATAATTTGTCAAAGGAGAGGAAAGCTCAACTAGAATTTCGTGCAAGTCTTTGGGTGATAACGGTCTAAGTGCATTAGACATTGAATAAGCACCACTAACAGCCTCGACACTTGCTCGTTCAAAACCACTCTTTTCCTGATACTTTTTCAAACTATGCAGAACATCTGATCGCACTTTAATTTCTTGTTCAACTTGCTCAATATATTTAGCAACTTCATCATCAGATTGTCCCGGTTTTAAGTATTCTTTCAGTTTAAATAAATCCACCGAGTTAGGATAGTTGCTTTGAAGTTTAACCAGTTTTTCCAGCGTTTCAGGGTTCATAATTGCCATACCGTGTTTTTTTGCTGCATCCATAAGTTGAGTAGTTGGAACGCCAGGGCCAATAATCAACTTAGTTGCTTTTGCGAGGGTTTCTTTATCTGGGAGGCGTAGCGTTCCTAAATTCAGCAATTGAACTGCTGTATCGTTAGGGATTTTTTTACCGGCTTTGCACTCGCCAACTAAGGGGTAAGGTTTTGAGCATAATAAATCTAAGCCACCAGCACCACCTTTGTGAGCATAATCTATGGTAAATCCCAAAAACTCAAGGCTATCGCGCACTACAATTTCAAAGTCTGTTCCTGCTTGATAGTTGCTTTTGTTTGTATCTAGTTCTTTGGTGCGATTTCCCAAAGCTGCTATGGTATTTATCCAAGCTAAATCCGGTTTGATTGGTTTTACAGGCTTATCGCTACTCCAACCTAGAAACATTTTGATTTCTGCCTCTAGTTGTTTGGCTTTTGGGTTGGTGGTGGATAAATGCACTAATGCACTTTGCAAATCTTCCCATTCTGGATGTTCAGGAGGCTCTAATTTTTCCAGCTTTTGACGGCGTTTGGCAAAGATAGACTCACTCAACACTGGCGTTGCATCAGTAACGTTTAGAGACTTTGGCAAAGATACAAAATTGCCGCTGGGATGCACTGGCATTTCCAGCGGCTGAGGTAGCAGATAAACGCGAAGATGAGTTAGAAAAATATTACGTCGTTGCAGGAGAGTTTGCTGTAATGCCTCTGTTGTCCAGACTGTTAACTGCGACAAAGCCTCTAATGATTCGGAATCGTTTAGTATTTGACACCATTCGCATTTAGCCCAAGCTTTTATCAAAATCGTCTCAGAAGTTAACTGAGAAAATGAGGTTTTAGCAACTGGTAAAAAACTCGATCGGTAGTATTGCTCATGGGGGAGCAAATTAATCGAGATATTGGCTGGATATAGGGCAAATGACCTACCAGGCTCGATGAAAATTCGAGGCATGGCTGCAATCACTCGCCCTTCGATTAAAGCTTCCACATCTGGCGCAGGTAACTGCAAAGCCGTATCAAGAAAAACAGAATAACTCATCCACTTATTGACCTAATAATTTATCAAGTGCTTCGTCGAGGTTGTTAATTTCCGTTGTATCAGGTATGAAGGTACTTTCAACTATCTCATTTTCATCAACCAACCCATCAGGAATTTGACCTGACGGATCGCTAAGAATTTCACAAATTAGATAATTTTCAGTTGCGAGCTTTTTCTGAACAATAAACTGCTGTATTTGGTCTTCGGTTAGCTCGTAATCTGTGTGAGCCTTGTTGACCAAATAAATGGCTAATAGAGGCTTGATATCTTCACTTGCAAGCTTGACAAATTCTCCACCTAGTTCTTGAGAAAGAAGTTTGTCTAAACACTGTTTCCCTACAGTATTCGGTTTAACATCTTTAGAACGAACTAAACAACCGCGAGTCATATCAAACTTTTGATAATCAATTAATCGCTTTAATGCGGCACTTACAAATCTTGCCCCAGATTCTTGAACAACTGCTACTACTATCTTAACAGATTTTCCATTTTCTTTGCCTCGAATTCTAAAGTGGAGATAACCTCTGTCTGCTGCTTTAGTTTGTACCTTTTCAATCTCCTCAACTTGCACTTTTTCCACACTCTTGCCTTTTAGTGCCAGCAAGCCAAAATATAGAGCTTCCGCTAAAATACTGCTATCCTCAAAATATTTCTCGATTGTTTCCTCAAGTGCATTCAGTTCATTGTTAAAAGCAAGTTCAACTTGATGGAGTGGATCTGGTGCGGTTTGCGGTGGAGGATCACCAGGCACTTTCCAATTCTTAGCACACTCCTCTAAAACCTTTCTGACAATTAACTTTTCTTTTCCCAGTTCTCTCAGTTCACCTTCATCAAAAGGATAAACAGGATCAGGTGGAATTAAATCTTTACTGTCATAAAATTGTTCGAGCCATTGAGAAACTAGAGTCACTACATCATCAGCATTGAGATACTTTAAATCAAAAATCTTTTCACCCATTCTAGCTGTGACTGACTCTGCCTGCGGTAATGATCTAATGTTAAACCAAGTTTCATCAAACATAGCTGTCATTAAGACACCTCGTTTAATTTTACTGTACAAGTCTTTTACTAAGAGTGCGACGACCTGCGCCCTGTTGAAACCAGCTTCATTCCGATCTACACTCTCTAACTCATCAAAGCCAATTACTAGAGTTCTATAATCACCGATTAAGTCTAAAATTTGGCAAACAGTCTGCAATGCTTCGCCTTCTTTATCCTCTTCTGTAGAATTTGGCAAACCCATTGCATCAGCTTGTGCCTGTGCCAAGGCTCTTCCAGATAGCCAGTTGGTTGCAAAACTCACTTTATCTAAAGAAAGTGTCCACAGAATAGCCTGGATCAAATATGGATTTTCGATGTTTGGCTTAAGTCGAAGCACTTTGGCAGTTAAGGCATCAACTAATTTAGGCTTTTCAGCTAATTCCCCAGAAAATTGCTTGACTAGCTGCTGAGGTATGTAAGTTTCCCCTAATGCCTCATTGATCAAAGCAGTTGCTAATTCTTGCCACTGCATTACGCCTTCGTTACCCATCTGTTTCAGGCTTGAGGACAAAGTATTTAGAAAGTTAGCGTTGACTCGGTTTAAGTTTCCATAGTCTACGTCGCTCATATAAACAAAGAAAGAGCCACCTTCATCTAGAAGCCGGCCGCGAATCCGACTGATTAGGTGGCTTTTTCCTAGACCTTTTTCAGCTCTGATCGTGATGCCACTAACTGTGCGATACCCGGCACGAATTTGCTCAATTGCCTGAAAAATACCATCAGAGGCGTGAGCATTGATAGAGGGAACGTCAGGAAAACTTGGCTTCCAAATATCATTGCTCCTGACTATTAACGATCTGTCAAAAGGGTTTTGACTTGCAATAGCTTTACTGAGATATGCGATTGAGGAGTGAAAGTCATTCATCGTTTTGTGTGCGTGTGAAGATAAAGGAGCGAATGCACTACGAACTCAAGTTAATTAGGTTAAACGCTTGACATAGCAGCGCAAACCGTTCACTTTTGTGGTGATAGAATCTTCGATTTTGTCGGGGGCGCTGTCTTCTACACTGCCACCTATTAGCTGCAAAATATCTTGAGCCTGCATTTCCAACAGCCACTGATTGAACTCCGATCGCCCTACCCTTTCTCCGATCGCCCGACGCATCCGATAAATCGGCACTAAATCGTCTAAGTTATAATCCCGGTTCAAGCTGTCATACACATCCAGCGCCACAGCCTTAAAATCCTCATAGGATGCGATCGCCCCTGCATCCCCTTTCCCCGCCTCAACCCCAACACCCGCCGCACCATCCTGATGCCGAATCCACTTCAACAAAGCATTTCCCAGCCGAGTACCAATTTGAGAACCATCAAACTCAAACAGAGAATCAGCACTTTTCAAGCCATCCGCCAAAACTTCTTTCCCCTTGGCGCTCAACTCCACCAGCGTCACCCGATTTACCAGCGAATACTCGATCGCCCCAGTCGCCTGCAACTCGCCGAGCACTTCCACATATCTCTGACTCGTCTCATTAGTCCGCACAATCCGCTTAGTCAACTCCCCCTTTTTCACCTTCATCTTCCCGCCGCTCAAATCCCACAAATTCAGCAGTACCCGAACTTTCGCCTTCGCATCCCACACCGCTTGCTCTTCGGGTGTCAAAGTTTTAGACACTGCAATTTCACTGTTTTCAGACATATCCATACCTTTAAATACCTATTGTTAGTATCAAATCTTACCAGAAATTTTGCAGAAAAACCTCTCAATTTTTCAGCAAAATAGCGCACCATACCGCCCACAGCATCCAGCAATTTTCATTTTAAAATAATTAGGATTGACCAAAGTGTCATCATTTGATACAATGCTCAACCGAACGAGCGATCGCACTTCAAAACATCCGCTGCAAACAATACCAATTTTCAAAATTCATACCAGAGAATTCCCAGGCTGCAGATACCGCAATAAATCCCCACAGTCGATCGACTTTTCGAGTACATCCGCACCTCAACAACAAAGTAAAAAAAAACAAAATTTCTTTTTTGGCATTGTTTTAAACAACTGGTATAAAATCGCACTTTTCAATCAAAACAATCCGCAGCCGGGGCATGAACAGGTTAACAAACTCAACAAATAGAGCGTTCCCAACAGCAGTCAACCACCAGCAATTCAACTCAACTGCGACTTTAGTTAAATACCCGATTATGCCTTTAGAAAGACGCATTCAACTTACACATCTCGTTACATTGCTATCAAAGCATTCAATACAAATGTAGCCATGAAAACTATTCCCGACCAAATTTCCGACATCAAAGAAAAACTTCCCGACATTACTCCCACCCCTCCCGCTTTAAGATCCCAAGTATCCAGCCATGACCTCAAAGCCCGTTTAGATTGGGGCGAACCAGGACTTACAATCATCGACGTGCGCGATTTTGAAAGCTTCAACAAAAGTCGCATTACCGGCGCAGTACCGATGCCAATGGACGAATTAGTAGAGCGCGCAAAATCTAGTTTAGAAACCGTTCGCGACATCTACATCTACGGCGAAAGCGACGCACAAACAGCAGAAGCCGCCAATCTTCTCCGCGCAGCAGGCTTTAGAAAAGTAGCCGAACTAAAAGGCGGAATTCCAGCTTGGAAAGCCATCGACGGCCCCATCGACGGCGCAGTCGAACACGGCAATCCAGGCCCCGATGCCTACAACGTTTTCGCTCGCCTAGAACATCACGCCAAAATCCAGAAAACCCACAAATAATCTCACATAATACCTAGATACCCGACTTCTTCAAGAAGTCGGGTATCTAACAGAACAATTTGTTTGCAGTCAGGACTTCAGTCCTTAGCGAATTAAAGTTTTAATAGAGAACTAAAGTCCTGACTGTAAACTTAATTATGATTAGATAAGCGGATTTGATATTAACTATTTTTTTTATCGTCCAAAAATGCTTTAACTTCCCTCAAAATCTGCCGATTCCCATCAAAAGTAATCAGCTTAACTGCATCCTCAAAGGAACTCCAGGCCGAATTTTGAACTTCCTCCACTTGCAACTGAACTTCCATTGAATTTACAAAAGCCAAAAAGTAAGTAACAGTCTTTTCAATTGATTCTCCTTCCTTCGCAGAGGAATAATGTTGCACAGAACTAGGCTTCCCTTCCTTAACAAAGGAATAACGTTCCACAAAACTAGGCTCCTCAAGCACTTCACAATCGCGGATGCCAGTTTCCTCCTCAAACTCCCGCTTCGCCGTTTCTAGCGCTGATTCCCCCAGATTTGCGTGACCTTTAGGAAAAGCCCAATGTCCGGCTTGATGTTGAATCAACAAAAACAAACTATCAGTTTCTGTCGCAAAAACTGGCACAATGCCAAAAGCTTCATCTTTCATATTTCTTCTCTTTGCTATTAATAACTAATCGGAATCTTCTCTTAGTCCACGCAGGTAGACTTCGTTTGTGTAGACGCGATTTCCAATCGCCGGGAATTTGTGGTTTAAACTACAATTCCCACCCCAACCGAGTTGGCTGCTGATAAACCCGCTTCAAAGTATTAACATCCCTCGCAGAAATAGGGGGAGGATTGCGTACCTGAGAAAAATAAAGCACATCAGTCTCCATCGAACTGTGGCCCCAAATTCCCAAGGCGTGGCCTAACTCGTGCCGCGCCGTCGCCGCAACATACTTACCCACTTGATTGGGATTCAAATAAACCGAAAACCGATGAGATAAAACAGTTTTATCGTCATCTCGACGGGCGTACAATTTATAGGTAGATTCCCCAGAGCGCGATCGCAAAACCCCTTGACGCAAAGGCGGAGCCCGACGTAAAATTCTAATATCAGCCACCTCCGAACTATTCACCACTTCCAAAGGCAAATAAACCCCCCATTCCCGCACAACATCCAACACAGCCGCCATCCATTCTTCAGACTTATTAGCATCAGCGGGACGCTCAACATAAACCTGAATCGGGAACTTCGACCACAGCAAATGACCAACATTCGGTGGCTTAACCCGATCGAAATAATCACCGCTATTTGTTGAATCCTGCCAATTTTCCAGCATTGGCGGCAAAGGGTGAACCTGTGGAGGCGGCCAACTATTCTCCAGAAGAGAAACACTAGCAGCAGGAGTATTAACCTGACTAAAAAATATCAGGATAAAACAACATAAAGCCAATCCCAAACCAGCCAGCAATCGATTTTTGATCCTAACTTTCCACAACCGCATTGTTCCGCCCGCAAGTCAACACAAATAAACGCAGATTAATGCAAACTATCTCAAATTTATATCTGCGTCAATCTGCGTTTATTTGCGGTTAAAAATCCTCATCTTACGACGCAGGAGTCAACCAACCAGCACTCAAAATTACAGTCAAACCCATAAAAACAATACACAAACCCCAAGTAATGCGATTCAGAGTCGTTTCCGCACTCTTAGCGCTAGTAAACAATTGAGCTTGTCCGCCAATCCCTCCAATACCATCGCCTTTAGGGCTGTGCAGCAACACCAAAACCACAAGTCCTAGAGCCGACAAAGACCAGATCATTTGTAACAGAGAAACAATATTCATAATCGGGGGGTAATTGGTAATTAGTAATCAGTAATTTATTATGATATCAAATTCGGTCGATCGCGCACAACCTCGGTTAGACACGGCACTGCCTTTCATCGTGCCAATTTAACCCTGAAAACCTTGAGAAATCTCGCTTTTACCCGAAGCCCGATCTCCCCTTAGCTTGCCCCCTACTCCCCCTTAATAAGGGGGGGACAGGATTCTTCTCAAAGTCCCCCGACCTGAGGATTTAGGGGGATCTCCGAGGATTTTGGTTCTACACAGAGATGTGTGTACACCGTAGCTTAAGAAGGGGGGGGACAGGATTCTTCTCAAAGTCCCCCGACTATCCGGGGGATTTAGGGGGATCGGGCTTCGGGTAAAAGCGAGACTTATCAAGGGTTTTCAGCCTTAACCTGACACTTGCTACAGTCGCACCCGCACCGGAGTGCGATTGGCGCGAACTTCAAAATCAGCCGGTTCAATCATAGAACGTCCCGTCATTTCCGGCGGCTGAGGCAACCTCAACAGATCCAGAATAGTCGGCGCAATATCAGCCAAACAACCGTCCTCCCTCAGAGGAACATCAGTGCCGTGAGCCGGAATTTGCACACCTTCGCCTTCTACCAGAATAAACGGCACCGGGTTAGTAGTGTGAGCCGTCCAAGGATTGCCATTCTCATCGAACATCAACTCAGCATTGCCGTGGTCAGCAATAATAATTGCCGTACCCCCAGCCTTATTAATGCCAGTCAACAGCCGCCCCAAACATTTATCCACAGTTTCGATCGCAATTATCGTCGCATCCATCATCCCCGTATGACCAACCATATCCGGGTTAGCATAGTTAAGCACCACAAACGAATAAATCCGCTTAGCCAAAGCAGCCAGCGCCACATCAGTCACCAGGGCCGCCGACATCTCCGGTGCCGTATCGTAAGTCGCCACCATCGGGCTCTGCACCAACTCGCGGTCTTCCCCCGGAAAAGGGTCTTCCAGACCCCCATTAAAAAAATAAGTTACGTGAGCGTACTTTTCAGTTTCCGCCGTCCGCAACTGCCGCAAACCGTGTCGAGAAATCACCTCGCCCAGAATATTGTCCAAATTCTGCGGTTCAAAAGCCACCAACACCGACAACTTCGGGTCGTACTGAGTAAAAGTTGCAAAACTGAGCGGCTCAATTAAATGCCGTTCAAACCCCTTAAAATCCGGCGCTACAAAGGCCTGAGTCAATTCTCTAGCCCTGTCCGGGCGAAAATTGAAAAAAATCATCCCATCGCCGGATGCCACCGCGCCCGGAGCAATCCGAGTCGGAAGTGCAAACTCGTCGGTGACTCCTTCAGCATAGGATGCTTGCAACACATCAACTGCCGATCGACCATCAGGCGCGCCCTCAATCGTCATCACCTCATAGGCACGCTGCACCCGATCCCAGCGTTTGTCCCTGTCCATCGCGTAATAGCGGCCGCTGATGGTAGCAATCCGACCAATTCCCACCTGTTCGATATAACCTTGAATCTTGCGGAGAGCTGCCACGCCCTCTTTTGGAGTAGTATCGCGGCCGTCAGTAATGGCGTGAATGCAAACTTCAGAAATTCCCTGGGCCTTTGCTAGCTTTAGTAAACCCAAAATGTGACTCAGGTGCGAGTGAACCCCGCCCTCGGAACAAAGACCAGTCAGGTGCAATTTGCCGCCCCGACTGCGGACTTCGGAGCAGAGTTGAAGTAGGGCGCGGTTGTCTAGCAAAGAATTATCTTCGACAGCATCCGAGATCCGCACCAACTCTTGAGGAACCACGCGGCCCGCGCCCAGATTCAAGTGACCGACTTCGGAGTTGCCCATTTGCCCGTCAGGAAGCCCTACTGCGCGGCCCGATGTTCTAATCAGAGTTCTGGGATAAGCGGCCCAGAGACTGTCCATTACGGGCGTGTTCGCGGAGGCGATCGCATTTCCGTCTTTTTGTTCGCGATAACCCCAGCCATCTAGAATAATCAGCACTACAGGAGATACAGACGTTTGTGCCATGCGAATACCTTATTTACAATAACTAATTTCTCGATCGTCATGAGTTCCGAGTTTGGGGAACATCTTCCGCAAATCAGTTTACATACTTTCTACGCTTTGGCCCAACAAAGCCAACCTAAATTCCCTCAGATGCAGCATTTTGGGAACTGATTTCGACCTGATTGGCGAATTGTCTAATTGATTGCCTTGCCTTCAACAATTTTGAATCCAAAGTCTGAGACTGTTACGGATCTCACCAACAGCCGCCGTCCTTTTGCGGCCGGATTTTCAGAAATAGTTCAACGGTCTACGGCTCTGCAAACAGTCAATAAAGTACCACACTTGGCGGCGTTTGACTACTACCTCAAGAAATAAATAGAGCTTTTATAGGGTTCTAGCGATGAGGTACTATCGGGCATCGGCCAAACAGGGCAAACAGGCCAAACAGGGCATCGGGAATTGGGCAATCCTCACCACGCGATCGAACCGCTATATCAACAAAATGAGAAGCCCGTCTATTTTAGATTTTAGATTGATGGATTGGGGAATTGATCGATCGATACCTCAATCTAATTGCTATAAAACAGCTTTGAGGGGGCTGCGAATAATTTTACAGGAGTCGATCGACTATCGGTTTCCGCATCGGCTCGCTCTCAGCGGACATAAAATTCTACAACATCTTTTTTAATTTTCACATCGTAATTGCCAAAGAAATCGTGACCGAGTAGACCAATTGGCATTTGTTTGGCGATCGCCACTTCGACATTTTGGATCGCAGCACCTCCAACCCGAATCGATCGCACTAAGCCGATCGGAAACTCGACAACGCTACCGTCAGCGATCCCCGCCCTCACGGTGCGTACCGGCCTCACTCCCAGTACAGCAGCCATCCGCTGAGTAATCAAGGTGCCGCTCGCCCCCGTATCGACAATCATCTCAAAAGTCTTGTCACCGTTAAATACCACGTCAATCACCGGCGTTCCACCAGCGCGGCGCTTGATTTTAGCTTGAAATACCTTTGAATTGCCAGATGGAGAGGCCGGCGGTTGGACGCGATTTGACGGGCCTCGGCGAAACTGAGTGTACACATTGCCAGTTGTGGCGATCGAGCTTGCTGTGAAACCAATGCGATCGATCTGCTGGAAACTCCGATCCGACACCAATGCGATCGCATTGGTTTCACGCTGCGGGAGCGCCCGATATTCTAGGTTTTTCATCAATAAACCCGGTTTCTCAAGTTTTGTTGAAAATGCCGCCCGATGTGAAGGAGAATGTAGTTCGCCACCTCCTACTAAGCCAACTGTGGCCAAAACAGCAGCAGAAACAATGCCCGATCGCCAAATCCCCTTGGAAAAAACTTTTGCCACCATAAAATGCCTTTAGTAATTTCAGTATGTCGAAAGAAGACCGCCATTGATATCCTAACCCGCTCCCGAAAACCTAGCGCCCGCTGCAACATCAGATCGTCGGGAAAACTTGGCAATTTAAAAGCGATCGCATACCATCAAACACAGGTAAACTTAAAACCGCAAATGGCAGCAACTTCGCTAGTCATTTGGATCACTTAAAAGTCAGGCGTTTAGGGCGATCGGCAATGCGTAAACTTTTATATTTTGCAACTATAGGAATGTTGGCTTTCTGGACTGCAGGATGCGGCGGCGACGGCGGTGGCAACACTCCCAGTCCAACTCCCACTCCCGGTGCAGCATCTCCGTCACCGGCCACCAACGCTCCCGGAACTCCCGGCGCCTCCGCCAGTCCCAGTCCTGGAGCTCAGACATTTCCTTCTCCCGTAGTCGCGGCCCAGCCCCCCGGCTTGATCCGATCTACAAACCCCGACGAACGGGCCAGACAAGCTCAAGCAGACATCAAAGGCAAAAAGACAGCATCTGGAGCTATTGTAAACGGGACGGGAATTCCACAGACCACAATCCCCGGCTTAGGAAACGACCCCTTCTCAGTCCTTCCCCCTCAACCGCTCAAAATAGACGGTGGCGTGGGCGGCAACGAACTTCCAACCCTGCCAGCCAGACAAGTGCCAAGTCTGCCCAAGCTGCCAGACGAGAGAAATCCGCCTCAGTGGACACCAGCACAGCGCAATAGCACACCGGGCGGCGGTGAAATTGCCCAACTTCCCCAATCTCAAACCCCCGTACAGGTGTCGAGTGTTCCCAACCTGCCGTTAACCTCCTTACCCCAATGGAGACCGCCAATTTCAGCGCGTCCCCAAGCAGCCCCCGCACGCCCCGGAGCCAGACCGGGACGCCCTGGAGCCAGACCGGCAGGCTCCCCAGGCATAGCAGGAGATCCGGCATCTATACCCGGACTGCCATCTATACCGGGCTTCCCAACAGGTAGCACCGGACGGCAGCCAGCGGGCCCCGGACGCCCCGGAACTAGACCGGCAGGCTCCCCAGACATAGCAGGAGTTCCCGCCTCATCTATACCCGGACTGCCATCTATACCGGGCTTCCCAACAGGCACTACCGGACGACCGGGAACCTCACCTGGACGACCGGGAGCCTCACCGGGACGACCGGGAACCTCACCTGGACGACCGGGAACATCACCGGGACGATCGCCAGCGATCGCGGCTCGCCCGCCCAGCCCTCCCACAATTCCTAACATCGCTACCAGAGAACTGCCCGGTCTGCCCCAGTTGCCAGGATTAACGCCGCCGCCCTCTTGGCAAGACCCAAACCCACCACCGCCCCCACCGACTCCAGCACCCCCACCGCCTCCGCCTTCGACAGACAATGCCAGAGGAGTTGAAGTTAGTGGCGTAGTCAGAGTTGGTAATGACATACTGGTAATTGTGAAAGCACCTAACGAGCCAACCAGTCGATATATCAAAGTAGGACAGCGGATTGCCAGCGGGCAGGTGCTGATCAAACGAGTTGATTTCAAATCTGGAATCGAGCCTGTTGTGGTTTTAGAAGAAAACGGTGTAGAGGTGTCCAAAATTGTGGGAGAAAAATCTCCCCAAGTTGCCCAGAACTCTGTGAAATGAAAAATTTACCTCAATCCTTGGAACGAAAATTGAGAACATTGATGCTTCGCTCAATTCAAAAACTTGGAATCCTGATGTTGGTTAGTTCGGGGGTAGGATACCTCTCGTTTGTAGCCAGCACTCAGCCCTCATTGGCGGAGCCAGCATCAGACCAAACCCGCCCTCCCGTTTGCGAAGGCTCTCCCCCGAACGGTCAAGTCAAGTGCAACTACTCGAATGGTGATAATTATCAAGGAAATTTCGTCAGCGGCAGACCCCAGGGACAAGGAATATACGTCTACTCGAATGGCGATCGCTATGAAGGACAGTTTCGTAACGGCGTGCCCAACGGTCAAGGCGTGTTTCTGTTCGCCAGCGATGCCCGCATGGTGGGAGAGTTCCGCAACGGTCTAATCGTTAGGGGAGAAGCTATTTTTGCCAATGGCGATCGCTACCGGGGAACATTTCAAATTGTCGAACAAATTGGCGGGGGGACTGCTAGCAGTCAGCCACACGGCCAAGGGCAATTTATCTTTGCTAACGGCGATCGCTACGCCGGACAGTTTTTCGCAGGAAACCCGTTTGGTCGGGGAGTCTTCACCCGCACTGACGGCACCCGCTGCGACGGTCAGTTTTTTAACGAACAGCTAGACGGCAAAGGTAGTTGCAGTTTCCCAAACGGCATTCGCTACCAAGGCGAACTGCGTAAGGGACTCCCTCACGGTAGAGGAGTAATTACAGATGCTAAAGGCAGACGGTTTTCAGGAGAGTTTCGCGCAGGCAAGCGCGTTCAACCCTAAAATTGAATCTCTGATATTAGTGGAGCTGTTTTGAAATGACGACAAATACTGCTTCTGCTTCCGATCGCGCTAACGAGTTTCCTTTCGACTTTGCCCCGCAGCCGACTCAAGATGCTGACTTGTTGCGGCAACTCGATTTCGTGCCCGGTTTGAAGCAAATCTTGACTGTGCGTCAGGTTCATGCTTTAGAACACGCTACCGTTTGGGTACTCAGTCAATCTGGCCCTGCAGCGACAGCAAAAGCCGACAATCAGTTATTGGGCGGGATGTCCACAGACGAAGGATTTTATCTTTACGGTCACGTTGACATCGCACAGTTGCGCCGCGCAGTGGACGAAGCTTTGCACCGAATTGCTGGCGGAGAGTGGGATTTAGCCGTACATCCCCGCTGTGGCACAAATTTGTCCGTGGCAATGCTACTGACTGCTGGACTTGCTGTCAGCATCAATTTAGCCCTGCCGAAAGGGCCCATCCTGCAACTTTTAGGTTTGGGTGCTGCAGCTGCGGCTGCGGCTCAGTTAGCTCCTGACGCGGGTTCTCTGGCTCAGCGCTACGTGACAACTGCTATTCCGTTTAATTTGAGTGTAGTTGATATTTCTGTAAGTCAGGACTTCTGGGGACGCGAAGCTCATTTTGTGCGAGTGCATTGGGTAGAATAGCTGCACAGTATTAAGCCCGATCGATCGCAGTCACGGACACAAAAAAGTGTCAACAATCACGGACTGTGCAACCGGAATATATCTAACTCATCTGCGTTAATCTGTGTTAATCTGCCTGTATCTGCGGTCAAAAAAAATAATTTCTTCACCCCAGATGACAAACGATTGACGCGGATTCACGCAGATGAATAGAATAGATATCTGAATAATTCTGTCCAGCGCGGATTTGATATAACTAATAACAATTAACTCATGATTTAGGGGTCATCGAAGCTCCTAAATGCGATCGGGATCTACTCCTAATTCTCGCAACTTCGCCGCCAATCTTTCAGCCCGTTGGCGCTCAACCGCAGCTTGCTGCTCAAGTTCCTGGAACCGAGCTTGTTCTGCTTTAATCAACCCTTCAACCAAAGGCGGAGACAGTATTTCATTCACTGATAATGTCAGATTGGGAAATACTACAGATACCATTTGTTGCTCCGCCCTAAAATCAGTCTGGGTATAGATGTCTTCCCCTTCAGGAAAGGCTAAGACTCGCACCAATTCTTTGTTAGGTGTAGGGTCAACAATGATATATTCGGGCACGTTAGCTAGTTCGTACTCAGCTCGTTTAATCACGTAATCGGCGCGCCGATTTTGACTCACTACCTCTATCACTAACAGGGGCTTTTCCTCAAAACCGAGGATACCAGAACCTGGTCTAGCAGCAGCTTGTTCCAAAAGACTTTGAGTGCAAACAACTACATCAGGAATCCGAGAAGTATCTTCTTCTGTTCTTACTCCTAAACCTGTTTTTGCTACTAAATCAAGATTGTGTTCAGCTAGGTAACGCTGCAATTTGTAAACTAAATATTCGCAAATTTTGATATGTAAAACTGTTGCGGTTGGCATCTGAATTAATTTGCCTTTGTACAGTTCATATTGTAGATCGGAATCAGTTTGATAAAATCGGTATTCTTCAAAGGTAAAGGTGGGTGAAGTATCAATTTGCTTTGATTCAACAACTGGCACTACAGATTGAGACATATCTTTTCACCGATGTCGATATAATTCTATTATATTCAATCTGCCTCGATCTGCGTGCATTTACGGTTAAAAATTCCCAATTATCGATCGCACTCGCCACCAGAATTGTCAGAGAATAGTTGAATAGTGTAAAATCAATTTTGCGATCGCCCCGATAACTCGATTTCACGCTTCAGTACACCATCCGAGTTCTTATGTCAATCAAAAAAATTCTTTCCATAGCCCTGTTAGTTTTCATCCCCATTTCCATCGCCGCTGAGTATTTACACTGGGGTTCCCTCACAGTTTTCATCACATCCGCTTTAGGTATTATACCTTTGGCGATTTGGTTGAGCACAGCAACAGAAGAAGTGGCGATCGTCACAGGGCCATCCATAGGCGGCTTATTAAATGCAGTTTTCGGCAATGCTACGGAATTAATTATTGCCATAGTTGCCCTCAAAGCAGGCTTGATTGACATTGTAAAAGCCAGCATCACCGGCACAATTATCAGCAACTTGCTATTAGTTATGGGATTGTCCATGCTGCTAGGAGGACTCAAGTACAAAGAACAAGAATTTAAGCCAGTCATCGCGCGGGTGAACGGTTCCACAATGACTCTAGCGGTGATTGCAATTCTGCTGCCGGCGATGGTGATTTACACCTCAAACGGAGTGGAACCAGCAGCCATTCAGAATCTTTCGTTAATAACGGCGATCGTCCTAATTGCAGTTTACGGTCTAACTCTGCTATTTTCCTTAAAAACTCACAGCTATCTTTACGATGTTGGGTTAGTCGAACTAGAGTCAGAAAATCCTCAAAATACCGATGAAACTACAGCGCACAAACCGAATTTGTGGCTGTGGGTAGGGGTGTTAGTTGCCTCAACTGTTGCCGTTGCTTTTGAATCAGAAATTTTCGTGGGCGTTGTCGAAGAAACTACCAAAGGATTGGGATTAACACCGCTGTTTACAGGAGTTATCCTGTTGCCGATTGTGGGCGGCGCGGCCGAATATGTAACTGCGGTGGGAGTTGCGATGAAAAACAATATGGATTTGTCAGTTTCTGTCGCGATGGGTTCGAGTTTGCTAGTGGCTTTGCTGGTGGCGCCGATATTGGTGATTATTGGATTAGTGATTCATCAGCCGATGGATTTAAACTTTAGTCCGTTTGAAGTAGTCGCAGTTGCGATCGCGGTGACAATAGCTAATCTAATCAGTCTCGACGGGCGCTCTAATTGGCTGGAAGGAGTGCTGCTTTTAGCAACGTATATTGTGTTAGCATCGGCATTTTACTTTCACCCCATTACTTGAATCAATCATTGTCGGTAGATCTTGAAGATGCGACTAAATCGTTTTAAAATGTGACTAAATCGCGCCATTTGTCTGCAGTCTTTCTTCCGACTCCTTGCAACCTTTCGACATCCTCCCAAGACTGAAAAGGCTGCCTTTCTCGCGCTGCAATAATTTTTTCCGCTAACTTCGGGCCTACTCCCGGTAAGGTTTCTAATTCTTGCTTAGTGGCTGCATTCAAATTAACTAATTTTTTCCCTGCAATTTGAGGTTTAGCATTCGCAGATTTTGAGGCTGCTTGTAGTGAATCGCATTCTTGTTTCTTAGCGTCGATTTTCTTTTTGATGCGGTGGGGAATTCCCAAGATTGCACCTTTGTAAAGCCGATCGAACTCCCGCTCAAAATGGGCCGCAACTGTCAGACTCTCGATCGCCAGCAACGTCTCATCATTCCCGTGATTTGCAGCCTCACTCCAGTTGTGAGAACCTGTAAGTACCGTATTTCCGTCGATAACGCCGAACTTGTGGTGCAGGCGATCGCCCATTGGTAACAGCGGCACCCCCACCGTAGTCAGCGGCTTTCTCCACGGGCGATTGTCAGCTTCCCAGCGGCAATCTTGCATCAAAGTCGCCCCCATCATGTCTAAACCTTCGCTGTAAGGGCGATAAATGAAATTTGAGTCAATCAAACCTCGCACCGCAACACCCCGCCTAGCGGTAATTTCCAGAGTATTTGACAACCGTTGAGCCGAAAATACAAACAGTGCCAAATCCACTGACTTTTTCGCACTGCCCAAGTTTTTGTTAATCAAACTGTTGACGCTATTTTCCCAAGGCAAAGTCGTAGTTGTCGGCGAGAATTGTACCGCAACAGTGGCATTCCCTACTATTACTTTTTGGACAGAGCGAAACGGTTTTTTGATGCCAAATTTGCTGTCCGGTTTACCTCCCGGCCCGTCGCCCCACATGATGTTAAATTCTTGAGTAAATATTTTTGCTAATTCAGGGCTGGCAATTTTTAATAAATTGTTGGCATTGCCGCGACTTGCTGCTGTTTTGAAATCGCCGTGGATATCGCTGGTTGTAAAATTAGCAGAAGTTACGATTACTGTTTTGTTATCAATGACTACAAATTTGTGGTGCATCAAACCGCTGCCTTTACTGCCGTCAGCAGTATCGTCAATGACAGGAATTCCCGCATTTTTGACAATTACTAAAGCATCGTTTTGTTTGATTTCTTCGGGGCTTAATTTGCCGTCTTTATTGGTATCGGCAAGTTGGACGAATTCGTTGTAACGATCGCGATCTCGTTCGGGTAATTTCGCTAATTCTAGGGTTGTATAATCGCTCCAAGGGCGTGTATACAGATGTTCGACTATTAATCTGACTTTAATGCCCGATCGCGCGCGATCGGCCATTTGTCGCGCAACACCGGGCAATCGAAACTCTTGAACCGCTACATCTACCGTCGATCCAGCACTAGCTACTGCCTCGGCGACCAACTTTTCTAAATCATCCCCAGGTCTAGTTTGCGCGCGATAAGGCTCTGTATAATTAGAAGTGAGGGACTGATTGAAGTATACTTGCAACAAGGCGTCTTGAGGCAGCGGAGGCAGACTCGGAGGCAAATTCTGCACCTCTTGCTTTGGTTGTCCGCAACCCGCCAGAGCGATCGCCAGCAGTCCAGCACAACACAAACCGAGCAAATTATCATAAAATACAGTCACAAAATTTAAAATTTTATTGAGGTTATAGGCTTACCCACAATTCAAACATATTCGATAAAGTCAACTTAGAACCTATAAATTTTATGAAAGGGAATAGATTTTACGTCTTGTAGAACTGCCTCGATGCCGGAAGCATCACTGGTAGGGTAGCAGCATTCAGGGGCGTGGGTCAAACCCGATACTGCTGCTTTATGGCTAAAAGAAAAACAATTTTTGATTGCGGTCACAAAGGATATGGTAAAGCGTGCCATCGCTGCACGCAAGAGTTGGCAGCGCAGCAGCAATATGTTGAAATGCTGGCAGAAAAACAAACCAAAAAACAAGAGAGGGAAGCATCATTTGCTAAAGATGCGATCGATCTCAGAGGTCTACCCGACCATGTAGTTACTAAAGCTCGCGCAATTATAGCAGCTTTGGGGGAAAATAAGAATTACAGAGATTTCGGCGGCAAACGCCTGCGTCACAACCGATGGATTGTGAGCATTCCTGTAACACGCAACTACAGAATGCTTTGTGAAGATTGCGGGACTTTCTTAATCCCCCAAAAAGTTTTGTCCCACGAAGACTACAACGTCTGCAAACCAGGAAGTTAGTTAGTTGTTAGTTGTTGTTATTGGTTATTGGTTATTGGTTATTGGTTAATTCTTATTGGTTGGTTGTTAGTTGTTATTAGTTAGTTATTAGTTATGCTTTTTTTTGGTAGATGTTATAATTGTTCAATGTTCAACTTGTAAATATATGGCTAGGTTTCAAGAGTTGCAGGTTTATCAATTAGCAGAGCAAATTTCTCATAAAGTTTGGCTGATTGTTCAATCCTGGGATTTATTTGCTAAAAATACAGTGGGGCAACAATTGGTTAGGTCAGTCGATAGTATTGGTGCTAATATTGCCGAGGGGAATGGGCGGTATAACTACAATGATAATCAACGTTTTATCAAAATAGCCAGGGGTCACTGCATGAAACAAGGCACTGGTTAAGATTAGCTTGGGCCCGACACCTGTTAACCACCGAGCAAATAGAGCGCATAAAACCTTTAATAGACGAACTATCTCCCAAACTCAACGCTTACCTAAACTCAATTCAAAGCAAAGCAAATACTCAAGCGTTGAAAATCAAAAAAATACCCAAAAGCAAACTACCCACAGACTGTTGACAAATAACAAGTAACAAATAACAAGTAACAACTAACAACCAACAACCAACAACTAACAACCAACAACTAACTCCTTAAAACCATGCAAATTTACCTTGACTATAGCGCCACAACCCCGACACGCCCAGAAGCAATTGAAGCCATGCAAAAAGCTCTCACTCAGCAGTGGGGAAATCCTTCCAGCTTGCACGAATGGGGACAAAGAGCGGCCACTACTTTAGAATTAGCTAGAATGCAGGTTGCTAGCTTAATTAACGCACTACCAGAATCGATAATTTTTACCAGCGGGGGAACTGAAGCGGACAATTTGGCAATTATGGGAATTGCCCGTCTTTATACAAAGCCGCAGCATATCATTATTTCCAGCGTAGAACATTCCGCAGTCGCAGAACCGGCGCGACAACTCGAACAGTGGGGATGGGAAGTAACGCGATTACCGGTGGATAAATTGGGGCGAATTTACCCCTTGGATTTGCAAGAAGCATTGCGATCGAATACAGTGTTAATTTCGATTGTTTACGGGCAAAGTGAAGTTGGCACGCTGCAACCAATTGAAGCATTATCACAAATTGCCCGATCGCGCAATATCATATTTCATACCGATGCAGTTCAAGTAGCCGGGAAACTGCCAATAGACGTGCAGAAATTCCCCGTAGACTTGCTTTCGCTTTCGAGTCACAAACTTTACGGGCCGCAAGGTGCAGGCGCGCTTTACGTGCGTCCGGGACTGGAATTAGCGCCAATGTTGGGGGGGGGCGGACAAGAGTTGAAACTGCGTTCAGGGACGCAAGCGCTGCCCGCAATCGTGGGTTTTGGAGTGGCGGCGGAGTTGGCTTTGCAGGAAATAGATACAGAAACAGCGAGATTGATTGAATTGCGCGATCGCCTTTTTGAGAAATTAGCCCACATACCCAGTTTAGTACCAACGGGCGATCGATATAACCGACTGCCGCACCACACCAGTTTTTGCATTGTCTCCCCCCAATGTAGCCCTTACCAAGGAATAGATACAGGGCGACTCACAGGAAAAACTCTCGTGAGACAGCTAAACTTAGCAGGAATTGGCATAAGTTCCGGTTCCGCTTGCAACAGCGGTAAACTAACAGCAAGCCCAGTTTTGTTAGCAATGGGATATAGCGAAAATGATGCTGTTTGTGGAATTCGCTTGACACTGGGACACCAAACAACCGAAGCTGATATTGATTGGACAGTAATTGCGATCGGGCAAATATTAGATAGATTAATGCCCAAAGTAGCATTGTGCAGGCATTAGAAACAATCTCAGAAACTGGGTTTTTTCCAATATCTTCGCCACTAATCAAATATCTTCGCAAAAACCCGGTTTCTCGCTACGACGCACAATCTCAGAAACTGGGTTTTTTCCAATATCTTCGCATCAAATCGAAATCCCAGAAATCATTTTCGGCTCCCCTCTCGTATTTTTGCCCGTATCATACCCTGATTCAGCAACGCCACAGAGCCAATCTCCGAAGGCTGGTGCTACGAAGCAGAAACCCGATCAGTGATGATTGGGAATCGCCACTCCTTCAGGACGAGGTGGATGTCAAGGCTGCTGTTGCGGGCGAAGCGGAGGCGATAGATCTATTTCTACTGTAGCCTGGGATGGGGTTGTGGGGGCGATCCAACTTTGGGCGATGGAAATTTTTTAGAAATATGTTGAAATAATCAGGATTTGGTGTATTATCGTATAACGTCAATTTTCAGACGTAACGGCGGCATAGCCAAGTGGTAAGGCAGAGGTCTGCAAAACCTCCACCCCCAGTTCAAATCTGGGTGCCGCCTTTATTTTTATGGGTTTTTGAAGGGTTAAAACAACCGATTTCCAAGGTTTCCGGGATTGTAACAAAGTGTGTATCGCGTTTAATGGTACATAATTGACTGTAAAAAGTAATGCGGATTTAATGCTGTGCAAATTTCAGCAAAATTGAATCAAGCTAACGGTTGGTTAAAGGCGATCAAGATTGGTATCACCATTTTACAGCGAGGCGATCGCCTATATCTTCAAGCCGTGCTGCCCCCGCGACCAGGCTCCAGCAACTCATCTCCTTGTCAGGAGCAGATTGCGTTGAGAATTCGGGGTAGTAATAAATATGTAGTGATTAGATATTTATTGGCTCAAATGATATAAAAGTTCATAATCGCTCTGTTTGGATTGATAGCTGACACCAAATTCTCCCTCTAAATAAGTAGCTAGCTCATCGAAATCCCAATATTTTTTATTCTTTAGCCATCCGATTACTTCAGTTCTTTGTAGAGATGTTAAATATCCTTTTGACCCTTTATGCCCTAGTTTGATCCCTGCGATGCCTTTGGTTTTAAATTATTTTTTCCAACAAGACTCATATATTTTGTTCACTTCAAGCTTTTGTTAGATTAGAGTTTATGCGCTCTGAAAAAACAATTAGTAACTGGTATAAAGTCCAAATGAATCTATTCACTTCAGTTATACGTGAGCATATTTTGGCAAACCGATTCAGTGATGGCATTGTCTAAAATATATAGATGATATTTTTGGTCAATGCGTAAGTCCGATTTTTGTAAAGCCGTTCTAAAAGGACGGGGTTTATACCCATTTTTTTTTGATGACAACAGTTTCTCCTATCCGAGTCGCCCAAATCACCGACACTCACTTGTTTGCAGAGCTCGATCGACAATGGAAAGGGATTTCAACAGCCCGCACCCTCGAAACAGTTCTCGATCGCCTGCAACAGATAAAGCCGCCGCCAGACTTACTTTTGCTGACAGGAGATTTATCCCAAGACGAAACAGCCGAATCTTACGAACTCCTGGCCTCCTTGATTTCCCCCCTCAACATCCCCGCTTACTGGATACCTGGGAATCACGACAACATCCCAGTTATGCAGCAAATATTAGATAAGCCGCCCATTTCGCCAGAAAAATCATTTCACTTGGGAAACTGGCAGTTTCTGCTGCTTTCGAGTGTCGAAGCCGGATGCGACGGCGGGCGGCTTTCCCCGGAGAGTTTGGATTGGCTGGACTCTCAACTGCAACAAACGGGCGATCGATTTGTTACGATTGCTTTACACCATCATCCGCTGGCGATCGACTCTGAAATAATGGATGGAATGATGCTGCACAATGCCGATGAATTTTTGGCAATTGTCGATCGATACCCTCAAATCAAAATAGTCCTTTGCGGCCATATTCACCAAGAATTTCACCAACAGCGAGGCGGAGTTTCCTACTTGGGCACACCGAGTACCTGCATCCAACTGTTACCCAAAACCTCTCCGATTGTCCTCGACACCATCGGGCCCGGATTTAGATTGCTCGAATTGGCGATCGGCGGTACTTGGGATACTAAGATTGAGCGAGTAGCCGGAGAACCTGCAAAATCTTGATATTTGACAGTTTAGAGGTCGTTGTGCGATCGACCCCATCGAAGAATCATCTTATTTCCAGTAAAATAACCGTTACCAAGTTCGATCGTTCGGACTTGTGTGCGCCTCAAAACTCAGAACACAGAAGTCCTCACTACCAACGATGGATCCTCACTGCAAACCGATTTAATAGTCTGCGTTCAAGCTGACATCATATCTAGCAGGTTTGCGATCGTACAATCACAAGTCCTAGAACATATTTTTTGCGCTGTTACATATGCTAAAAAATATTTCTATACAACATACAAAATTGTCAATCTGTCAAAAGATATATTTTATTATTCATTCATATATTTTATCATTTGTATTGACCCTAGATTGCAGAAATAGCGAGAGCGATCGGCAACTAACAACAATAGATCGGGCAACTTTTAAAAACAGGAAAAACTTAATATGTCTGAAGTCAATGGCGTCATGATGCAGTATTTCCACTGGTACAGCCCCGACGACGGCAGCCTGTGGAATCAGCTAGCGAAATCTGCAAAAGATTTAGCGAAAATCGGCGTTACATCTCTGTGGTTGCCACCCGCCTATAAAGGAACCGGCGGCGGTATGGATGTAGGTTACGGTGTCTACGACTTATTCGATTTAGGCGAGTTCGACCAAAAAGGGTCAGTACGGACGAAATACGGGACAAAAGATGAGTATTTGGCCGCGATAAAAGCTGCCCAAGATGCAGGAATTCGGATTTATGCCGATGTTGTCTTCAACCACAAATTAGGTGCCGACGCAGAAGAAGAAGCCGAAGCCACACCCTTCAATCCCGACAACCGCAATGCCACAGTAGGCGAATATCAAAACATCAAAGCTTGGACGCATTTTACTTTTCCCGGTCGCGATAAAAAATATTCCAGCATGGAGTGGCATTGGTGGCATTTTGACGCCATTGATTACAACGTTTACAACACAGAAACCCATGCTGTTTACCTGCTAAAAGGTAAAGAATTTGATCAAGGAGTAGACTTAGAAAAAGGTAATTATGACTACCTGATGGGTTGCGATTTAGATATGGACAACCCAGAAGTCAGCGGGGAATTAAAATACTGGGGTGAGTGGTATGTCGATACAACAAACGTTGACGGCTTTCGCTTCGATGCCGTCAAACACGTTAAAGCAGAATTTTTCCAAGAATGGTTGGAACACGTCCGCCACTATGCCCAACGCGACCTATTTGCCGTCGGCGAATATTGGTCTTACGAAGTGGAAGCTTTGCACTACTTCCTAGAAGCAACCAACGGTAAAGTAGCCTTATTTGACGCACCCCTCCACTACAACTTCCACGCTGCTAGCAAAGCCGGTAATAGCTACGATTTGCGAACAATTTTTGATAACACTCTCGTCCAACAGCAACCCGCCCTCGCCGTTACCTTGGTTGACAACCACGATTCTCAACCATTACAATCCCTAGAATCTGTTGTCGAGGCTTGGTTTAAACCTCTTGCCTACGCTTTAATCCTGCTGCGAAGCGAAGGATATCCGTGTATTTTTTACCCGGATTATTACGGCGCTAACTATAAGGATACAGCAAACGATGGTAACGAATACGAGATTTGGTTAGACAAACATCAGTTTATTCTCGATCAATTCTTGTTAGCGCGTCAAACTTATTCCTACGGCAATCAGTACGATTACTTCGACCACGCCAATACCATTGGCTGGACGCGACTCGGAGATGAAGAACATCCGGGCGGCATGGCTGTGGTACTCAGCAACGGAGGCGATGGCACTAAGTTTATGGAAGTCGGACAGCCGAATCGAACTTATATTGACATCACCGAACACATCCAAGAAGCGATCACAACTAATGACGAGGGTTGGGCTGATTTTAGGTGTAACGCCGGTTCAGTTTCTGTCTGGGTCCCGCAGCCGTAAGGACTGTGTTAAAAGTAAAAAGTAAAAAGCAAGATATCTTTTTACTTTTTGCTTTCATATTTTTGATAACTAACATCTATCTATAGTTAGGACTAAAGCTCTCTCTCTAGTCCTATTTTTAGGCTATGCGATCGCGTATAATATTTAATATTATTTTATCTTACATAAAAACTTATGAAACTTTCACAAAAAGTTGCAGTTATTACCGGCGGTGGGTCGGGAATTGGTCGTTCAGCAGCAATTTTAATGGCTAAGGAAGGAGCAAAAGTTGCTATTATCGATCACATTTTAGAAACGGGGCAAGAAACCGTCCGCCAGTTGGTCAATGAAGGAGGTTGCGGGCTGGCTATTGCCGCAGATGTGGGAGATTCTCAGCAAATGAAAAAAGCGTTTCAAACAATTTTTGATGAATATCAAAGAATTGATATTTTGTTTGCAAATGCGGGTATTAACGGTGTATGGTCGCCGATAGAGGAGATAGAACCCGATGAGTGGGATCGGACAATTAACACCAACCTCAGAGGAACCTTTTTGGCTGTTAAGTATGCTGTTCCTCATCTGAAAAAACAAGGAGGTTCAATTGTAATTACATCATCGATTAATGGCACCAGAAGTTTCAGGAAAGTTGGTGCCACGGCCTACGCTTGTTCAAAAGCTGCCCAGGTAGCCTTTGCAAAAATGCTGGCGCTAGAACTCGCAGCCTGCCAAATCAGAGTCAATGTGATATGTCCGGGCGGGGTGCTAACTGCAATTGAAGAAAGCACCGTTAAGCGCCATCTCGATCGCATTCCAGTCGCGCCTGATTCCATTGAAGACATGATTCCTTTGACGGATAATACGGCAGGTTCTAGCGAAGAAGTCGCCGAATTAGTGTTATTTCTGGTATCACATTCCTCCAGCTTCATTACAGGTACTGAAGTCTGGATTGATGGCGGCGGTTCTTTGATTTAAAATCTGAATAGTTTATTTTTATCACTCGGCGGTTTCAACCGCTTCTACAAAAACGAAGTCGCAGCCGAGGGGCACTAAGTAATAAGAATTTCTAATGACTAACTCTCCTTTGTTTAACAGCAGTTTGCAATGTCTGGGGCAGCCACTTATCGTACTGAGGATAAACAGGCAAACGCTTTACGAGTTGCCATCCCGATGTTGCTAAAATTTCTGTTAAAGTTTGGTGTTGCAAGTGAGGATAATCGGGATTAACTTCATCCCGCGGCCCAATCCCTCCTAAATCTCTAGCACCTGCTTCTAAACAAGCCAGCAAGATGTCTGGTTGTGCAACTAAATTGGGCGGAATTTGTAGGGCAATTTCATCAGGTAAAATGCTGCGGGCGATCGCAATTACTTGCGGCATTTTTGTAGCATCAAAAACTTCACCGTCCCAACTTTGCTGATTTCCGGGGCTGTGGGGCTGGAGGATAACTTCTTGAATGTGATGGTAACGCGAATGAATCCGGGCGATCGCCTCCAGCGTCTCAATCCAATCGGCCTCACTTTCCCCAATTCCCAACAGCAAACCAGTGGTAAACGGAATCTTTAATTCCCCAGCCCATTCTAACTGTTGCAGTCGCAGCGCCGGCACTTTACTCGGTGCGTGTCGGTGAACAGTTTGTAACAAATCTGGGGCAAGCTGTTCTAGCATCAGCCCCATTGAAACATTCACCTGTTTTAACTGCGCCATCTCCTCAAAGCTGAGCGGCCCCACATTAGTATGCGGCAAAAACCCCAGAGCAAGCGCCAGTTCGCACAAATCGTAAATCCGCTGCAACCAAGCTTTTCGCCGTTGACTCTCGGGATGTACTTCGCCGCTGAGGATCAGAATTTCAATTACACCTTGAGGAAGCAGCAACTCAAGCTGTGTTTCGGCTTCTGGGAGTGTCAGCCAAGGACTTTGCAGCGGTTGGGCCCGAAAATTGCAATAGGTGCAGCGGTTGAAACACTCGTAGGTGGGAACCAGAGTATAAGCGGGGCTGTAGGTGACGGTGCGGGACATTCCTTGGGATTTTGAGCGATCGGACTCGATCGACAGCTATATATATAAGTGCGAGTTTTGCGGTTGGCGATCGCAATACTTCATCTATCTTAACACTCACGCCAGTCCCGAATCACCTTGCCAGCTAGATTATGAAGATTATTTTTTTCGTGCGATCACCTGTAAACTCCGAACTCTGCTTTATAGAATCCCCACACAGCAAGCATTAGAAAACAAAATAAGATTTACTTATATTAAACATAAGAAAAACTGTAGTTAAAAACCCTTTACAAACTGAAATAAAAGGTTTATGTTATATACATGGCGGAACAAAAAGCCGTCACGAACATTGAAAATCAAATAACGCAATCATAAAAACATGACAGCCACATTACAGCAGCGCGAAAGCGCTAACCTGTGGGATCAGTTTTGCAACTGGGTCACCAGCACCGACAACCGCATCTATGTAGGTTGGTTCGGCGTCCTGATGATTCCTACCTTGCTAACTGCCACAATCTGCTACATCACTGCCTTCATCGCAGCCCCTCCCGTAGACATCGACGGCATCCGCGAACCAGTAGCAGGTTCCTTGATGTTCGGTAACAACATCATCACAGGTGCAGTTGTTCCTTCGTCTAACGCGATCGGCTTGCACTTCTACCCAATCTGGGAAGCAGCTTCTCTTGATGAGTGGTTGTACAACGGCGGCCCCTACCAATTGGTAGTATTTCACTTCCTGATCGGCATTTTCTGCTACATGGGACGTGAATGGGAACTGTCCTACCGCTTAGGTATGCGTCCTTGGATCTGCGTAGCTTACTCTGCACCAGTTGCAGCAGCCACCGCAGTATTCTTGATCTACCCGATCGGACAAGGCTCCTTCTCAGACGGTATGCCCTTGGGTATCTCCGGTACATTCAACTTCATGCTAGTGTTCCAAGC
>NZ_JAUBPN010000008.1:55884-228834 GCF_036700745.1 Microcoleus sp. S36a_B3 | reverse complement strand
TATAGATGGCTAGGTAGGGAAGACCTTCGACCAACTCAGGTCAACCACCGTCAACGAAAGTTAGATTGGGAAGCCCTCAAAAAAGATGTTGAAAAAAATCCGCTCAGCAAGATGAGTAGAAAGAGCAAAAACTTTCAGGCGTTCGACCTAGTGCCATCTGCTATGCCTTAAAGAAACTGAAAATTACAAAAAAAAAAGAATTTTTTATAAAGAAAGAAATAGAGAAAAAAGAATGAAATATTATAGAAATCTGAGAGAATTAATTAAAATTTATGGTGGCAAAAGTCTTGTATTCATTGATGAGTCAGGATTTGAGGAATTTGAAGGTTCTGTGTATGCCTTTCAAAAAGAGGAAAGAAAGTCTATGGCGCTCATACCAGGACAACGGGGAAAAAGAGAAAATTTAGTAGCAGGAAGAAGAAAAGGAAAGAAGGACTTAATTGCACCAATGCTCTTTATGGGTAGTTTGAATGCAGAAGGATTTGAAGGATGGTTATCTTTATATTTGTTACCAGATTTAACAAGTCCATCTATATTAATTATGGATAATGCACCCATTCATCGTAAAACGGTCATTAGACTATTGGTTGAGGAGGCGGGTCATCAGATAATATTTTTACCAAAATACTCTCCTGACTTAAATGATATTGAGCATGATTTTAGTGCATTAAAAAGAGCTAAAATGTATGCGTCTCCTGGCACATCTCTTGATGAAGTTATTCGTGCTTATTGTGCATGAAGAGTGTCTCATACTTATTTGAAATGACTATAGTTGATAGTCGTAGAACTAAGCATTTAAATGTTTTGGGAATCATGAATTGGCAAAACATTCGACCTGCTTATGTTGCAGAGCAGACAATTAATTCTGATGTGATCATAGCCTGCAAGTGATACTTTCTTTGCTGTGGTAAAGCGGCCAACACTTATTGTGGTAGATCAAGCTTCTATTCATACTAGCAATGCCATTTTAGATAAAATTGAAGAATGGAAAGAACGTGGCTTAACTATATTTGAATTACCGACTTATTCACCTGAATTAAATTTAATTGAGATTTTGTGGCGGTTTATAAAATATGAATAGCTCGAAATAGATGCCTACTCTAGCTGGCAATCTCTTGTTTCATCTGTCGAAATAATTCTTAAAAATTTTGGAGATAATTATGTAATTAATTTTGATTAACTACTTATCGACCTTCTGCTGTAAAAGAATAGACACCTTTACCGTGAGGTTGGCCGTTGAGAAATTGCCCTTCATAGCGATCGCCATTGGCATATTCGCACCTAGCGGGCCCGCTGAGTTTTCCCTCGCTCAATTCTCCCTCACAACGTCCGCCATCGGGTAAAGTAATCACTCCTGCCATTGCGCTGTGAGGGTTTGCGAATAACTCAGCCATTCCCAAGTTGGAGCCAAGTAATAGAGCGAATCCAAATCGCTGAAGTTTACTTAATATTGCTGGCGACATTCCAAAATTCATAATTCACACAAAATTCAATTTTTAGATTTACAGTTGCTTTCTTGGTGCTATGGAATTCCCAGCCAAATTGCTAGGTTTCCAGAAAATCCCTACTCATTGAGTCGGAAGGTAATGGATGCTACTTTTCCTTGAATGCCGCTTTCTGATGAGGCAAATTTCCATCTTTCTACTGTTTTAATCGCAGCGCGATCGAAGTCGTCGTATTTGCTAGAAGTCTCGATCGCGATGTTGAATGCCGTACCGTTGGGGTCAATATCAAACTTGACTTTGACTTGACCCTGACGCCCTTCTTTTCTGGCGGCGCTGGGATATTCAGGTTTACCGCAGCTAATGCAAGTGCCTGGTGCCGGGCCCGAAGCAGGGGAAGCACTCCCCCCTCCACCAGAGTTTTTCGGTTTTGGCACTGAGCCCGAACCACTGCCAAAGGGCTCTGAAGAGCCTCCCCCACCAGTTCCACTACCACCGGATGCTGAGTTCGAGGGACTTCCTGCTGGGTTTGTGGCATCAGCGATCGCACTTCCCAAATTGCGGCCGCTTCCAGGCCTGGTAGTTGTGACTGGCGGGCCGGCTGCGGGCGATCGGGCTATGGGGCCAGAACCGGCCGCAAATGGCTCTGAGGAAGATATTTCGCTTTCACTCTGGGGGTTTCCGCCTCCGGGACCAGAGGAAGGGTTTGTGGCATCAGCGATCGCACTTCCCGAATTGCGGCCGCTTCCAGGCCTGGTAGTTGTGACTGGCGGGCCGGCTGCGGGCGATCGGGCTATGGGGCCAGAACCGGCCGCAAATGGCTCTGAGGAAGATATTTCGCTTTCACTCGGGGCGGTATTTCCTGCTGGATTTGTGACATCGGCGATCGCACTTGCCGAATTGCTGCCGCCTCCTGGCCTGATAGCTGTGACTGGCGGGCCGGCTGCTGGCGATCGGGCTATGGGGCCAGAAGCAGGATTTAATGCCTCTGAGGATGGCGAGGGCGAGTTATTGTTTTCAGGACTATTCGATGACTTGGGATTTCCAGCATCTGCAGTAAAATCTGGGGAACTCTCAGCGCTCTTGGGGCGAGACTGGGTAACGGGTGGTTCGCTTTTAGGAGGTTCCTCACTGGCGATCGGGCTATCATTTTTGGGAGGATCGGGCGATGGGGTTTTGGTTTCGTTGGCGATCGGGCTTGGAGGAGTTTCTGGGGGAGTCAAATCCTGTTTAGGTGCGATCGCAGAAGGTGTCTCTGGAATCGGCGGTGGCGTTACTGCTACCGGGGCTTCCTCTGGAATCGGCGGTGGCGTTACTGCTACCGGGGCTTCCTCTGGAATCGGCGGTGGCGTTACCGCTACGGGTGGCGCCTCTGGAATTGGCGGTGGCGTTACTGCTACGGGTGGCTCTTCTGGGGGAGTTGGCTCTAGTGGCGGTTCTGGTTTGAATGTCTCCGGCGGGGGAGATACCTTTTCTTGAATAGCTGGCTCTGGCTTGATTTCCTCTACTTTAGGTTCATCCAGCATGACAATTTCAATGGCATCGTCTGGAAATTCAGCCGGTTTGACCACCAACTTGAGGCTCAAGGGCAGTACAACAGCGTGCAGTATGGTTGAGGCTAGCAGGCCGATCGCCAGAATTTTTTTGAGAGCCTCTTGTTCTTGTTGTCTTTGCGTCGCCGAAACGTTTGAAAAACTCATGCCTGATGAATCTCCTTCTTTAGTTAGATTATAATTATTCTCATTTATTTGTTTTTTATATAGCGAGTTTATACTATCACCTAGCATTCTGTTTTGCTGTCTGTGTTACTCACGCGGGCGCTGTTTGCGGTCGAATTCGGGCAGATAAAATTCCCAAATTCCTTAACTGCAATACTCTAAGCCATACTCTACCAAAAAAAATCAGTATTCTCAAGCCTTTAATTTATAATTATCGCTTATGTTTATAAACTAGCATATAGTTAATTTGTATAGTATGTTGGGTGCGATCGCTTGACATTCCCGAACAATCGTGAAATTCTAGTTGAGAATCTTTTTAATTATTGACTGCTATTGTCAACTCCTAATGCAAATTTTAGCAACAAAGCACTGACAGAAAAATCGATAGGGATAACAGTAGGAGCATTTCGACTACAGGCAAAGATACTCAGATACAGGTAGTGCGGGAAGTGCGATCGCGATCGCGCCAAGGAGTGAAACAATTCTCCGTCTGAATCACTTGTGCCAACTTGACACAGAAACATCTACCAGCCTTCTGTCGCAAGGGGTTGCAGCATTAGACCCCCTGCGATCGACGGATCTCGCGAGAGTACAAACTAATGGATACTTTCTAATGGATACTTTGATTTACATTTTTCGCGCTGCCGGCATTGTTGCTTGGCCCCTGTTTGCCTCGTCAATCGCAGCAGTAGCGTTGATTATAGAGCGTCTTGCCTTTTGGTTTCGGGTAAATCGGCGGCAGCGGCGAGTCGTGCGAGAAGTTCTAAATCTCTACCGCGAAAACCCCAATTCCGCCATCAAAAAATTACAAGTAAACGCCGATTTGCCTTTGGCCCGGATTTTTTTAGAAGCTTTAGAATTAGACTCGCCCAACATCGAAGAATTTCGTTTGGCCCTAGAAAGTGGCGCTCAGGCAGAAATCCCTATTCTGAAGCGATTTAATACAATATTTGATACCATTATCAGCCTTTCCCCACTATTTGGGTTGCTCGGCACTGTTTTGGGACTAATTACTACTTTTGGCTCGCTCAAACTGGGAGAAGCCGGCAGCAGCAATGCAGCAGGCGTTACCGGTGGGATTAGCGAAGCTCTGGTATCTACGGCAACGGGGTTAGTGGTGGCAATTTTTACGCTGTTATTTGCCAATATGTTTCGCGGGTTTTACTTACAACAAATTGCTTTTATTCAGGAAGCTGGAGGGCAGCTAGAATTATTGTACCGTCACCGCTACGAAAAACTACCGAGAGAATCTAACTATGCGTCTACCCGATGAACCCGATAACATTGCTCAGATCAATATCGTGCCAATGATTGATGTGGTATTCGCTATATTGACGTTTTTAATCATTTCTTCTCTGTCTTTATCCAAATCTGAGGGTTTGCCGGTAAATTTACCAAAAGCGACAACCTCTCAAAGTCAGGAAGCACCTTCTAAAATTACCATCACCATTGATGAATCGGGAAAATTAATGGTTGATAAAAAGCCAGTCAACTTAGACCAGATTGAGGGTGCGGTGCGCGAGGTGATGGGTTCTAATCAGACTTCTTTAATTATTTTGAACGCGGATAAAGGTGTCAATCACGGAAATGTTGTGGAAGTTATGGATCGATTGCGCCGAATTAAGGGAGCTAAGTTAGGGATTGCTACCATCAAGTAGAGAGTTAGTAGAATTCCTACTTGAGAATTTTCTCATACCCTTAAACTGCAACCTCCGCAATTGGCCAAAGTCTTGCCCCCTGCGAAACAACCCATAGCTTTAAGTCAACTGTTACGCAAAGCTGATGCAGCTATGCCGGACGGAAAAACGACTTATGTAGTTTTTGACGAACATGAACCAGAAAAAATTACAGTTAGCAAGCAACTTCCTCACGAGTTAATTCGGTTTGCTCTGAGTAATGTAGAACTGAACCGATATAGTGGGGAAGTGTTGACAGTGAATCGCGTTGTAGAACCGCCACCTATGTTAAAGTTTATGATTGCGATGGGTACTATTCATTTCGGTCTTTTTGGCGGAATTTATAGTCGTATTCTCTATGTATTCATCGGCTTAATACCCAGTGTTTTACTAATCACTGGTTCGGTGAATTGGGAACGGAGACGGTGGCTGAAGGCAAGACGGGAATCAACATCCCAATTGCGGGTAAATCAAACTGAGTCAAATCGGCTTTCTTAAGCAGGATTTACTCACAAGAAAGAAACCGGGTTATTGTGAAAGATTGAGGATTATCAACTAGAAATTTATGATTTAACTAGGTTTATGGTTTATGAATATGAAGCCGGCAAATCCTCTTGGGTTGATAGCGAACAATCTGAATTCATATTCAAGTTTAGCAACGCCCTCAAAAAAACAATTCGGATTTAGTATTTGATACTGCACGCGCTAGCGATCGCAAAACTCTTATACCATTTTCATAAAATCGTGCTACAGTTAGTAGATATCATTATCGCAGTAGTAGCGTTGATTATAGATCAATACGGTTTATTTAAGACGATGCAGGCGGTAAAAAGTTATGAAAAATAAATATTCTTGTTTGCTTCGTTTCTATTTTCAGATAATCTCAAGTGAACTGTATTGAAATATAAAATCTCAAATCAACTAACTATGATTCTACAGTTGGTGATTAAAAACCGTCCCGACTTATTGTAAAAAACTTTTCTTAAAAAGCCTGTAAACAGCAGGCAAAATGCCAGAACCACCAGAAGTATTGGATAAGTTTCATGAGAATGTTGATTGCTAATTCCCTTGATGCACGATACAGAAGTCACAAATATCGGTTAATTTCGTTAAATCAATTACACTAATGATTGGTCAACTACCCATCACCAAGCGGAGTACCTCTATGGTGTGGGCTTGTATCTGAGCTCCACCGCAATTCCGAGAATCTAGAGAGAATCTCAGCTTTAGTTTCACGGCCCGATACATTAGGGGATGCTGACAAGCTCCCCGTACTCATCCAGTCTTGCCGGACAAGCAACGCTCTCATTGCAATATTTCGTGTACCAATCAAATCAGCGTGTAACTCATGACTACAACATTCGCATTGAAACAATAGTCCTTTGTTTGTATCGGCTCAATAAGTAGGGGAAGGAGTTATTCTAGTTGCCAAGACAAACCCAAGGGATGAAGAGAAGATTTTTCGCAAATAATAGTGGAGAGAGAGGGAATAATTCCAAGTTGAGAAATTCGGTCACGGACATAATCAAAAAAACTGATTCCCAACTGACGAGTAGTAGCAACAAGAGACATAAAAGTATCCCAGGCTTGAGTACCCTCAATTGTCTGAGTTGCATAGCTAATATTACGTCGCTGCACCATAGTTCTGGCAGCTAACTCAGCCGGATTATTGTGCAGAGGTAATTCAGGATGCTCTAAAACCCTGAGCAACTCCGATACTTTGGCAGCAGTTAATTGTTTGCGTTCCTCCAACAATTCATAGCCGCTTGGAGTTTCAAAAAGCCGCCGAAATTTAGACCTTAAAAGCAGTGCAGCTTCGGGACTGGGAGCATCTTTATAAGCTAATAATTCCCGATAATAATCCCAAAAATCTTCGATAAATTTCCCTAAAATTACTTGATGGCAAGCGAATACTGGGCTTAACTTTTTGTAATGTCTTCCCTCCTGTACCCAACATAACGCTCGATCGGCAGTGATTAACTTGAATTGGGGGGCATCATCACAACAAAGAGTTTGTACGACTGGGCAATCAGTTTGCTGATGATAGAAACCAATAGCTGCTGCTTCCCTAATGCGGGTCAGTTGCTGAACACCCAGTTTGGGTAGATAATTATTCAGTAGGTGATTAAACTGTGACTCACTCAACACGGTTTCTTGAGGTAATAGCTTGAGAACATTCTGCCATTTAATCGGGATTTTGAAGTCCTGAATTCGTGAGAATGTGAGTGGATTCAGCATCAATTCTAGTTCTCGTCCGGGCTGTAATCCTTTCAGTACCGTCAGTCTATCTTTATTAGCTGTTGTAAAGTATACTGTATATAAAGGGTTGCAGATGATATTAGTGGTATGGTTGACTCCACCTACACGCGCACCTGTTTGGTCGAAGTGTTGCCTGCAGACTACTCGCTAGTCCTGAATCATAAACTTCTTTTTTCTCGGTTTCAAAACTGGAGTGGTTTTTGATTAACAGGTTGGATAAATAACCGGCTGAGATGGAAATACCTAAATCGGCTAAAAAATCTAGTAGTTTGCCGCATCGTCATATTACCCCCATAGTATAAACTGATGATTAAGGCTTTTATTCCTGGTCCAAATTCTCCTTCGTAGCCTAATGGTAATTCTGCTACATAAGTTTTTCCGACTGAGGGTGAATAATATTTCTGTTTGCGGAACAATATGTTGTCGGTTGCCAAGCTGATATCTTGAATGATTACTTGTTCGTATCCTTTGAATTTTGCATCTGCCGGCAGTTGGTCTTTCGGATATTCTAGTATTTCTTCTCGATCTATTTTAATCGTCGCGTTCTTACTGCCTTTTTTGTGCTTTTTTGGCGTTTTTCGTTCTTTTTCTGATGAGTGCTGACTTTTGAATCCTTTGGAGTTAGCTTTGATGTCTGGTTTTCCTTGTTCTCCCTTCAATCGGTTGTTTTCATCTTTCAACCGTTGATTCTCTGACTCCAAGTCTTTGACTTTTAATTGTAATTGCTCTATTAGATTCAGTAATATCTCTACTGTCTGAAGCATTGATTCGTCTGCAATCCCTTTTGGGTCGATGGTTTGCAGTAAATCGGAGGATGACTTGTCTTGTTAAATAATCTTTGGCGTCATGTCTCCTATTTTATGACACTTTGTGCACTCTGCTTACTTTTTTTTCTCTGCTACCCCTACTTATTGAGCGGATACTTTTGTTTGGTCTATTAGCATCGGAAGTATGCCCGCATTTAGGACAACTTTTCGACGTGTAATGAGCCGGAACTTTCGTTGCTAAGGAACCATTTAGATTGGCTTTGTAGTCAATATACCCATGCAATTCGGCATAAGACCATTTAGCTTTGTTTCGATTAGCTACTCGCCTCTTCTTGCTTGCCTTGTTGCCCGATTTAGTGCTAGTCCTGTCCCGGATTCCGGTGAGGTTTTCTAGTCCAATCAGGGTGTTAGGTTTGGCAATATCCTTGCTGATTTGGTGGTTTACATCAGCGATAAACCGTGTCTCTCTCCCAGACAAAGCGATTAATCTTCGCTTCGCTGAACGAGTGTCTTTACGCTGAAGAGTCATCCGTGCTTTATGGTAGCGGTTAGCTTTATGTCTAACATCTGAACCTGAGTAGAATTTAGACTTATTTTGTAAGTCTGTTTCTACCGCTAAGTAGCGCATACCCACGTCAACACCAGAAATTCTAGTTATTTTTAGTGGGTTAATTTTAGGCGTTTCTACTTCAATACTTACCATCAGGTAATATATTTTGGAGGAACGCTGATAGACAATTTTAGCTGCTCCAATCCTTGCGCCATTGGCAATTAAGTCTAAATGCTTGTTGTAGCCATCATACAAAACTACTATTCGACCTTGGAGAGTGATGATGCTCACTCGCCTTTCGGTTTTAAAAGAGTAGTCGCGCTGATAATTTAGGGTGCAAGTTCGAGAGATGTATTTAGGGGCTTTGTCTAACCCTTTATATCGTCTCTTGGTGTAGCATGAAGCAATAGCATCGTTAGATTGTTTTACCTTAGTCCACAGAGTTTTGTAGGTTCCAGAAACTTGTGTACGTTGCAAGCCATTTGGGCTCCAAGTCCAAATCTCACCCGCAGTTCGTTGTAGACGGCTTTTTGCAGCTTAGCACCATTGCTGGTTTTACCTGCGTCAAAAGCGACTTGTGAAGTGTAATTCAAGGCATCTCGGTAGGCTAAAGTAGTCTGAGTCACCAAAGCTTTTTGCTCGGCAGTGAGTTTGAGTTTTAGCTTGGCGGTGATTACTTGGGACATTACATTCACAAACTCTGGTGTTATCGTATCTCGTGAAAACCAATACTGCAATAGCGGAAATCAAAGATTTGCTCGGCAGTCAGGCCTGACGCGCATTCCTCCCGTCACTCAACGGAGTACAGTTAGAGTGCGGGACTCCTGCTGTCTAGTTGAACTTCAACATCCCAATTTTCGATTACCAATTTCCCAATGACTCGCTTAGCCACAACAATAGAAGCCATACTTTACCTTAAAGGTCAGCCGGTCTCAATAGCAGAAATTGCCGAGATTGCTAAGTGCGATCGACCTGCCGCCGAAGATGCCATTATTGAACTCATGTCTGACTCTTCCCGCCGCGACAGCGCCCTAGAAGTCGTCGAAACTCCCACGGGATACAGCCTACAACTGAGAGACGAGTTTGCCAGTTTGATGCAAACTTTGATACCTCCAGAATTAGGTGTGGGAGCTTTGCGGACGCTGGCGGCGATCGCCCTCAAAGGCGGCATCGCACAGCCGGATTTAGTGAATTTGCGGGGTTCTGGAGCTTACCAACAAGTGCAGGAACTGGTAGAAATGGGCTTTGTTCGCAAGCGGAAGCCTACCGACGGGCGATCGTATTGGTTACAAGTTACCGAGAAATTTCATAGGTACTTTCAAGTAGACCAACTCCCCAAACAACTGCAAATTGACTTTCAGGCAAATTTGTGCCGAAGCAATGACGAGTAGTTTGAAGTAGAATGTAGCCAGCCAGAAATTAAGAATCGCCAAATGGTTTTTCACCCTGACTTTGACCCAGACAATGCCCAACAAACCGCAGTCAACCCACTTCTGAAGTACCTCCAACACCAATCTCCCGAGGTTCTAGCCCGCATCGCCAAGTCCGCCAGCCCTGAAATCAAAGAAATTATCTCTCATAACGTCCAAGGACTTGTCGGGGTATTGCCTTCAGACAATTTTAATGTCCAAATTACCACCGACCGCGAAAATTTAGCAGGTTTGCTAGCTTCCGCGATGATGACAGGCTATTTTCTCAGGCAAATGGAGCAGAGGATGCACCTAGAAGAAAATTTAGCCAGCACGAGTTCGATTAAACCAAACTCTCCTAAAGAAAAGTAAACAGATCAACGGTTTGCCGAAGCCATAAAGATGAATGTTGTTCCAAAAATAAACAATCCTGGATGGACAGGGAATTAAGAAACCGGGTTTTTAATCCTATATACCTCGCGATAGACGGAGGATTGTAGTAAAAAACCCGGTTTTTGTGTCGGGAACGATCGAGCATCAGATTCATTCTCCCTCGGCATCTCCTCGCGCGATCGTCCTTCTGTAAACTCTCAACCTGTATGCTGCATCATGTCAACTGTTGAAATTATCCACCGGCGGGGCTAGCGGATACGGGAAAAGCACCCGGACGTACTTTAATTTTCTGAACTTGACCCAAACGGTTAATTTCCACTTCGAGTTCTTTGCCGACAGCAGCGTTTTCCACCCGTTCTTGCACGTCTCCGGGAGTGTTGACCGCAATTCCGTCAATTTTTTGAATCACATCTCCGGCGCGCAGGTTGGCTTTTTGAGCGGGGGAATTTTCCACCACTCGCATTACGGCTACACCTCGATCGAGGGTGATTTTATTATCTAGTTGTTTGTTGACTTCTGCTTTGGTGGCGGGAGTCAAGCCGATCATTTGAATGCCGAGATAGGGATGTTCGGCTTTTCCTTTGGCGAATAACTGATCGGAAACTCGTTTGGCCGTTTCGATCGGAATTGCAAATCCCAAGCCCTGAGCGTCGGCGCGAATGGCGGTATTGATGCCAATTACTTCGCCTTGGTCGTTGAGCAGGGGGCCGCCTGAATTACCGGGGTTGATGGCTGCGTCGGTTTGGATGAATCGGACTCGTTTGTCGGGGATGCCGACTTGGGAACTGGTTCTACCCGTAGCGCTAATAATGCCCACAGTCACGGTATTGTCGAGACCTAAAGGATTGCCGATCGCGATCGCCCACTGTCCGGGTACAATATTGTCCGATCGACCCAAAACAACCTGCGGCAGTTCCTTAGCATTAATCTTAACCACAGCCACATCCGTCAGCGGATCGACACCCTGCACCTTACCCTCAAACTCGCGGCCGTCTTTGAGCGTCACCTTAACAGTATCCGTACCGGAGACAACGTGAGCATTCGTCACGATGCGGCCGTCAGCAGTCAGAATAAACCCCGAACCGGTGCCGCGTTTGATTCGTTCTTCCGGCTGCGGCAAATTGTCCCCAAAAAACCGGCGAAACAAAGGATTTTTGAAAGCTTCCGGTACTTGATTCGTCACCTTGCTCGATGCGTCAATCCGCACGACTGCAGGCCCGACTTTTTCTGCTGCTTCAGCAATAAAATTAGGATTGGTGCGATCGACTGCGCGATTTTCTGTAACCGGAGGAGAAGCATAGGGCGGGATTTGCTGGCGCACCACGGGCAAAACCGATCCAGTTTCGAGATAATTTGGGGCTTGCAGGTAGCGATTCCCCAACCATCCCATGCCTCCGCCGATCGACAGCAAAGTCACATAAAGGGTCATTTGCTTAAAAGATAAACTCATATTTAACAACTCCCGCTGAATACCTCATCCCCGCAGAAACCTTTGGCATCAAGCATTTTTGTCTTGGCCACAGGTTAAGGAAGCGGGGCGGGGCTTACCGCTTCCTCAAGAACATAGCTGTTAACAGACAAGTGCTGATGTGCCCAACAAGCAAAAATTGCTTGATTTTCAAACAGCCAAGAAAACCAATAATTCTTATCGTAACTTGGCTCGGCCTGGGATTTGCGGTATCGGGTGCGACTAGAGCTTTCAAATAGGCACTTTCACTAGGTGAAAAAATTGTCAATTCTCCGAAATGAATACTTTTTTCCGTGCATATTGACTTTTAAACGCTGATTTTTGGTCATTTGTGCGATCCTAAAGGTCGATCGCCCCTGTTAGGTGATCTTGTGGCCAATTCCGGGCCCGCCCCTGAAAATATCGTGATTTTTTACCCCCACCGACTCAACTGGAGTTTAGACTAACAAGGGAAAGAAAAGGGAGCCTGTGATTGCCACAGGTTCCCTAAAGGCAGAAAATTGAGAATTAGCAAAAAACCTCAAATCTTTGGAGTTTAGACTAAGCACAAATTGACTCAGCATGAACTGAGTCGAAGCGCGACAAGTATTGTGGGCCGCATAAGTTTACGGTACTCCATAGAACTTTTTGTCCCCGATGAGGTAAAATAAAATGCCCGATATTGTTGATATTATTGAAAGACGATATCAGTGGAAAATCAGCGCCCGCCGTCAATCAAAGATTGAGTGAGACTGCTAAAGGACGCAGCCATAATGATTGGAAAGATAAGCCCGTGGCGAGATTTGAACTCGCGACTTCCTCCTTACCAAGGAGGTACTCTACCCCTGAGTTACACGGGCATAAAAGATTAAAAATTTTAATTTAACACTTTTAATTTTTAACTTTTATGTAAATTGTGGTGGGCCGGGCTGGATTTGAACCAGCGTAGGCGTAGCCAGCGGATTTACAGTCCGCCCCCATTAACCGCTCGGGCACCGACCCATTTGTACCCACAGTTATACACCTTAGCAGCTTCATCTTGATTTTGCAACATTACATTTAAAACTCTAATCATTCAGTTCGGAACCGATAAGTCAGTTAGCGGTAAACTCGAAAATCGAACAGGAAATTAAAAGTTAGGTATAAAACAAGACTTAACGCTTTTTTGTGATTGCGAACGTCCGCGTGTTAGCGAAGCGATCCGTTCGCCGAAGGCGTTCGCGAAGGGTAGGAAAGCGATCGCAGTATATATTTTTCACCTGGTTTTACAGACTGAACAGTCTTAAGTGAACCGTATTTAGCTATAAAACAATGAATTCACAACTTTCGACGTTTTGGAACTTGCCTGCCGATCGGGTGCTGACTCAGGTGAAGTCTACGCCCGCAGGTTTAAGCAGTCAGGATGCTCAACAACACCTGAGCGAATACGGTGCGAACAGTCTGAAACAAAAACAGCAATCGAACTCACTGACGCTGTTGCTCAACCAGTTTAAGAGTCCGATTATCTTGATTCTGATTTTTGCTGCTGTGCTGTCGATCTTTCTGAAAGATGCGGCAGATGCGATCATCATTTTGGCGATCGTCCTAATTAGCGGCTTACTAGGATTTTGGCAAGAAAGGGGAGCGACAAATGCTGTTGAGAAATTACTGGCTTTGGTGCAAGTAAAAGCCACGGTGTTGCGGGATGGTAAATCTCAAGAAATCCCCAATGAAGAGGTGGTTCCGGGTGACATTGTGTTGCTTAACGCTGGCGATAGTATTCCCGGTGACTGCCTGATTTTAGAGTCGAAAGATTTGTCTGTGAATGAAGCGGCGCTGACTGGGGAAACTTATCCGGCTGACAAACTTAGTGGAGTTTTGCCTGCTGAAACCGATCTGGGTAAGCGCACTAACATCCTTTATATGGGTACCAATGTCATCAGCGGTACTGGCAAAGCAGTGGTGGTGCATACCGGAAAGGAGACTGAGTTTGGTAAGGTATCGGAACGATTGAAACTTAGGCCGCCGGAAACCGAATTTGAACAGGGACTCAGCAAGTTTGGTTACTTTCTGATGGAGGTGACGCTGATTCTGGTTGTCCTGATTTTTGCCGCCAATGTTTACCTAAAACGCCCAGTTTTGGAATCATTTCTATTTTCTCTGGCGCTGGCGGTTGGCCTGACTCCTCAACTGCTGCCGGCCATTGTCAGCCTCAATCTGTCTCGCGGCGCTAAGCAAATGGCGAAGAAGCAGGTGATTGTGAAGCGGTTGGCTGCGATCGAGAATTTTGGCAGCATGAACGTGTTTTGTACAGATAAGACGGGCACGCTGACGGAAGGGGAGGTGAAAATTCACTCGGCGGTTGATGTGGATGGCAAGGAGAGCGATCGGGTTTTGCTCTACGCTTATTTGAATGCTGCATCTGAATCTGGCTATGTAAATCCGATCGACCAAGCGATTCGTCAACACAAGACATTTGACATCTCAGGCTATCAAAAGCTCGATGAAGTGCCCTATGATTTCAACCGCAAACGCTTAAGCATCCTGTTTAAACAAGAGAATACGCATCTAATTGTCACCAAAGGAGCACTCAAGAATATTCTGGATGTCTGCTCAACGGTAGAGACTGGTGAAGGAATTGCGATCGACATTGCGCCGCAGCAGGACAAGATTCAACAACGCGCTGAAGAATTGGGCAGCAAAGGATTTCGAGTATTGGGAGTTGCTTACCGCAATTTCGGAGCTTGCGTGTCGTCTTACGACAATCGCGATTCCTTCAGCAAAGACGATGAAACGAACATGACATTTATGGGCTATCTTGCCCTGTTCGATCCACCAAAAGCAGGTATTGCTGACACCCTCAAAGAATTGATAGCCCTGGGCATCACCCCGAAGATGATTACGGGCGATAGTCGGGCTGTGGCGATTAGTATCATTCAACAGGTAGGACTACCCAAACCAAAGGTTTTGAGTGGTGCCGAACTGCAAAAGCTCAGTGATGAAGCGCTACTGCATCGTGTTGGAGAAACCAATGTCTTTGCTGAAGTTGAGCCGAATCAAAAAGAGCGGATCATCATCGCGCTCAAAAAAGCGGGGAATGTGGTTGGCTATCTCGGAGATGGTATTAACGATGCCTCGGCGCTTCATGCTGCGGATGTGGGCATTTCCGTTGAGAGTGCGGTTGATGTGGCGAAGGAAGCAGCCGACATTGTGCTGATGGAAAAAGACCTAAATGTTTTGGTTGAGGGTGTGAATGAAGGACGGGTGACGTTTGCTAATAGCTGGTAAAACTATAGTCATTTATTGCAACGACATGGGAGGCGTCAGCCCTCCCCTTTCTGTTTTACTTTGAGCGGATTAACCCGCCTAGGCTGAACTACGCAGCTCCCTATCCCATCGCTGAACGCATTTGGGATTGCTTTTCTGAGAATGTTGTACGAAGCATTCACATCAGAATTAATTAACCGACCAGTCGATGTTTTGTACAATCCTCGTGAGATCCGTTTTCCAGTGAATACAGGTTCTTTTTCTGTTTTTCCATAAACAGGAATTGGGTCTAGTCCCACAAAATTTGCTCTGGATGTGTAGGATTCCTCGTGTACAATTACCGTGATTCCTACCAGCCGAGCTTTGTATTCTAACATCTCAACTAATCGAGAGTGAGGAATGCTGACAAAATTTTGGTTGGTTTGTTTACCTAGATTGATATCAGTTTTCCACTGTCCATTTTTGCCGATGACCAGCGTCCCAATTTGGTTCACTACCAAATGGTCAACAACCACACGACTAGCATGATGCAAGTAATTATCAACCTTCTGGTTGCGACAGCGAGTTAATCGCTGAATTCTGGATGAGGTTTGACGATTCCCTTTTAACTGGGATTGTAATCGGGATTTATGTTTGTTGTAGAACTGGTTAATCGATTTTAATGGTCGCCCGTTAATCAACAAAGGGATAAATCCCGGTTGATTTGAAGTTAGCGCTACTAAATTGTCCAGCCCTAAATCAATACTAGCTACAGAGTTGGCATTGCTGATGGTGGACTCCGGTTCATCGTAAATTACCTCAATTACATAGGAATCACATTTCGGAACCAGTCTAACTTGACAAATCTGGTTGGGATTGAGCCGGGTTTTAATTGAAAGTTCAGTGCCAGAAAGTTTAATTATTCCTTTCTTCAACTGTTTGCTGCTAATTGCTTGAATCGTGTAGACAAGAATGTTTCGCCCTTTAGTTTTATCTTTGTACTTCGGCCATTTTGGGCGACTCGTGAATTTTGAAGGGTCAGCTTTGTAAGCTTTAACGGCTTCAAAAAACGATTTCCAATTCTTGTCTAAGATTATCAAAATTTGCTGACTAACTTTAGCAGGCATTGCCTTATAAGCTTCGTGAGACTTCATCAAGCCATTCATTTCGTTGTAGCCGATATAGCCCCATCCATAAATAAAGCTCTGACGAATGACGTAATTGGCGGCATTGTAGAGATTTTTGGATTTAAAAGCTAGTTCGTCAATTTGAGCGAAACGGTCTTCCGTGGATTTGATGATGTGTCGCTCTGTTAGTTGCATTTGAGACTTCCGTTCTTTGAGTTGTGCGTATTCCTTGTTCAACACTCATAGCGATATGATACCATTATTGTTTATAATTGCTTATAAACTCAATGAAGTTTTACAATACGCTTAAATACGTGTTTATGGCAACGAGCGCTAATTTCGGCAATATGTTCAGCATGGCAGGTATTTCTCTGTTTTTACCGTTTTTGCCGCTACTGCCCAGTCAGATTTTGCTCACAAATCTATTGACTGATTTTCCTGAAATGACGATCGCCACCGATCGCGTAGACAAGGAATTGGTAAACAAACCCCGCCGCATGGATATCAAGTTTATCCGCAAATTTATGTTGGTATTTGGTTTACTCAGTTCTGTCTTTGATTATCTGACGTTTGGAGCATTGATATTCCTGCTGCACGCCAACGAGGCGCAATTTAGAACTGGTTGGTTTATGGAATCGGTGATTTCTGCATCCATAATTGTGCTGGTGATTCGGACGCGGCAATCGATTCTCGCGAGCAAGCCGGGAAAGTATTTGTTGATGGCCACGATCGCGATCGTCACGATCGCACTCTTCCTTCCCTATACTCCGCTTGCAAGTTTACTGGGATTCCAATCCTTGCCGCTCGAATTCCTGTTGGTGCTGGCGGCAATTGTCGGACTCTATATCTTCTGTGCCGAAAACGTTAAACGAGTTTTCTATCAACACATCCACTCTTGACCATTCACAATTCACCGCATCAATTTTTTGGTAAGCTGAGAATAAAAACATGATTACTGTCCACCACTTGAACAACTCTCGCTCCCAGCGAGTGCTCTGGCTGCTAGAGGAACTCGACCTAGAGTATGAAGTCAAGCGCTACGAGCGCGACCCGAAAACAATGCTCGCTCCCGCGTCGCTGCGTGCAGTGCATCCACTGGGCAAGTCTCCGGTGATTACCGATGGTGCGCTGACTCTGGCTGAATCCGGTGCGATCGTCGAATACTTAGTTGACCGTTACGGTGGCGGACGACTCGCTCCAGAGCTTGGCACGCCGGAACGGTTGCGATACATCTACTGGCTGCATTATGCTGAAGGCTCTGCGATGCCCCCGCTAGTGTTGAAGCTAGTCTTTAACCAAGTCGAAACAAGTCCGATGCCGTTTTTCGCTCGACCCATCGCGCGGGCAATTGTGGCTCGCGTCAATAAATCGTTCATTGATCCTCAAATCGCACTGCATCTGGGTTATGTAGAAGCAGAACTTGAGAAAAGCTTATGGTTTGTTGGTAGTGAGTTCACCGCAGCCGATATTCAGATGAGCTTTCCATTGGAGGCGGCGGCTGCACAGGTAGGGTTGGACAGCAGCCGACCGAAACTGATGGGCTTTCTCGATCGCATTCACGCGCGTCCCGCATACCGCCGTGCATTAGAACGTGGCGGGGCATACGAGCTGCTGAATTAAGTGGAAATCCTTTCATAAAATGAGGTGAAGCGTTCAGCCCGAAACGATTGTTAATAATGCTGGAAAGTCTGTGATGCCTTTGACATCATCACACCCTCTATTGTTGAGGCGATCGCCCGGTGCAATTGACGATCGCTGAACGCTTGAAGTTACCCATCAATGCCATTAAAGTTGCGATCGACGCTCAGCGCGATCGCACACGTGGAAGAGGATCACAACGGCAATCTGAGATTTACGCGGAATGGCGAGACGCTGACAATGCACCCCCCGAAGCACAAAGATTTATCTGATTTGAACAAACGATGTGGCAGTCATCGCGATCGCCTACGCTTTGACAAAAGAAGTCCAACAGAAAGCTAAAATATTGGGAGAAAAGATTCAGAACGAGAATAGAGTTGATGGGGCAGTTAAAGCGATCGCTAGCTGCCTTCAGCAAAGATGAACCTGAGAGATGGCAATATTTTCCCTATGGTGCAGAATTTACATTCACGCACAATTTTTTTTGGGCGATCGCATTGACTTTGTACGAAAATCTTAGGTAATATGTCATTAAAGCAAGAATCAGACTGTAGTTATAGGATAATATACAGTTATGCTGGCTCATGTAACAAAACCTTCCAAAAGAAAAAGTCCCCCCGATTAGCAAGAGCTTAGAGCCGACGTGCCAAAGGGCGGCTTAAGCAACTGAACGGTGGACATAAGATTGAAATCGTGCCAGTCCTAGCGTGAATTTTTAATAAAGAAATCAACTTATGACAAGCGAAAAGAACGTTAGTAGTCTTAGTGATCACAAACTGCCTCGTCGGCAAGGGAGAGTAGTTACTCCTTTCAATGATGGTTTTGGCGACCAACTGGAATTAAGTTCATGGGCTAAAGAACGAATGCCACAATATTTATGGCTAGGCTTAATTCTTATGGAGTATGGAAGAGAAGAGGGATTTGAAAAAGCGGGAGCAATATTGAAGAATATTTCTACGCAGGTTACAACTTTATCAGAACCTAAATTGTCGCAAATATTTGGACTGTCTCATGACGAACAAGTATCTGTTTTTCAAATCATTTTATATCAAATCGAGCCTTTTGTTTTGTCTCCTCTAACCATTTTATATCGAGCTAAAGACTATCCAGAATTTAATGAAGCCTTTAATGTTATAGAAATTCATTTTGAGGAAAGACTAAAGAAGATTACTAAAGCAGTAGAGATATACTTCCCTCATCAGTCTGATGAAGCTACGGATATACGTTTTTTGATCATAGGGTTTCAACTATTTTGTGGAAGGCTTAAAATATTAAAGGATTTAACCGATACAATTGAAGCACTTTCAAATTATCCTCATACTAGTCATGATGACGAAAAGATGAAAATGTATCGACCAACCATAAGAGCTATGGAAGGCGCATTTGGAGATAACGAGAATAGCGACTTCACATCAAAATTTTGGGAGAGTATTGGACTAATTACAAAATGTAACATCATCAGCATAATGCATAAAGAGAGTGAAAGCGATTATCGTCCATTTATTGAACAATTCCGAAAAATATTGGAGTACGTTACAAATTCCTACAAAAAAGAATCACTTTTAGATGACAGATTTGACGTTATTGTTGGTTCAATCACTTATGCGCTGAAAGTCTTCTGCGAATTACATGACAACAACTTGGGGAACGGAATTCTAGGCCGGCACGGAGTGAGAACAATAATCGAGATTTTGATTATTATAAAGTATTTGTTGAAACGGGAAAACGATCATCCTAAAATCTGGGGAGAGTACAAGTTGTATGGAATCGGCAAATATAAACTTGTTTTGTTGAAGGCTAGGGAAAATGACTTGGAAGAATCAGCTCATTTTGTCCCACTATTAGCTGACATGTTAGTGAATGAAATCAAATGGGAAGAGTTTATAGACGTTGATTTAAAGTATTTCGACAAGCAAGGGATTAGAGAAAAAAGTATAGAAGTCGGAGAAAAGTATCTTTATGACCTATTCTACGATTACGATTCAAGTTTTGCTCATGGTTTGTGGGGAGCGATTAGAGAAGCATCTATGTTGAAGTGCAATAATGCAAGCCATCAGTACCATATTGTTCCAGACATATTTGCTGTTCAGAACTTGCCTGACGTAAAGGCAGACTGCTTCAACGTTATGATGAGGTTGTTTGACTTGCTAAAGCAAAACTACGCGATTCCAGAAACATTGATGATATCGAATTAGGATACCCGAATGCCTCAACCAACTCTTCAACATATCATACAGTTCCAATCGGAATATCATGAACTGATTACTCAGTTTACAAGTAGCCACAATATTGACGAATTAAGTGCAAGGCAAATTGTACTATTCATGGATGAGGTCAAGTATTTTTGGATGAAACGACTTGACATTATTGATGTAGAGCTTGAGAGTTTGACGGAATATAATACATGCTTTTTGTTGAGTGGTGCTATCTGCTTAAACGTTTCCGAAAATGAACAGTTCTATTTCAAATCACTTGGTGACTTCCATCTCTTGCATGACCCTTTTCTAAAGATAGAGCATTTCTTCAGGATTCGCGAAGACTCGATTGATATGGGTGAGTATATAAGTTATTTTCGGCGTGTACTGATTGATAGCATCAAAGTTCTAGAGAGCTATAAATTTAATTTTTTTATATTGCCAATTCAATTGCTGGCAGTCGAAAGTGAACAAAACCATCGCGAGTTACTTGACAAATTCTTTATGAATTTTATATCGAGTATATTTGGGAAAAAGTATGAGGATCAAGATTCATTTTATGAAGACTTCAACACTTTTGAAGATATCGAAAATAAGCTAGAACCTTATGTTCGCGACAGAATAGTATTCAACAGTTTCTATGAAAATGGTATCTCGCTCCGCAGAAAAGTTGAGATGCATAACACATCTCAAGCAGGCTACACTCAGCTTATGGCAGACCAACCTGAAGCTAAAGTGTTTCTAGTTACTTTGTATTCTTATGTAGCACAGGTTTCCGATATTCTGCTGATATGCTCAATGCTGCGTCTTTATCCATACATCAGGTATGAAGTCACTTTTAGCTACTTGTCACTCATAATGTACACATTTATTGAAGATGAAAAGCTAAGAGACATGCTTGAGAAAGCAATTGTGTTTTATATATTTCGCAAAAAAATGGATGGCGCATTTGAGCACTTCGAGTCATTTGAATACTATTGCGAAAAAATAGCCGATAAGAAAGCTTTACCTAAGATACTCAATAGTATGCGAGAAAATGATATAGACATATTTCAAAGTGGGATTCAGAAAGTAGCTGAAATAATTCAGGAATTGTTTGCAGATGTAGCTGCTGCCTAACACTGCTGCAACGGACGGAGCCGAGGTGTCGGTGAAGATACCAAGGTTGCTTGCCGCCGTTGGGCTTCACCATTAGACCGAAATGATAAGTCCGTTAAGATTATCTGTTTCAGTTCGAGATTAAGCAAGCAAAAATAGTTGACTTTGTTGATAAGTTCGGAGAGATTATTGGCGATCGCCCTCTAAAACACATCAAATCATTTGGGAATATTTGTAGTTGGGTGAAATAGCGATCGCCTCTAGCAAATTTTAACTGTCAAGTCATCGACATTTCCTGCTTGCCAAAGTGGTTCGCCGATCGCATTTTCACGATCTATGGTGGCTTGCTGATAGTTGCACTTCTGCTTCTTGCGATTAGATTGTTGAGTTGATGGGCAATCAGAATATCCGCCTGCGGATACATATATATATATGATGCGATCGCTATTCTAGATAATATCCTAACGCGGAGAGAAGCGCATCAATAAAAAAAATGCCGTAGTTGTGAGCGCTTCATCTGTGGTAGTTCTTTTAACCAAAAGCTTTTAACCAGTAACATACATCGTAGTTTTAACCAAATCTTCAGCGCAAAGTGCTGTATCTTGCCCTTGAAACCTTTTAAAACATGACTAAAATCCCAGAAATTTCTCTAGACGATTTGTGGGAATCAGCACCGAAGAGCGATCGCCCCTTCAATCCTGAATCATTAATCAATCTTCCCAATCTAGCCCGTCGCTATTTGGAGAATGCGATCGCCCCCGGCACACCCCTCGCATCCGCCGTTCGACTGTGGATGCACGGTGAAATCAAACTCGATCAAAAATGGCATCCCTTCAAGGGAGAAGAAGTTATCTACGGTGATCGGGGGATGATCTGGCGGGCGACGACTTGGGCGAAGGGGTTGCCGATTTGGGGAGGCGATCGCTGGGGCAATCCAGAAGGTGAAGCGTTTCACTACGTGGATTTTGGGGGAATTGTCGAGCAAAGCAGTACCTTTGACGGCTACACAATCCCGACTCATCTTCGGGTAGGCTGGTTTTTGGGGAGCGATCGCTTTGAGTCTGAAGGCGAATTCTTCCGCTGTGCGATCGATAAAGCAATCTATCAATAAAGGAGTCATTTATGTCTAAGTCAATGAACCAACAAATCCTGCTCAAAAGTTACCCGACGGGAGAACCCAAAGAGAGTAATTTTGCCGTTGTCGAAACAGCAATTCCAGAACCGGGAAAGGGAGAAATACTCAGCAGCACCATTTACCTATCCCTCGATCCGTATATGCGAGGGCGAATGAGCGATCGCGAGTCCTATGCAAGTCCGGCAAAGTTAGGCGAAGTCATGGTGGGGAGCAACGTCAGCCAAGTGGTGAAATCAAACCATCCCCAATTTTCAGCCGGAGACTTCGTGCTGGGATATGGCGGTTGGCAAAATTATGCGATCGCCAAAGCCGAAACCTTGAGAAAACTCGACCCCAATCAAGTACCAATCTCTTACGCATTAGGCATTACCGGAATGCCCGGAATGACAGCCTATTTTGCACTGCTAGATATTGGCAAGCCGAAAGCCGGCGAAACAGTCGTGGTTTCTGCTGCTTCTGGTGCTGTTGGTGCAGTTGTCGGTCAAATTGCCAAAATCAAGGGTTGTCGAGCAGTAGGCATTGCTGGCAGCGATGAAAAATGCGATTACGTTGTCAATGAATTAGGATTTGATGCCTGCATTAACCGCAAAACTCAAGACCTGAATTCAGCATTAAAAGCTGCTTGTCCAAATGGAATCGATGTCTACCTCGATCATACGGCGGGCCCGATTCTAGAAGCAGTTTTGCAACAGATTAATCTGGGAGCCAGAATTCCATTAGTAGGTTTAATCTCCCAGTACAATGCCGAAACTCCACCTCCCGGCCCTAATCTGATGCCGCTATTGGTTAAACGTGCGCTGATCCAAGGGTTTCTGGTTGGCGATTACCAGCAGCGTCACGAAGAGTTTATCAATGATATGTCTCAGTGGTTGCAGGCAGGCAAACTGAAGTACAGAGAAGACGTTGTAAAAGGGTTGGAAAACGCACCCCACGCTTTTATTGGTTTACTGCAAGGGAAGAACTTTGGCAAGTTAATAGTTCAGGTTAGTGACGATTCAACAAACAATTGATAGCATCAAAAAAGATTGAGTATTTTGACGCGCATGACCTATTAGACTTTTTGCCAAAGTCCTTTTAATTAATTTTGGGTATGGAAAAAATGCCCATCACACAAGAAAGAAAAAAAATTGGCTGGGCATTTTTCCCGTCTGGGCTATTTTTACAAGAGGTCTATTTTTTGAGGTTTTTGAGTGCAGAATAATCAGATTTTGAGGATTAAATCATGCCAACTGCAACCGACTTCAAAGATTACTACACCATTCTGGGAGTCAGCAAAACTGCAACTCCTGAAGAAATCAAACGAGCATATCGCAAACTTGCCCGCAAACATCATCCTGATGTGAATCCCGGCAATCCAGAAGCTGAGGATAAGTTCAAAGATTTGAATGAGGCAAACGAGGTTTTATCAAATCCTGAAACGCGCGAAAAGTATGACCGATTTGGGCAGCACTGGAAGCAAGCAGGAGCTGGCGGCGCTCCTCCTAGAGGAACTAGCACGAATGCCGGGGGATTTGATTTCGATCCGTCCACCAATTTCGACGAATACAGCAATTTTGATGATTTTATCAAGGATTTGCTGGGTCGCGGCGGCCAAAGCCGATCGCGACAAACTTATTCGGGTACCTCGACTCAGGCTGATGATTTTGCGGGATTTCGCACTCAAGCACCTGCACCTGATACTGAAGCGGCGATCGCGCTTTCGCTTTCAGAAGCCTTTCACGGCGTGCAGAAACGCTTGCAGTTGGACGATGAAACCCTTAACGTTCGTATTCCCGCAGGTGCTAAATCAGGCAGTCGGATTCGGATTAAAGGAAAAGGTCGCGTCAGCCCTTTTTCTCAACAGCGAGGCGATTTGTATCTGACGATCGAACTATTTCCCCACTCATTTTTTAAGTTTTCGGGTGATAATTTAACCTGCGAGGTTCCTATTCGCCCAGATGAAGCTGTTTTAGGTACTCAAATCCAAGTGCCAACGCCAGATGGTTCTGTGACGATGACTGTTCCTAAAGGGGTAAATTCCGGGCAATCGCTGCGGCTGCGCGGCAAGGGTTGGATATTACCCAAAGGCGATCGCACAGATCTAATTGTGAAACTTCTGATCCTGTCTCCGAAGGAGTTGAGTGAAATCGAGCAGGAGTGTTATGAAAAAATTAAGGCGAGTAGCAGTTTTAACCCACGTTCTGCAATAGAAGAGGTGACACTATGAGCGAATTTAGCTTGTCCACTATGGTTGTTTCCGAAAATGGCGATCGGCTGTATACGTTTGAATATGCAGCTTTGGTGACGGAAACTTCAACGATGATAATTGAGCAATTTGTGCAAGTCGGGTTGATTGAGCCGATCGGCTCAATGCTGCACGCGCGGGAAATTGCGCGCATTGGTCAAATCCAACGGTTGCGCCAAGATTTAGGACTAAATCTCGTCGGGGCGGTAATGGTTGTAGATATGGCGCAGGAAATCGCCCAACTTCGGGCCAGGCTAAAAGCATTGCAGGCTTGACTTAAAAAATTATTAATTATGTTGCTGTAGTGCACCAAGCCTCGGCTAAGCCCAAATCCCTAATTCAATAATTCGCCGGTTTCTTGCAGGGAGTGCAGGCGGCGGTAAATGCCTTGTTGCTTCAAGAGTTCGTCGTGGCTGCCAATTTCGACGATTTTACCGCCGTCTAATACAACGATCGCATCGGCTTCGCGAATTGTACTCAGTCGGTGGGCGATAATTATGGTGGTGCGCGTACCCAAGATGTTTTGCATGGCTAGTTGGATCGATCGCTCCGACTCATAATCCAAACTAGAAGTAGCTTCGTCAAAGATTAACACGTCCGGCTCCACCAACAAAGCCCTGGCAATCCCCAACCGCTGCCGCTGACCGCCGGACAAACGCATTCCCCGCTCCCCGACAACGGTATAGTAACCTTGGGGCAACAAGCCGACAAACTCGTCTACTCTGGCGATGCGACAAGCTTCCTCAACTTGCTCAAAAGTTGCTTTCCGGTTGCCGTAAATCAAATTTTCCAATAGAGTACCGTTAAATACGTCTACTTCTTGATGCACGATGGCTAAACGCTTGCGGTAGCGAGTCACGTCTAAGCTGCAAATGTCCTCGCCGTCGATCAGAATGCGGCCGGAGTTGGGCTCGAAATACCGAAATAGCAGTTTAACTAATGTTGATTTCCCCGAACCCGATCGCCCGACTAATGCTACTGTTTGACAGGGATAAATCAACAAATTTACATCCTGCAAAACAGGCTTTTGGCGATCGTACCCGAATGTCAGCCCGCAAAACTCGATTTTGCCAGTAAATTTATAGGGCGACGCCGATACAGCATTTTCTGCATATAAATTGCCTGCATCTACACCGTCTGGCAATTGCATAAACTCGTGAAACCGGATCATTGAAGAATACCGGCGGGCCAATAATTCGGCGATAATGCTAATCGGACGCAGTTGGGAATAAGCCATGCTTGCTAAGGTGTAAACCGTAACAAAATATCCCAGAGATATCTGGCCGGCGACTGTTGCTGCCAAACTAAAACCTAGAACTGAAAACAAGCAAAGCTGGACGATCGTCTGCTGGTATGTCCCCAGGATGACGTATCCTTTGTGAATGCGGTTAACTACTACTTTCAATTCGCGATCGAGTCTGGTTGTTTGTCTTTTTAGTTCGTCTGTTTCCGTCGCAAATGCTTTGACTGTTTTGATGTTGGTAATAATTTCTGAGTTGCGGCTTTCGGTATTTTCGATGTATTCATCCAAAATTGCTTCGCGCTGAGTGACTTGTCGGAGGCTTTGGAGGGTGAAACTGAGGATAAAGAGGAAGGAAACCAAAATTAATAAGCCGATCCGCCATTCAATTAACCAGATAACTGCAAAGATGCCGATTAAGCGCACGACTTCGGGGATGAATTCACCGGCAATTTCTGGGTAAGTCCAAGTGTGGTTGGCGATGCCTTTGGCGATGCGGCTGGCAATCCGTCCGGCGTTGTTTTCGTCGTAGAATTCTAGGGGTAAGGTGAGGATTTTGCCGATCGCTCCTTTCATTCGATCGCGCCGCGCTGTTAATGGTAGCGCCCAGTGGAACCAATTTCCCACCCAAGGCTGTATGGGTGCTTTGGCGACTGTTACGATAAAAATCAAGCCCAGCAAGACGGATAAGGATAATATTTTGCTTGGTGACTGCTGGGTAAATGAGGCGATCGCAGCGATCGATTTTTGCGTTATTGTGTCTGTAGGTCGATCGGACAATACGTTTAAGAGTTGCCCGATCGCGTAGGGTACGGCTAAATCTGCGATCGCAAACAGGCTGGATGCACCGATGCTCAGAACCGAGGTTTTCCAGTAATTGTTGTAGTATTTGATGATGTCCTGAAAGCTTGCCATAAATTTCTTGTGAGATACAACCCCTTCCAAACACTTGAGTTTGATAATTGCGCGCGACTGCGGTCGGACTACGATCATACTACAAAAGTAGTTGGTGGGGGAAATCTATGGGATAACAGCAGATAGGCTCAGCTAACTCAGGAGTGCGATCGCTGATTTGACATAGATATGATGGGGAAGGGGCGATCGATCTGCTGCACTCGATCGCCCGCGATGATATTTCAAGCGTTGATGCAGCAACAGGAAACCACAGATTAACGTTCCTTAACGCAGATAGTTTCCCAAGAGCGATCGAATTAATGCAATGCCGAACTCAGTTGTGGTGTCGCAGAAGTCCTTGTACTTGTAGTTTTGGGCAACAATTGATTTAGCGCATCGCACAAGTATTTTTTCACGGTGTCCCTGCTTGCACCCACGCCACTGGGAATGGTAAAAATCATCTCGACAGTTAACAGATTGTCATCCTCTGAGGCAAATACATCTATCGGCAAAGCGCGCTGAAAAGCTGTTGCGGGATTTTCTGCTTTCATCACACCCATACTCACATCAGTGCTGACAGTCTTGATCCCCTCGCGGGCTAAAATGGGTCGCAATTGCGAAAATGCTTTTTCTACTGATAATCCCTCAACCTGAACCCGCGCCGAAAAGGCAGCACCACTGAGAAAGTCGCCTTTTTTTTGAAAGCTTTCCTCGCAGGTTGCAGCAACAGCGGGGCTAGCTAAACACATGAGAGCAAACGTCAAGAAAATCGATCGCATATTAAGTTACAAGTATAAAAGCCTCATCAAGCTCAGGATAAGCATCACATAAGAGTTTGGCAAGTGCTGTCTGAGGGCAAAAAAATATAGAAGACAGAATTTGCTGAAAATTCTGCCTTCTGAGCAATGCTTTCTAATTCTTAGGTTCTCAGTGCTGGAGGCGCGCGAACTCAAAAACCCGGTTCCTGCCTCAAGTATCTCCCGAATCTATCGACGATTTTTCTGAGAAACCGGGTTTTTGCATAAGTCCTAGTTCTATGCGCCTGTTAGCTGAAGGCGTAGGCTGATTGCATCGCCCACCAGATCAGGAAGCCGATGCCGCTGCCAATGACGATCGCCGAAAGGCCGATCGCGATCGGGCTGTCAGCTCCTTTGAACTTCATGATTCCGCGATTTAAGTCTGACATGAGCAGTGTTCTCCCACGATTGCAGCTTGATTGTAGCCTTGCCTTGGGCGAATGACGGTTAAAAGCACTGCAATTACTGATTTTTTTAACAATCAAGCTGCTGCAAATTCAGGCGGGGCGCGGCCCGGCGCGCTGTCTGAAGTGTCTGAAAAAAAAACTTATAAAAAAGACTTGACAAATTCGGAGAATTGAGACATGATAGTTAAGACCGCAGGAAATGCGGGTGTGGCTCAGTGGTAGAGCGTCACCTTGCCAAGGTGAATGTCGCGCGTTCGAATCGCGTCACCCGCTTTAGAAGATGGAAAAAATCAACAAGATCCAAGAGTATCAAAAGAAACTATTTGGTATACTCCCAGAAATGGTTGAAAATACCTAAGTTAGTGGTACAATTGAGTCCAGAACTTGCAAGTCAAAATTGCTGGTCGAGCTTCGGCTAGAAACAAGCAATTGAAAGCCTCGGGCAGAATTGACAAGCTTGATAAAGTGGATATGTTAACGATTATTTTTGCAAAAACGCTTTTTTTATCCGATCGCTCGTGCCATCCCAAAAAGCTCAAAAAATTGACTTAAACGATGAGTACCCGTGCCCTTGCCGGCGCAAGGGTCGTCTCGTACCCATAACGCTGACAGAAGCCTTTGGCTGCAACCGCTGTCAGCAAATATTTGTATTGGATGAAAGCGGACAGGTTATCGAACAACTATCAACAAACTATCCTTACAAGCAGGCTTGGCGCTGGACGGGGAAGCAATGGAACAGAGCGAATCCGGGTTTTCAAACCCACTACTTGCCACTGGCGCTAGGGATGATTTTGGTCCCGCTAGTGATTTGGTTGCCCCTGGCGCTGAACTCGCCCGGGCCGAATGTGATTCTGTGGGCAATGGTCGCCGTGCTGCTAGCAATGCTGCCGGCTCTGATGGTATGGCTGGCTTACAGGCGTTAGTTAAATGATAATAGAAGAATTTAGTCATTCATCAGATGGGGCAAATGTTGCCCGCCGCGCTTATCAAGCTTCTTTGGACTTGGCGGCGACAAAAAGCACCGATCGCGCTGCTGGTTTGCAGGCGATGGCGAGATCGCTAAAAGACAGACAAAATGACATTTTAGAAGCAAATACTCTGGATCTAGAAGCGAGTCGCGATATGGCGATTCCCGACTTGATTGTGGAGTGGCTGAAGCTGACACCGGAACGGATCAAGACAACTGTCCAAATTCTGGAACGGTTGGGGGAAATGCCAGATCCGATCGGCAGAGTGATCAATGCTTCCTATCAGGTCGATCGCTGTCAAGTATACTGTCAATCGCTGCCGCTGGGGGCGATCGCCCTAATTTACGAGGCGTTTCCCGAGTTGGGGGCGATCGCGGCGGGTTTGTGTCTCAAAACCGCTAACAGTTTGATTCTCAAAGGTGGCAGCGAAAGCTGGCGAACTAATGCTGTAATTGGAGAAGCTTTGAACTCGGCGATCGATGAGGTCGGTTTGCCGTCAGGATGTTTGCAGGTATTGCCGCCGGATCGGGGCGCTGCAATCCGCGATTTGGTGACTCAAGACCAATATCTCAATTTAATTATTCCCTACGGCAGACCGAGTTTGGTGCAGCAGGTGGTAAGGCTGTGCACTGCACCGGTGTTGCGATCGGCAATGGGCAATTGCTACCTCTATTGGTCGCCGACTGGTAGTTTGGAAATGGCAAGGTGGATGATTTTGGACAGCCATCAAAGTGTGCCAGATCCGGTAAATGCGATCGAGAAAGTGCTGATCGATCGCAACCAAAAGCCTTCTTCCTTAGTCAGGCTGTGGAACAGTTTAAAAGAAAAAGGCTTTCAAATTAGCGGAGACGCAGATCTCGTCGCAGATTTCCCAGAGTTGAAGCTGGCTGAACCCTACGAATGGACTCAACCTTACTTAAACAAAACCATAGCGTTTAAAGTTGTTGATAGTTTAGAAATTGCGATCGGTTGGATCAACCGCTACAGCAGCGGCCACGCTGACTCTATCGCCACTGAATCTTACTTAGAAAGTCGCCAATTTGCTCTAGATGTCAACAGCGCCTCAACTTTTATTAATGCCTCCCCTCGGTTTTGGCGCTATCAAAATCGGGGAGATGCGATATTTTTGGGAATGTCCAACCAAAAAGGTTATCGCCGGGGATTAATCGGGCTAGATACGCTGACGACAATTAAAGAAATTGTTCAAGGTAACGGACAATTTTAAGGTAAGTTGCTTCTTGTGAGCTATATCAATTCCGGTTGCACTCAAACATCATTGTTGACTGTTGACTGTTGACTGTTGATTGTTGACTGTTGACTGTTAACTGTTAACTGTTGACTGTTAACTCGATTTTATTATTCTGATGCAACCGGAAACGATATTATTGGTTATTGGTTCAAAATCCGATAACTTATATATACTATTATTTTCAATAAGCTGTTTGGAAACGGAATCTCCGGCTTATTTCACAAGAACATTAAATTTTTGCATAACAGGAAAACCTGTTGCTAACAATCATGCAATATCTCAGATACAATTAACTGTAGAAAGTTATTGAGTGACATCGAAATACTCTTATCCAAAACATGAAATCAGAAAAAAAACTCAATACTCTAGACAAGACTGAAACACCGACCTTAAGCGAAGAAACGCTAATTCACCACTCGGTATATGTTAAAAAATTGCGCCCGCTGCTGCCATCAGATGCCTTTGAACCGAATTCAAGCAAGTTAGGGATACTGCTGATAAATATCGCGATTTTATTGTTGGGATGGGGAATTGCTGCTAATCTCGATCGCTGGCCTGTCTATTTTTTAGGGCTTTACTTACCTTTAGCCGTCATCATGGGCAATAGTATCATAGTTTTGCTATTTAGCTCCCACGACTTGATGCACGGTAGCGTTCAGAAAAAGTCTCGCCTCACTTATCCGATCGCCTTTTTTGGCCTAAGTATGCTGTTCATGCCGCCTACTCAGTGGAAAAATCTGCACAACCTCGTACACCACAATACCACCAACTCCTTAGCAGACCCCGATCGCAATTACCTGTCCCAGCAGCCCGACACTTGGGGAAAATGGATTCAAAATCTATTTGTACCGTCGGTGGAAGTCAATCCGCTGTGGTTAATTGTCGGGATGGCCGGTTCCTGGTTTGTACACAATTTCCGCAATCTCACCTCGGTACTGTTATTCAACGATAAATCTGTCGATTACGTACCGGCTGCCTTTACAGTTAGTCCGAAAGATAGAAGAACGATCGCCTTTGAATGTCTGGGAATTGTCGCAATTCACCTGAGTATCTTGTTCTATCTAGAGTTTAACCCGATTAAAGTAGCTCTTGCCTACATTTTGCCGATCGCGATCGGTCATGCAGGTGCCATGTTCTACATCTTCACCAATCACATGGGCTGTCGGATGACCGAGATTAACGACCCGCTGATAAATAGTGCTTCGCTGCGGGTTCCTAAAATATTTGATTTGCTGCACTTAAATTTTTCTTACCACACAGAACATCACATTTTTCCCAGCATCAACTCAAACTATTACCCGATGGTGCAAGAGTTGTTGCAAATTCACTATCCCGGCCGCATGAATTTAATCGATGCTGGAGAAGCTTGGCGCTTGTTGATGCAAACCCCCAGACATTACAAAGATGAAGTCACCTTCACTGATTCCTCTGGAACAATGGTCGTGAATTGCTCGATTGTGGAAGAATACAAAGGCTGATATAGTCATATTTTAATAAGTAAGGTGCGCGAGCGCACCTTACTGCTAGTCAACAGTAAGGAGCGAAAACTTAATAACTTAAGCACCTCCTACAGCTTTCTCTCCTGTAAGTTTTGAGATAAAAGTCGGCTATTCCTCGCCTATCTACGTTATCAAGAAGATCGTGGTAACAAGCAATATCATTTCCGTTTGATGCAGAATTAGAGCGTTTTAAGTTTTGTCGGTACGGGTGCAGTTAAATATTTGATAAAAATCGAAAAATTATATAAACCCGCCCCGCCCCTACTACAATTCCGATGTTACCGGATTTAATATAATTAGCCGGACATGACATCAAAGCCTGTCCGGGAATGCTAGCGATTAGGCATGAACCATTAAATATTGACCGTTGCCGTTGTATTCGCCGTCGCAACTCGCAAAATTAGACACAAACCACATCAAGTAAAACCGCCAGATGCGGCGGAATTTGGCATAGTCGATGCCGTAGTCTAAATCTTTGACTGTTGCCTGAGAATCGTCAAAGTTTTTCAGCCAGTTAGCAAAGGTTGTGGAGTAATTGTATCCGTTGAGATACCAGCTTTTTATGGTTTTGAGGTCTTTGTTGTGGCTGGGAACTGCATCGTATTTCCAGTAACGGCCGTGGGGGAAAATGTATTTGTGCGTGAAAACGCTGGATATATTGTTGGGAATGCGGACTGTAATAATGTGAATGAAAACTTTGCCGTTATCCTTCAGGAAAGAGGCAAGCTGTTGGAAACCCTTCGTTAAATTGCCTATATGCTCAAAAACTCCGATGGAGAGAATTTTGTCAAATTTTGTCTCGAAGTTGGCGTCGTTCAAATCGCCTTCATATAGGGTAAATCGACCTGAACTAAGGTAGCTTTCGGGGTCTTGCATCTTCTGACGCATATACTCGCATTGGTTGTGGCTGAGGTTAATGCCAGTAAACTGGACATTGGGGAATTTGGAAAGAATGTAATTGGGAACGCAACCCCAACCGCAACCAAAGTCTAAAATGCGATCGCCATCCTGAATCTCTAGCTTTTCAATCACATCATCAATCATCTGCATTTGCGATTGTTCAAGGTTGGCGGCTCCTTTTTCCCACAGCCCCATGCTGTACTTAGGATAAATGAGTTTTCCGTCGCCTAACATCGGATTCAGCATTGCTTGAGGTAAGTCGTACTGAATTTTCATTAAATCCCGCGGCCCTTCGGCTGTATGGTCTGTTTCTGTTAGTACCCATTCGTAGGGTGCGAGCAGAGAGGGAAAATACTTAAAAAAGACGGGCATACAGGTATCAAAAAGCGATCGCAATACAGAATCTGGTACTTCTAAGCCGTTGATATAAGACTCTGCTACTGCCATTTGCACCGCGTTAACTGCACTGACTGCGAGGCGGGTTGCTCGGTAGGCAATCGGGCTTTTGAGATGGATATTACCTACGATCGGAATGTGCTTTTCGATGTTTTGTAGGGCTGTTGATGAACTCATGATTATATTGGTTTTAAAGATGCTGCTATTCTATCTCACAAAAATTTGCTGGCCGTTATAGGGTCAAAAACCTGAAACTATTACTAATTAAGGTTCTAAGAACTAAAGCCTGCTAAAATATAAAAATATGTGGCTGACAGGTCGGATTAGGCAACGAATTTATAAGGCTTTCAGCCCCTATTAAACTATTAAGAATAATTTAATTTTGTCAATAAAAGTAACGCTAGAAAACAGAACTCCCAACTCTGCGACTTCTTGAAGAAGTTGGGTATCTAATAGCGATCGAGTGAGGCGATCTTTTTCTGAATGTCCCGTATCGGGCCTCAGCTTAGCGGTTGAGTTCGGAAAATAAGAGAAAATCCTGATACAGTTAAGCAATCAGGGCATATAGAAAAGAGTTTGAAAAATTGGGTTGGCATCGCACCGGTTGATGGCGATCGCAGATTTGAGCGAGATTTCTCGCGCTATTCAGGTTGGAGATGCCACAGATGCCGCACATTCACTATCTGCCGGACGATCGCACGATCGAGATAGACGACGACGATATAATTCTCGAAGCTTCCCTCAGTGCCGGCATTCCCCACACCCACATCTGCGGCGGTAGCGCCCGGTGTTCGACTTGCCGCGTCTTGATTGTCGAAGGTTTGGAATTTTGCTCTCCGCGCACCTCGTCGGAAGAGGAACTTGCAAAAAAATTACGCTTAGAGCCCGAAATTAGGCTGGCTTGTCAGACACAGATTGCTGGCGGGAAGGTGATTTTGCGCCGATTGGCGATCGATTCTGAAGACTTGGAAGCATTTAACGACGAAATGGTCGGAAATTTGATTTCTGCACCTGTGGGACACGAGAAAAAAATTGCAATTTTGTTTGCTGATATTCGAGGGTTTACTGCGTTTGCAGAATCGCTGCTACCCTACGACGTAATTTATATTTTAAATCGCTATTTCCAGAAAATGGGTTTTGTAATCAATAAGAATGGTGGGATGATTAATAATTATATGGGAGACGGTTTCATGGCGCTATTTGGGTTAGAAAATCCCGAAAAGGCGGCGGAACAAGCAGTGAGGGCGGGAGTCGAGATGCTGGAGGAACTAGAGAAACTCAATCCCTATTTTGAGGCTTTATACCGTCACCGATTGCGGATTGGGATTGGGATTCACTGCGGTTTGGCGGTTGTGGGGAATTTGGGGGCGTCGAACAGTCAGACAGTTACGGCGATCGGAGATGCGGTGAATTTTGCCAGCAGGATCGAGGCTGCGAACAAGCAAGTAGGAACGAGTTTGTTGATTTCCGAGGAGACTTATCAGGAAGTCAAGGAATTGGCGATCGTCAATCAATGCGTATTAGTTGAAATTCCGGGAAAAAGCGGCGAATATCCGCTCTATGAAGTAGTCGGAATGCCACCGCTGCCCGTGGAAATCGAAGATTTATTTGAGGTAAGAAAAGTTTCAATTTGGCAAATTTTTGTAAATAAGTTACGGGTTTGGTCTGCTGCGGTTTACAATTGGATTAGGAAAATGTTGAGTTAAATTATAAAACTATAGCCTTTCTCAGAAAGAGGAAGTACTATCCGGCCTAGGGCATAGGGCTATCCTCACTTTTGTGAGAACCGCTATATAAAGCAAGTTTCTTTTTGTTATAAACTCGATAATATGAATATCCCCAAGTCAATAGTTCGCATTTTTATAATGCTCCCGAACGGTCAGATTGGAGTACAACTGCGAGATAATATTCCCGGTATTGCCAGTCAAGGAATGGTTTCTACTTTTGGTGGTGGCGTGGACATTGGAGAAATTCCACAGCAGGCAGCAGTGCGAGAAATGGAGGAAGAAACTTGCCTCGCAATACATGATTACACAATGGAATTTATCGCAACTTTTACTCACCAAAAGACCCAAAACGATATAAAGATTTTACAAAATAACCATCTTTTTTTGGCGATAGTTAGCGATTACGATAAAATAGAAATCAAAGAAGGTGTCGGTTTGGTAGTTTTGAGAAAAGATGTAGATTTTGAAAAAGTCAACGCAGGGGAGGGTACTCAAATGGCTTGGAAATTTTTACAGGAATATTTAAAATCGCAAACCACACACGACCTTTTAGCCACCAGGAAAATGAAATTTTAATAGAGAATTCATGTACTATGTTGTCGCGCATTTAAATCGCATATTCATGGCGGGCAGGATGCCCATCCCACAAGAGTTTTATTATTTTTTGACATACAGTCAAAATGGAGAATAGCTTATGTTGTCTAATACGAATTCCGACTACGAATTATTACTGCAACGGGCGATCGCGATCGCAGCCAAAGCACATGAGGGGCAGGTTGATAAGGCAGGTAATCCCTATCTCGATCATCCGCTATTTGTGATGGAAAATGTAACTTCTCTAGAGCAGAAAATCGTAGCGGTTCTCCACGATGCAGTCGAAGATTCTGAACTTACACTTGAGCAACTTAGAAGCGAAGATTTTCCTGAAGTTATCGTCTCGGCGATCGCGGCGATTACCAAAATAGAAGGAGAGGCTTATGCAGCTTATTTAGAACGTGTGATTGCCAACCCGATCGCACTGCGAGTCAAAATCGCTGATGTTACTCATAACCTTGATATTCGTCGCATCGCCAATCCGACAGAGGCAGATTTTCAACGCATGGCAAAATACAAAAAAGTCCTCAGTCAGTTGCGTGCGGCCTTAAAGTAATTATTAACCGCAGATATCCGCTTTCATCCGCGTGCATCTGCGGTTAAAAAAAAACAAATCTAAGCCATCACCATCCCCCCATCCACATTAAAAACCTGCCCCGTTATATAAGCCGCCGCCGCATCCGCCGCCAAAAACTTGACCATCCCCGCAACTTCCTCAACTTCGCCGTATCTTCCCAGCGGAATGTATTTCAAAATCTCATCAGACTTGACATCCTTCGTCATATCTGTAGTGATAAAACCCGGTGCAACAGCATTCACAGTTATGCCACGACTAGACAATTCCTTCGCCACAGTTTTAGTAAAACCAATTACCCCAGCCTTCGCCGCACTGTAATTAGCTTGTCCGGGATTGCCCATTTGTCCGGTCACCGAAGCAATATTAATAATTCGGCCGCTGCGCTGTTTCAGCATGATTTTACTCGCAGCTTTCGCGCACAAAAACACGCCGGTTAAATTCAAATCAATCACAGCTTGCCAATCTTCCAGCTTCATCCGCAACAGCAAAGTATCGCGGGTGATGCCTGCATTGTTCACCAAAATGTCAATCCGCCCCCATTTTTCCATGACTTTACTGATGAGTGAATCCACTTGGTCAGTTTTGGAGACATCTGCTGCAAGGGCGATGGCTTCTCCGCCAGCAACGTCAATTTCTGCGACAACCTCATCAGCAGCAGCGCTGGAACTGGCATAGTTGACGGCGACTTTAGCGCCCTCTGCGGCTAGGGCTAAAGCAACGGCGCGGCCGATTCCCCGCGATGCACCGGTGACGAGTGCAACTTGACCCCGCAATCTCTGATATGTCTCTGGCAATAATTCCATAATTGTATCCTCGCAATCTACCAGAGAATTTTGCACTAAAATCGAGCCAGAACCAAAAAAATTATTTTGTCTTATGGCAGTTCAAAAACAGTTCAGCAGTTTTGAGGAGTTACTATCGGGCTCCGATTTGCCCGTGTTGGTAGATTTTTACGCTACTTGGTGCGGGCCTTGTCAGATGATGGCACCGATTTTGGAGCAAGTCAGCGGTCAAACGAAGGATAAGCTGATGGTGGTCAAGATTGACACGGATAAGTACGAACAGTTGGCGTCGCAGCATCACATTTATGCTTTGCCGACTTTGGTACTGTTCAAAAATGGTGCTGAGGTCGATCGCATTGAGGGAGTGATGCAAGCGGCGCAGTTGATCGATCGACTGCAACCTCACTTGTAACATCAGCCAATTATCTCACACGTAGGGTGCGTCAACTAATATCTGATTAATTATGAATAAGATAATCCTAGTTGACGCACCTTACTCATGAAAACTCCCAGCCACGCGATTATCAATCTCGCCATTCTCGGTAGAGCCCAGCATTCTGAGTTGAATTTGCTCATCGTTACGGGTGGAATCTTACCCGACATTCCGATATTTTTATTTTACTTTTGGGCGAAATACATTGCTCGTTTGCCGGAAGCTACAATTTGGTCAACTGCATATTATGAACCTTTTGTCCAGAATATTGTGGCGCTGTTTCATTCAATTCCTCTGGCGGTTATTGGCTGGGTAATTGCTTATTACTTCGGCTGGCAAAGCGTGCAAATTCTGTTTCTCAGCATCATCCTGCACTCTCTGGGAGATTTGCCAGTCCACAATGACGACGCTCACCGACACTTTTTTCCGTTCAGCAATTACCGTTTTATCAGTCCGTTTTCGTATTGGGATAGAAAGCACTATGGGTCTATTATTTCTGTGGTGGAAATGCTGTTAGTGCTGCTGTCTACTTTCCGCGTTTTTGGTTTTGTCCACTCTTATATTGGGAAAGGATTGTTGATTTTGGTGAATGGTTTTTACTTAATTGGAGCGGTGTCTTTTTACGTTCGCTCTTTAGTTTCTAGTTCTTAACTATGCTGCTGCAATTGCTCTCTCACCTGATTATCGAGATTGTTTTTGCCCAATTGAGGGCGATCGTACTTATGGCATTATCATTGAAGCTGACCCACCCTGCTACTACTTCTTCAAATTTAAAATTTACCTTCCCTAAACTCTCCCCGCCAGTGTTCAGTAGCGTTGATAGGACCAGGGATAAATTCTCCATTACTCCAAGTAGTATTGTAAAAGAATATATCTCCTTGTATAGCACCGCATACTCGTGCCCCCAGTAAGTTGCTTCCTATGAATTTAGAATAACTAATGTCAACTCCTGCTAAATTAGCATCTCTCAAATCGCAATAAAAAAAATAGACACCAAACCAATCTTCATCCCGACTAAATCGAGCATTTCTGAAATCAGAAAATATAGCCATTCCCAAGCCAACATTTTCCAAACAAGCACAACTAAAGTTGACATAGCTTAAGCGAGAACGACTCAGGTCAATATCACGCAAGTCAGCACCGCTCAAATCTACACGATGCTATTTTATCCTGAAAATTTCGCTCGCCCTCGCCATAGCGCCGGAGCAATTCTTCAGCAGACAACGCTCTGTTTAAATCGTTTTGAATCCTGCCGTCAGGCATAGTCACTTGATGAAAAATAGTCTGCTCTGTTGTTTTAAGATCATTCAAATTGGCATCAGTCAAATTAGTGTCAATCAGCACAGCACCCGTCAAGTCGGCATTCGTCAAGTCGGCACCTGTTAAGTCAGCACCAGTCAAGTCAACATTAACCAATTTAGCATTCCTGAGATTGGCATTTCTCAATTTTGCCTTAATCAGTAAGGATTGATTCAGACATACTCTTTCTAAGTTAGCATGGCTCAAGTTAGAATTAATTAAATTAGCCCGCTCCAAACTAGCGTCTTCCAGATTAGCGCCGCTCAAGTTGATATCAACCAGGAAAAACTCGGAGAGATGAAAATTTTTCAGGTCTATACCCGAAAATTTTCTCTCTCCAGCTATATACCGTCTCCGTAATTCTTTTTGCTCGTATAGTCTCGTTAAATGGTTTTCGTCCACCACTTTTTTTCACCATAAATAATATTAGTTAATTTTAGCAGAACTATTTGGTGAACCCGCCCTTACAGGTTTTTGAGAATGGTGCAACATATGAGTATTAATCAATTTAGCATTTCTGAGATTAGCATGGCTCAAATTAGCATTAATCTCAGAACACTAACTGCGCCGAATGTTAAAACAACACCAATCTTGGCGCTTCCACAAAGTAGCGACAATCCAGCCGTGCTGTTCGAGAGTATCAGCAATTGGCTTAGCTTGGTCGAGCAAAATGCCACTGAGCACGGCCCATGTACTCGGTTTGCTAATGGCGGTGAACTGCGGGATTAAATCTATGATTACTTCTGCTAAAATGTTGCACATCAAACCGTCGATCGGCTCATCTACCATTTCTTTCAAACGATCGACCGTTCCGAGTTCTGCGATTAACTGCTGCGGGTTAACGCGGTTAAGCTGTCGGTTGCTAATGGTCGATCGCACCGCCAAAGGATCTGTATCCAAAGCATAAACCTTTGTAGCGCCCAACAACACCGCGCCGATCGACAAAATACCCGATCCGCAGCCAATATCCGCAACGATGCACTCTTTGTCATCAAAACCGATACGCATTTCCAGCGACTCCAGACAAAGCTGAGTCGTAGCGTGAGCACCCGTACCGAAAGCCACACCGGGATCTAAACGCAAAATGACGCGATCAGTATCAGTCGGCGCGGGCAGCCATGCGGGATTAATTAAAAAGCGATCGCCCACTTCTTGAGGCTGCCAGTGCTGCTTCCAAGTGCTGCCCCAATCCTCCTCTTCAATTAAATTCCACTGCATCGCAGGTAGGGGCAAACCTGCACACAGAGCATCTTGTCGCAGCCACAGAGACAGGGCAGCCAAATCCAGCAATCGGGCTTGTTCTTCGGGCAAATAAGCCGACATCAGGCAGGAATTGCTTTTGATCTGAGTGGCTGTTCCCCGACACTTAAATTGTTCCAAACGCCAAAAAATGATATCTTCCAGCGCCGGATCGCAAATAATTCTAATTTCCCACCAGCTATGTGCCATAACAATTTTAGATTTTAGATTTTAGATTTTAGATTGGCCCGTCAGGAATTGGCAACTGGGAACTGGGTAGTGAAGAATCAGGATTGACTAATAGAAACAATTCAGCTTTCTGGCTTTTTTACCAATGACTAATTACTCATTACCAATTATCAGTCCTTGTATCCAAAATCTAAAATCCTTAATCCTTCAAAGATTTACCGTGCAACGATTTTATATTTTAGATTAGCAGCTTCTAAAATCCTTAATCCTTCAAAGATTTACCGTGCACTGATTTTAGATCAAGGATTCTTCGACTTTGCGAGCGAACAAGTTTTAGCTTTTAGATTGGCAGTCACTCAAATCCTTAATCCTTCAAAGATTTACCGTTTAACGATTTGAAATTAAGGATTTGAGATTTTAAACTTCGCAAGCGAACAAGTTTGAGAGTTTAGATTTAAAATCCTTAACCCTTTAAAGATTTACCCTGTAACGATTTTAGATTTTAGACTTGAGATTTAAAATCCTTAACCCTTTAAAGATTTACCCTGTAACGATTTTAGATTAAGGATTTTAGATTGACATCTAAAATCCTTAATCTAAAATTCTTTAAAGATTCACCGTGTAAGCATCCCGAATTCCCGGAACTTTGAGAATCTCCGCCAATATGCCCTCTGGTAGAGGGTCATCCAGGCTCAAAACCATCACCGCATCGCCTCGCACGATTTTACGGCCTACTTGCATACTGGCAATATTGACATTAAAACTGCCCAATTGGGAACCAATTTTGCCAATAATCCCCGGCATATCGCGGTGCAGGGTAAACAGCATATGGTTAGTCGGGCAAACGTTGACTGGGAAATCGTCAACGCTGGTAATCCGAATTTCGCTTTCGCCGAGCACTGCACCCGTGACTGTGTGTTCGCCCAGAGTTCCCTTGGCGGAGAGGCGCAGAGAGCCGGTATAGTCGCGAATTGAGGCGTCTCTGGTTTCGACGACGCGAATTCCGCGTTCTTTAGCTTCAATGCTGGCGTTGACGTAGTTGACACGCTCTCGCAGGGCTTGGGAGAGCAGGCCTTTGAGGGAGGCAACGACTACGGGCTGGCTTTGGTTGTTGGCGAGTTCGCCTTGGAGTTGAACGTTGAGGTAATCGACTCGGCCTCCGGCTAGCTGGCTGACGAGGTTGCCTAGGGTTTCGGCTAGTTGCAGGTAGGGTTTGAGTTTTTCGATCGAGTCTGGGTAAATTCCTGGGATGTTAACAGCCGATCGCGCCGGCAGCCCCAACAGTACATCGCGAATTTGTTCAGCCACGTCGATCGCCACATTCACCTGAGCTTCCGCCGTCGAAGCGCCCAAGTGAGGTGTCAGCACGATGTTTTGGCCGACACTCCGCAGCGGGGAATCGGCTTCGAGGGGTTCGTGTTCGTAAACGTCGATCGCTGCGCCGGCTATCTGGCCTGATTTTATAGCTTCTGCGAGGGCTGCTTCGTCGATGATGCCGCCTCTGGCGCAATTAATGATGCGGGCCGTGGGCTTCATTTTTGACAGCACTTCAGCGTTAATTAAGTGCAGGGTTTCCGGCGTTTTGGGGATGTGCAGGGTGATGTAGTCAGATTCGCGCATCAGCAATTCTAGTTCTACCAAACGGCAGCCCAACTGTTCGGCTCGTTCGGTGGAAATGAAGGGATCGTAAGCGAGCAGTTTCATGCCCATTGCTTTAGCTGCGGCGGCTAGGTGGGAACCAATTTTCCCCAAACCGACGATACCGAGGGTTTTTTTGTAGACTTCTACGCCGATAAAGCGGTTGCGTTCCCATTTACCGCTTTTGACGGAGGCGTTGGCTTCCGGGATGTGGCGGGACATCGAGAGCATCATGGCGATCGCGTGTTCGGCGGCGGCGATCGTGTTGCCTTCGGGGGAGTTGACGACTACAATTCCTTTGCGGGTAGCGGCGGGTACATCGACATTATCTACGCCGACTCCGGCTCTACCGATGATTTTGAGTAGATTTCCGGCTTCAATGATTTCTTTGGTAACTTGGGTGCCAGAACGGATCATTAAAGCGTCGTAATCTGGAATAATTTTAACCAGTTCGGCGGCTGAAAGTCCTGTGTTTACGTCAACTTGCGCGACTTGGGAGAGGATGTCAATTCCGGCTTGGTCGATCGGATCGGATACTAGAACTTTAGGCATAGCAAGCAATCGAGTGCAATAGTAAAAATAGGCCGAGCGTTGGCGAGCTCAAAGTTGAGACTTATGACTTAGAGCCGTATCTGACAGATCAGCTCAAGCTTGCCTTTGTGCAGTTTGAATTGTATCTGTATTCGGTCATGGTCGGTCATTTTTGCGGGAAATATTTTAGCTTTGGGGGCGATCGTCCTGGCCCGACCTCTATAAAACGCCCAATTCCTTAGCTAGCAAGTCTTTTCAGGCTATAATAAATTCCGGGTATCCGAACCTAACTATCAGGAATTGTTCTCAATGAATTATCTTATCGCCGTACTGCCCGATCGAATGCAAGCCGAAGCGGCCTACTGCGCCCTCGAAAAAGAAGGCTTACCGATGAAGCAAGTGAGTATTTTGGGCCGCGGCTACAAAACTGCCGATGAATTTGGTTTGATAGATCCCAACCAGCAAGCAAATAAACAAGCGAAACTCATGGCTATTTGGCTGATACCGTTTGGCTTTATTGCCGGGGTTACTTTCAGCTTGATGACTGAGTTGAAAACCTTTGCCTGGGCGGGCGAAATTGGCGATCATGCGATCGGTGGTGTACTCGGTGCGATCGCCGCTGCAATGGGCAGTGTGTTTGTTGGAGGCGCGGGCGGTATGGCTTTTGGTAGCGGCGATGCTTTGCCCTACCGCAACCGTTTGAATGCGGGTAAATTTTTGATTGCGGTTAAGGGTACTGATGATTTGACTGGGAAAGCTGCGAAGATTTTGCAGCAGTTTAAACCGGAAAATATCCAAGGTTATACAGAGACTTAGTTATTTGTTTGTTAACAGTTGACTGTTGACTGTTAACTGTTGACATTCAACTCGTGTAATATTTGGAGGCAGTTATGGAATTACAAACTATCCCCCTACATTCTCCCCTAGAATTAACGCTGGAATTAACAGACGAGCAGTTTTTTCAGTTGTGTATTGACAACCGGGATTTAAGATTTGAACGGACTGCTAGTGGAGGATTGATTATTATGCCACCTACGGGTAGCGAAACTGGTAATTTCAACATTGACTTATCGTATCAACTTCAATCTTGGAGCAGACAAAATAAGCATTTGGGAATTGCTTTTGATTCTTCAACTGGATTTAAGCTGCCCGACGGTACAGATATTTCTCCCGATGCTGCTTGGATTCGGCGCGACAGGTGGGATGCTTTAACTGCTGAAGAAAAAAAGAAATTTGCGCCGATTTGTCCCGATTTTGTGGTGGAATTGCGTTCGACTACTGACTCGCTAGAAAAATTGCGGGCTAAAATGAAAGTATATGTGAAAAATGGAGCGAGGTTGGGATGGTTGCTCGATCGCAAAAATAGAAAAGTAGAAATCTCCCGTCAAGGTTCAGATGTGGAAATTTTAGACTCGCCTGCAACTCTGTCAGGCGAAGATGTATTACCCGGTTTTGTTTTGGATTTAACTGATATTTTCTAAATTTGTAAGAAGACTCGGCGGTTGAAACCGCATCTATCAAGTCCAAACCCGCAGAGGGTGGTTAAAGAGGACAACAGGGGTAAAATTACGTTATTCGGCATCCAGCAGACATGGTTTGTATAAACCTGCTTTCAACCGCCGTCTTATCTTTTCCCACTCATTCATGATATGATAGGCTGCCAAAGGTTGCGTTTGGTATGACCTATGAAAATCCTCCACGGGACTTGGATTCCTCAAACAGAAGAGAGTTTTGTTCAAGGTGGAACTTTTTGTCTTTGGGTTGAAACCACTCAAAAGAAAAAACAGCCTGCTAAGGTTCATCCCCGACAATTGGAGACGGCACAGTTAAGAGAGTTTCTAACGAAAGAAGCCGGGATTCAACTGTCAGCAGTCAGCAATACAAGTGCGATGGGGCGAGAATACGCGATCGCCCCTCGGTACTTTCTACTACCCGCCGCCGACAACCAGCCGTTACCATCTTTAGAGTTAGCGCGATATTTAGAGACAGAGTTACCCGAAACATTGGAGTTGGAGTATTGGCAAGTTGATTGTGTGTGCATCGCCACCCACACTTTGACTAAAGTATTGAACGATCTGCATTTTTTTGCCCTCTACGATGTAGCAGAAGTTCAGTTTGGTTCAGACTTGCTATTTTGGTATCACTACACCCAAAATTTTAAGCAAATTGTTCTGAAAGATCATTATATTCCGGCGTTGCGCTATCGAGAAACTGCTCCGATCGCGATCGCACCCATCGAAACATCCGAACCCGCTGAGAAAGCCACGCGCGGGCGCAAGAAAGCGGGCGAGACAAAAACCAAAACAACTGCAAAAACTCCAAAAACACCTGCCAAAATTGAACCCAGCTTTGAGATTTATCCGGGATGGGAAATTGTTTCAACACAGTACGAAACAGATTTACAACGCTATGTTGAATGGATGCCTTTAGTTTGTGTGTCCGGTTTTCGGAAGATCCAGCTACAAGATACACCAAAGTTGTACGATCGCGAACGGTTGCTGCGGCATTTCTCCGAGTGTGCGATCGCGGAAATTGTCACTCAAACCCCCATCCCAGCATCGTTTGAAAAGAAGATTGCGGATTCTTTACTCCACATCTGCCTCAACCAAACACGAAAAATCGCGCGAGTAAGCCTTGATCAATACCGGCAATGGCAAACCTGGCGCGATCGCATTACGCGCAATCAATCTGCTGACTCATTCTCCCTCTGCTTTCAACTACAATCCCCCGAAAACCCCGAACAGCCTTGGGTTTTAGAGTTTCAGGTGGCTGCGAAAAAAGACCCATCTTTGCGGATGCCGTTGCAGGATTATTGGCGATCGCGATCGACTCAACAAAAACAGTTGCAAACACAATTCGGAGACAACTTTGAGCAACATTTGCTGACAAATCTCGGCTACGCTGCCCGCATTTATCCCCAGCTTTGGCAAGGGCTAGAAACCGACAAACCTGCTAACATTTCCCTCAGCTTAGATGATGCTTTCACCTTTCTCAGCGAGTCCGCTTGGGTACTAGAAGATGCCGGATACAAAGTGATTGTCCCCGCTTGGTGGACGCCGAAGGGACGACAACGGGCGAAGATTCGCCTGCAAGTCAAAGGGAAGGGCAGCAAGAGCGCTGCAATCAAGAGCAAAGGATTGTTTTCGGCGGATTCCTTGGTGGAATATCAATATGAATTGGCGATCGGGGGTGAACGGGTTAGCGAACAAGAATGGCAGGCGTTAGTAAATAGCAAAACACCGCTGGTGCAGTTCCGAGGACAATGGATGGAACTGGACAAAGACAAGATGCAGGAGATGCTAAATTTTTGGCAAAAACATCGCGAAGAAAACCCCGATTTAAGCCTGATTGACTTTATGAAGTTGACGGCAGAAGGAGAAGCGAGCGAACAGTTAGAGGTTGAGCGCGATCGGGCGTTATCGGATATGTTGGAGAAGCTAAACGATAAGAGTCGGTTAGAGTTAATTGCAGATCCAGCAAAGTTTCAGGGGAAGTTACGGGATTACCAAAAGCGCGGCGTTTCTTGGTTGAGTTATTTGGAAAGTTTGGGATTAAATGGCTGTCTTGCCGATGATATGGGTTTGGGTAAATCGGCGCAGGTAATTGCTCGATTATTGCAAGAGCGGGAAGTTTTATCTACTACAAAAGAGACAGAAAAAAAGACAGAAAAAGCGATCGCACCTTCGGTTCTACCCACGCTGCTAATTGCGCCCACATCCGTAGTTGGTAACTGGCAAAAGGAAATGGAAAAGTTTGCTCCAGAATTGCGATCGCTGATTCACCACGGCCCTCAACGTTTGCAAGATGCCAAAGCATTTAAAGCCGCCGTCCAAGGTTGCGATATGTTGATTACTTCCTTTACCTTGGTGCGAAAAGATGAGAAGCTGTTGAGCAGCGTAGCGTGGCATCGCGTGGTAATTGATGAAGCGCAGAATATTAAAAATCCGAAAGCGGCGCAAACCAAGGCGATTTTAAAGTTACCCGCTACCCATCGACTAGCATTGACTGGAACACCGGTGGAAAATCGATTGCTGGATTTATGGTCAATTTTTAATTTCCTCAATCCCGGATATTTGGGAAAAGAGGCACAGTTTCGGAAAATGTTTGAATTACCGATTCAAAAACATGGGAGTCGCATACAATCAGCCGCGCTCAAAAAATTAGTAGAACCTTTTATCCTGCGCCGTCTGAAAACCGATAAGTCGATTATTCAGGATCTCCCCGACAAAGTTGAGCAAAAGCTCTACTGCAATCTCACCCGCGAGCAAGCTTCGCTTTATGAAGCGATTGTGAAAGAGGTAGAACAAGAAATTGACGCGGCGGAAGGGATGAAGCGCAAGGGGATGATTTTGGCGACACTGCTGAAGCTGAAGCAAATTTGTAACCATCCGCGCCAGTTTTTGCAAGATGAAAGTGAGTTTACACCAGAGCGATCGCACAAACTGGAACGGCTGATCGAGATGATTGAGGAAGTCAAAGCAGAAGGCGAAAGTTTATTGGTATTTACGCAGTTTACAGAACTGGGAAGTGCGTTGGAAAAATATATTAAACAAACGCTACATTACAACACTTACTACATCCACGGGGGCACCAGTCGCGAAAAACGGGAACGGATGATTTCAGAGTTTCAAGATCCAGAGTCTGAACCTTCGGTATTTATTCTGTCACTGAAGGCGGGCGGCGTGGGAATTACGCTGACAAAAGCCAATCACGTCTTCCATTTCGATCGCTGGTGGAATCCGGCTGTGGAAGATCAGGCGACGGATCGGGCGTTTCGGATCGGGCAGGAAAAAAATGTATTTGTGCATAAGTTTGTGGCGATTGGCACTTTGGAAGAAAAGATTGACCAAATGATTGAGGACAAAAAGAAATTGGCAGGGTCAATTATTGGTGCTGATGAATCGTGGTTGACTGAGTTGGATAATGAGGCATTTAAGAAATTAATTAGGCTCAATAAAAATGCGGTTCTAGATTAGGAGAAACAACATAAAAGAGGGAGAGGGGGAGAGGGGGAGAGAGGGAGAGGGTTTTTGATTGTCATCGAAATATACAATTTAAATGCAGAACAGCTTATGTCACAATTTACTCGGACTTGGTGGGGCAATAAATTTATCGATGCGTTAGAAAGATTTACAGATTCTGGGCGACTCGGGCGGGGACGTGCCTATGCACGAAACGGCAAGGTAAAAAGCTTTGGCATGAATGATGGGTTAGTGATGGCACAGGTGAGAGGCTCGGTTAATCCTTATTTTGGGGTTTATAAGGAGCCTCTGTACACAACTCAAATTGAGTTTGAGCCAATTAGTCAGGAAAAGTGGCAAATGGCGATCGCCCAAATGGCATCGAAAGCCAGCTTCATTTCTCGGCTGCTAATAAACGAAATGCCTGACAACATTGAAAATGCTTTTGCACCCCTCGGATTGCACCTTTTACCCAGCAGCCGCGAGGACTTTAAGACTACTTGCTCTTGCCCAGACTATAGCAATCCCTGTAAACATATTGCCGGAGTTTATTATTTGGTGGCGGCTGAATTGGACAAAGATCCCTTTTTACTGTTTGAATTACGGGGGCTTTCTAAGGAAGTGCTGCACCGCGAATTGGCAAAAACGCCTTTGGGCTTGGCGCTTTCTGCCGAGTTAACGGCTGATGCAGCGGCCCCTGTGGCGGTGGATTCCTATTACACGCAGGCGATCGCCAGTGAGGCGCAAACGGTCAGCCTGAAAGAGTTTTGGCATGGTGCGAAGCGATTGCCGCAGACGATTGAGGTGGCAGCGCCAAGTGGGGTAAGTGCGATCGTGGTGAAGAAACAGGGAGATTTTCCACAGTTTTGGCACAAGGATGGTTCGTTTATTGAGGCGATGGAAGAGCTGTATTTGCGGGTGAAGAAGAATAAGTAGTTGGGTGGACAATGTGGCATTGCTGATTAAGGGTATGAATTAAGTTCTACGAAAAGACTCCAAGGCACAAAAAGTCTGTCTTCGGCAAAGATTAAAAAATGTACATTCATACTAAAGTTCAGCAACACCCATCCCTCTACTCTGCAACGCCAAAATCTGTTATCTACTCTACAGCGCGTGCCGGATAAGCTGCTGCAAAAAATTGACTGCCGACAAGTCTGAACATGGCTCCGTATAGTTGGGATTTTGTGCGGCCTGTTCGCGGTTTGTCATTAAAAAACAAGCAGCGGTGAAATGCCTTTCTCGCACCATCTTCTGACAAAAAAGTTCGTAGCGTTTAGCATAGCTTGCCCCTCTAAACTCCGGCAAAACGGCGAAATGCGGTTCGGCAACCTGCACCGCTGCGCGCGAGGCCGGACTGTCTTCCAAAACAAACAAATACCCCAACCACGGTGGCGGAGGTGCTGCGCCAAACACCCCTTCCCGGTAAGCTGTCCAGATGTCGAGAGCAGCCCCCATCGCTTCTTCTGTGCGGTTGTTGAAGTTGTTGCCAAAGCTGCCAACCTGGCTCTTCAACTCGATGACTACTTTGAGTTGCCGTTTTTCAGGGTTTACCACCAAAAAGTCGTACATCTTCGTCGGGCGAAAGAACCCCGGTATAACGGTTAGGCTTTTTTTAACGTGGATATGGTTTTGAGGCACACCTGCAGCCAGCAAGAAATTAGTCAGCGTCAGGATGAAACCGTCCATCTGCTTGCCGCCTGTCACCGCACTGCGGTTCCCTTGGTCAACTTTGCCTGCTAGCACCTGGGCTTGTGCCTGGGCGATGCGGGTATCCCAGAAACCCTGCACAGCTTCCCGGAACACATCATCGGGGATGATGGGTGTCTGTCCCGTCATTCAGCAACCTCCCCCATCGTTCTGTCGTAGACTACGCGCAAGCCATACGTCTCCTGCATCCGTTTCAGCGCTAGGTGATGGTAAGTTGGCTCAACATCTACCCCGATACTGTTGCGCCCCCAGTTGGCGGCGGCGACGCAGGTTGTTCCTGTCCCCATAAACGGGTCAAGTACCGTGTCCCCTGCAAAGGAAAACATCCGCACCAGTCGTTCTGCCAGTTCCAAAGGATATGGGGCGGGGTGTTGCTTGGTGGAAGCGCCTTTGATATCCTGCCAAATTTGTTGAAACCACTGCCGGTGGAGAGTTTCCGGTATTACGGACAATACTCGTGCTGTCAGAGTGGGACTGCGGTAGCCGCCAGGTTTGCGCTGCATCAGGATAAATTCGATGTCGTTTTTGATGACACCTCCGGGCTCATAAGGTTTGCCGAGAAAACTGGTGCCATTCCCCGCTGCTTCTAGGGAAGCATTGGCGATTTTGTACCAGATAATCGGTGCGAGGTTATCAAATCCCAAATGGCGACAGTGTTCCTGAATACTCGCGTGCAGGGGAAATACCATGTGCCTGCCAAACCGCCTGCGGGCAACACAGACATCGCCCACCACAATCACCAGTCGTCCGCCGGGGACTAAAACCCGCCATACCTGCTGCCATACTCGATCGAGCTCCTGCAAAAACTTTTCGTAGTCTGCTATTTCGCCAAGCTGGTTGAGATTTTTGAGATATTCTTTTAAATTCCAATAGGGGGGCGATGTGACTACCAAATGTACGCTTTCATCGGGAATATGTGTCAAGTTTCGGCTATCGCCCTCTAGCAGGGAATGGAAAGATGGCAACCCCTGCACCCGATTCTGAATTTCCTGGATCAACGCCTTATTTTTGCTGATGGCAGGAATGGCGCGTTGCTCGTCTGCTGTTAGTAATGCCGTTGCTTCATCGGGTACAAGGCTTTTATCCTGTAGCGCTTGTTTCAACGGTTCGGCTGCTTCCTGACACAGTAACCGCGTTGAAATATTAACCTTGCTTAAACTGGAAGACTTCATACATTTGGTACAATAATCATGTTCATCATATCAGTTTTGCGAGTCCCAAAAATCATAAGTTCGTTATTGGATTATCTTAGACTATAATTAAAGTAGTGTGACTGTTAAAAAAGTAGACTTTTTAGTTACAGCAATTTTTGGCAATTTCAAATTAGAATCTAGCATTAACTGATGTTACAAAGAGAAGAACTGTTAAAAGGCATTGAAAACCGCGAATGTGTGGCGCGGGCGATCGACCAAGCGGAACAAGCAATTAAAACTTGGGAAGTTACTCTGACTGATTTTCTGTCGCCTCCAGAATTGGCGGACACTCTGACGGTATTTAAGCGCTTAACTGATGTGGAATTAGTGGCTTGGGGCGGCTACCCGCAAGCTGAAAGACAAAGAATTGCGATCGCGCGATCGGATATCCCGATCGACTCTGGTAGCGTTAACGTTGCTGCGGTAGAAATTGCTGGCAATTTCTTGTTCGATACAGCTTCTCACCGCGACTTTTTGGGGGCGATGTTGGGTACGGGAATTGTCCGCGAGAAAACGGGCGATATCATTGTATTGGGAGAACGCGGCGCGCAAGCGATTGTCATGCCGGAGATGGTAGAGTATTTGGAGATGAGTTTGCAGCAAGTGCGATCGGTTCCGGTGAAAACTCGGCGCATTGAATTGAGCGAGCTCAAAATTAGAGAACCGAAAAAGAAAGAAATGACAACCGTTGAAGCATCAATGAGATTGGATGCTGTTGCTTCGGCCGGATTTGCCATGTCTCGCAGCAAAATGGTTGAATTTATTGACAGAGGCGACGTGCGAGTTAATTGGAAAGATATCACCCAATCTAGTTATCACGTTAAATCTGGAGATTTAATCGCCGTTAGCGGTAAGGGAAGATTGGAAATTGGGGAAGTTATGGTAACAAAAAAAGAACGCTATCGAGTGCAGTTAACTCGATATTTGTAATTGACGAATCGAGAAACCGGGTTTTTTTACAAGATTGAGGACGATAGCCAAGTATTGCGGAAAAACCCGGTTTCTGACCACTTCGTTGAGTTGGAAGAAACCGGGTTTTTTACGAGATTTAGGGTGAGAATGAAGTGCGCGTGGTTTTGTGTTGGTTGAAAATTGACGAAAGGGCGATCGCGCTTCAACAGCCTTTTTGCAAGCAATGAGACAAGGTGGGGAAGAAGTGAGGATAGAAGTGCGATCGTAATTCAAGCACATACTCTTAATTATCAAGGACTTGGTGAAGCAATTGGTAAAAAATCTGGTGGAGGACTTGTCGGTAATTGAACTAATTCACAATTATTCCAAAATTGCTCTTTACGAGTGCCATCAGAATATATCATTGTCCCTGAACCGTTGCGCTTGTCATTCTCCCACTGACCCTCATAGCGATCGCCCTTAAGTGAATCTGATTCGTCAGCAGATTTACACGGTGCAATTCTATCTGATTATCATACAGTATCAGATAGAATTATCAAGGCTGAAAACGCGCATAACCAGGGATTTCTGTCAAGCACAAAAGAACGGATTTATCACTGGAACGATTTGCGCTTTCGCTGCGAAGAAGAAGTAAAAATAGCCGAAGCGCTCGATCGCACTTCCGTCCTTTTCTTCCCCAACTCCAAAGCCCGCCTCACCACACCCGCAGGGCGACAAAACCAAGAACCAGATTTTCTCATTTTCCACCAAGGCAAATGGGGTATTCTGGAAATATGGCATCCCGACACAGAAAAAGATGAAACGCGCGATCGACTGTTTGCATCTCACGGTATCAGTATCATCCACTACTGCGACGCTAACAGATGCACAGAAGAACCCGATCGCATTGTCCGAGAATTTTTAGACATATTGAGTCAGGGATAGGGCGAGTGATTTTCCGATAAGGGCGATCGTATAGGGGCCCAGAAACCGGGTTTTTTAGGAAAATACTTCGTTGTCACCGACAGATTAGGTAAAAACCCGGTTTCTTTGTCGGAGTGCGTCAGTCCATAAGCGCGATCGCACTCCGTAACAAAGTAGATTTTGCCTTGACAAATTACTCGATTTGTGATAGCTACGAGTGGTGGAAATTTTTCAAGTGTGATCGGGATTTGTACCAGCTCAACCATACTTCCCAGAAGCTACAGCAGCAGCAGCCAGTCGATCCATACCAGCTCGAACAATCACTGCTAAGTCACTCAGTGGCATACATTGAATTTTCTTAAGCAGCTCGTTGGTATCCAGAGGTTCCTGCACCGGCTTGCCTTCAAGATGAGCCATGAGTTCTTCCATCGTAAAGCCTGCTCTTGTCGCAATCTGAGTCAAATTTTTCGTATCTGGAAGTACCTGCCCCTTTTCCCAATACAAGACAGAAGCAGCAGAAACTCCCAACAATTTGCCAAAAGCGGTCAGACTCATCGAGCCCCGCGCTAATTTAACAACCTCACTCAGTTTTTTCTTAGCTTCTGCGTCCACGGTATCAGCCACCAGATAACCACAATTCTTAGTTTACTTGTGTACCAACAAATTTGTCTGTCTTGCTTGACAGCAGAACATTTAACAGATACTATTTTAAATAAATTGAAAATATTCAATTTATTTAACGCAGACTTGGGAGAAATAACAATGACCAAGAGAAGCATTCAAAAAACTCGCAATCTACTCTACTTACCCAGAAGACTCAGCAGCAGCAGCGAGCCTATCCATAACGGCTCTACCAATCACTGCCAACTCACTAATCGGCATACACTGAATTTTTTTCAGCAGCTCGTTGGTATTAACAGGTTCCGGCATTGGCTTGCCTTCGAGATGAGCCATCAATTCTTCCATCGTAAAGCCCGCTTTTGCCGCAATCTGAGTCAAATTTTTCGTATCCGGGAGTACCTGACCCTTTTCCCAATACTGAACAGCAGACCCAGAGACTCCCAATAGCCTACCAAAAGCGCTAAAACTCAGGTCGCCACGGGCTAGCTTAACAACTTCGCTCAGTTTCTTCCTAGCTTCTGCGTCCACAGTATTAGTCACCAGATCAACACAACTCCTAGTTTACTTATCTACCAAAAAATCTGTCTTTCTTGCTTGACAGCAAAAAGTTTACCAGTTAGAGTGTAAATACTTTTGAAATCGTAATTGTATTTGTAGCCAATCAGGGGTAGTAAAAATGACTCGCAAGACACGCAACACCCGTCAAAGCCTCACAGCCTCCGGTTGGCTCAAACCCCAGTGCTGGCAAATCTCCAAAATAGAAGCAGCCGAAGCCCTGAGAATGCCCGTCAACCGCATAGTCAAAGTTTACCCCAAACAACATCAAGTAATAGTCGTTTACCTGAACCAGAAAGGACAAAAATGCAGTTCCTTTTTCAGCTATAGACTGTTTGCCAGATGGGAACAAGAGACGATCGCCACAATTGCCAGTTGTAGAAACCAGCAAGCCCTCGCGCCTCTAGAAGTCATTGTACAATACGACCTCGAACATTTCAAGTATCCCGTTCAAAGCGCCGATGCAATTTGGGACACCCTGCTCCACCACATCCGCCGAGCCATCACAGAACAAAGGCACACCCAAAAATGTGCCTAATTCCCCATCGCTCCATCAATTAATAGAAGCAGCCAACTCAGCCAAACGTTCCTGCTGATCCTGAGAAATACAAGTCTGAATAATCGCCTCAATATCCCCTTCCAAAACACTATTGAGCGAAAAATTTTCCCCCAAACGGTGGTCGGTAGCCCGATTATCCTTATAGTTGTAAGTGCGAATCTTCTCCGATCGCGAACCAGTACCAACCTGAGCCAAACGCCGGGACTTCACCTCATCCTGCTGTTCCCGCAACTTCATCTCATAAAGCTTAGCCCGCAAAATCTGCATCGCCCGCTCCTTATTCTGCAACTGACTGCGCTCCTCAGTACAGAAAATCCGAATACCCGTCGGCTTGTGAAACAAATCTGCAGCAGTTTCCACCTTGTTCACGTTTTGACCACCAGCGCCGCCCGATCGAGCCGTACTCATCTCAATATCCTTCGGATCGATGTGAATCTCCACATCATCCACCTCCGGCATTACAGCCACAGTCGCCGTCGAAGTGTGAACCCGGCCGCCAGCCTCAGTCACAGGCACCCGCTGCACCCGGTGTACCCCAGCCTCAAACTTCAGTTGGCTGTACACGCTATCGCCGGTAACTTCCAGAATCACCTCTTTAAAGCCGCCCATTTCCGCCAGCGACTCGCTCACCAATTTCACCTGCCAGCCTTGAGTTTGAGCGTAGCGAGTGTAAAGCCGCAGCAAATCCCCCGCCCAAATACTAGCCTCATCTCCGCCAGTACCAGCGCGAATTTCCAGCATAATATTTTTGTCATCGTTCGGATCGCGCGGTAGCAGCAACACCTTCAAACGACTTTCCAAATTTTCCAGCTTCGACTCAAGTTCCTCAACTTCCAGTCCAGCCATTTCTTGCATTTCGCGATCGCCCGCAGCTTCCTTGAGCACCTGTCGCGCGCCCACCAAATCTTCCTGAGTCGTTTTCCACAGAGCAAAAGTATCGACCACTTCCTCTAAGGACGATCGAGCTTTTGCCACCCGTTGAAACTCATAATTGTCCCTAGCCACATCCGGGTCAGCCATGCGGCGAGTCAACTCATTAAAAGTTTGCTCTACCGACTTCAATTTATCCAGCAAATAAGATTCAGCCATTGTCAGTTGTCCTCCGTCAATCGATTTTAGATTTTAGATTTTAGATTTTAGATTTTAGATTTGAAGAGCAGTTGGAGTAGAATCGCGATCGAACTTAATTGGATTTAACTCAACCGCCTGCTACGGCAAGTCTTCTATCTAAAACCTCCAATCCGAGAGCGGTTCGATTTGAGATGTTTAAATTTAGATTTTTGATTTTAGAACTCAAGAGCAGTTTGGAGAGAATCTCGATCGAACTAAACTGCCCGCTACGGCAAGTCTTTTATCTAAAATCTCAAATCCTATAGCAGTCAGTTATTTGTAGAAAACACTACTCTTAACCGACTGCGGACAAATGACAATCCAGCTACTTCTTCTTTTTCCCTTTAGCAGCAGCCTTAGCAGCATCTGCTTTCGGGTCTTCCATTTTCAGAGGGCCAGAGGAAGCATCTGCCTGCGGCATTTCTACATCTGTCATGCCATATTTCCGCATAAAGCGTTCCACACGACCTTCAGTATCAATAATCTTCTGAGTGCCAGTATAAAAAGGATGATTCCCCGACCAAACATCAACTTGAAGCTTTGGTCTAGTCGAACCAACCGTCATCACGTGTTCCCCGTTGCAAAAAACCTGAGATTCGGGATACCACTCAGGGTGAATGCCATCTTTCGCCATTTTTTTTACTCTCTAATTTTTGACTTTACAACCATTTTAGCTGTCATCGGACTTACCTACCAACAACAGCAGGAATTTTCCGCAATCGTTGGCTGCGAAAGCGCGAATCAGGAATCAGAAATAGACCTTGAAAAAAAGAAGGATGGAATCTGGATAATTTTTCCTTCTTCCCTCTTCCTTCTTCCTTCTTTGCTCGATTACCGCTTCGAGTATTGAGGAGCCTTCCGAGCTTTCCGCAAACCGTACTTTTTCCGCTCTTTGGCCCGCGGGTCGCGAGTCAAATAGCCCTCAGTCTTCAGAGGCTTGCGGTTATCCGGGTCTAACTGACAAAGCGCTCTAGCGACACCCAAGCGAATCGAGTCAGCTTGACCGGTCAAACCGCCACCTTCGACTTTTACCAAAATGTCATATTCATTTTCCAGACCCAAAGTTTCCAGAGGAGCCTTAGCGAGTGCCAAATAGGTAGGGTTGAATTGCAGGTACAAATCCCCTTCTTTACCGTTGACAGTCAGTATGCCTGTGCCGGGAACCAAACGTACCCGCGCTACGGAACACTTGCGGCGGCCAGTACCCCAGTAAACGGCGCGCCCGGATGTATCTGTTGCTTGCATTACTCATTTCCTCCCGGAATCGTGTGAACAATTAATTCTTCTGGTTTTTGAGCTTCGTGCGGGTGGTTGGGGCCAGCGTACACCTTTAGCTTAGTAAACAGTTGTCGGCCCAGAGAAGTGTGAGGCAGCATTCCCCGGATAGCTTCTTCGACGATTCTTTCGGGCAAACGTGCTTGCAATTTGGCAAAAGTTTCTGTTTTCATGCCGCCCGGTCTGCCAGAGTGACGGCGGTAGATTTTCTGGGTGCGTTTTTTACCAGTAACAGCGATTTTGTCAGCATTGATGACAATTACGAAGTCGCCGGTATCCATTGAAGGAGTGTAAGTGGGTTTGTGTTTGCCCCGGAGGTATATGGCAACTTCTGTTGCCAGACGGCCCAGGCGCTGGTCGGCAGCATCGACCACGTACCACTTGTGCTCTAGGGAGTCTTGAGTAGGGACGTAAGTTTTGTTCATTGTTAGTTGTCAGTTGTTATTTGTTATTTGTTAGTTGTTCATTGTTAGTTGTCAGTTGTTATTTGTTATTTGTTAGTTGTTTCCAATAACTAATAACCAATAACTAATAACCAATAACTAATAACCAATAACTAATTTTGGCTGAGTATCGTACCAAACATCTGGGGGAAAGGGAAATTCTGAATACCCAACCCGCAGCAGGCATAAACCTCGAGCGGGAGCGGCGTATTTTACCATTTCTCGGCGTTCGTTGACCCAGATATCTGTGAAATTGTCGATCGCCCTTTCCCCGCGACCCACCTGCACTAGCAACCCCACCAGCAGCCGCATCATCCCGTACAGAAACCCGCTCGCTTGAACCTCGATATAGATAAGAGGCCCAGAACGATGACACTCTGCTGCTTGTACGTCCACCCAAGAATGGGGGCGGGCAGACCCCGCGCGGTGAAAAGCCGCCAAGTGATGCCGCCCGATTAGCGGTGTCAAAGCTGCCTGAATCAAAGATTCGTCCACAGGCGCGTGGTAGCAGTGCCAAGCATAAGGACGCACAAACAAATTAGGAATCGGGTCTGTATAAAGGGTGTAGCGATAGCGCCGCCAACTGGCTGAGAACCGAGCGTGCCAGGTAGGTTCCACCTTTGCCGAAGCTCGAATTAAAATATCTTTTGCCAGTCGAGAGTTGAGAACGCTTGCCCAGCGGTGAGCCGGAATTGGGCCGCAGACGTCAAAATGGGCTACTTGAGCAGCGGCATGAACTCCTGCGTCAGTTCTCCCGGCAGCGTGCAGCGTTACCGGACGTTGCAGGACAGTCGATATTGCTGTTTCAATTTCTTCTTGTACTGTACGCTGGTTCGGCTGTCGCTGCCAGCCGTGAAAGTTAGTGCCGATGTATTGGATCACTAAAGCAACGCGCTGTATCGATCGGGCATCTTCGATTGGGGATTTTGGATTGTCAGTCATAAATCAAAAATCTCCAACCCAAAATTTCATTAAACCAGTTCAACGATCGCCATTTCGGAATTGTCTCCTTGACGGGGGACAGTTCGCACTACGCGGGTGTAACCACCGTTGCGCGAGCCGTACCGTTCTGCAGCGGCCTCAAACAAGGCGTGTACTAACTGTTTGTCGTAGATATAGCCCATAGCTTGGCGGCGAGCGGCCAAGGAGCCTTCTTTTGCCAGGGTAATCATTCTGTCCGCTTCTGGGCGCAGCGCTTTGGCGCGGGCGAGAGTGGTAGTGATTTTACCGTGACGGATTAATTCGGTGGTCAGCGAGCGCAACATGGCGCGGCGCTGGTCAGCCGGTTTGTTTAGTTGGGGGACGCGACAGCGGTGGCGCATGGTAATTGGTAATTGGTAATTGGTAATTGGGCGCGGGGATAGATAGTCTGCGAACTCCGGGGGTGAATTCTGGGTTTTTAAGAACTCACCCACTTAAAATTCCGCACTTTTTTACCCGTTACCCGTTGATTAACTTTTAGCTGATTTTTCCTGCGGCAGGGTAATCCCCAAGCGTTTTTGTAAAGCTTCAATCACTTCTTCTGCGGACTTCTGCCCGAAGTTCTTGATCTCTAGCAAGTCTTCTTGGGTATAATCCAATAAGTCGGCGACTGAGTTGATCTGAGCCCGCTTGAGACAGTTGTAAGCCCGGACTGACAACTGCAATTCTTCGATCGGGATTTGGCTCGTGGGATCGGCCTCACCTGGATACTCTGGTTTGAGAGAATCGTGGGTGATGTCTTTGAGAGGGGCAAACAAATCTACCAGGATGTGGGCAGATTGACTCAGAGCTTCTTGAGGAGTCACGCTGCCATCAGTCCAGATTTCCATAATCAGCCGGTCTTTCTCGGCCGTGCCACCCAACCGAGCATCTTCAACGCTGTAGTTGACTCTGCGAATCGGCATAAAGATGGCGTCAATTTGGAGAAAATCCAAAGCCGACCCATCATCGCGACTGCGGTCTACTGCTCGATATCCGATGCCTTTTTCAATTCTGAATTCCATTTCCAGAACTGAACCGGGGGAGAGAGTCGCAATGTACTGCGATTTATCGATCAATTCCACCTCAGAAGGTAAATCGAATCGATCGGCAGTAACTGTGACTGGCCCCTCAATCCGCAACCTGCCGATTTGCGGCTGCTGGGAATGAGTTTTAAGAACCACCTCTTTCATGTTCAGGAGAATTTCCAGAACATCCTCCCGTACCCCTTCGATCGTGGCAAACTCGTGATTGACACCCGCGATGCGGACTGAAGTTACTGCCGTTCCTTCCAAATTTGACAGCAGCACTCGCCGAAGCGCATTCCCAACCGTTGTTCCCTGACCGCGATCTAGGGGTTCTAGGACAAATTTGCCGTACTGACTGCGGTCTTTGTCAGTGTTAGACTCTATACATTCAATTTGAAACTGCGCCACGGAGTGACCTCCCTTTTCCACTTTGGATTTTTGATTTTGGATTTTAGATTGCAGAGCATACCCCTGAACGGATTTCGGATTTTGGACGGACGGGGCAACAGTTGAAACCATTATTAGTTTTTGATTTTAAGCAGTTAACCATTATCCAAAATCTAAAATCTAAAATCTCAAATCGTTTTAGACTCTACGCCGCTTGGGAGGGCGACAGCCGTTGTGAGGAATCGGGGTAACATCTCTAATCAGGGTAATTTCCAGTCCCGCCCCTTGCAGAGCCCGAATTGCAGTTTCTCGACCTGCTCCGGGCCCGCTCACCATTACTTCTATTTGGCGCATTCCTTGGTCGTTGGCCCTGCGGGCTGCACTTTCTGCTGCTGTTTGAGCTGCAAAGGGAGTCCCTTTTTTCGCTCCTTTAAAGCCGCTGGAACCTGCTGATGCCCAGGATATTACTTCCCCGTTGAGGTCGGTAATAGTCACAATCGTATTGTTGAAGGTAGACTGGATGTAGCCTACCCCATTGGGTACATTCCGTTTCTGTTTTTTTGCACCAGATTTCTTGCCTGTTTGTTGTCGCGCCATATTAGTCTCTTTAACGTTTCTCTCAACTAATGTCCCGAAGCGCTAGGAGCCAGCAGCCCCCAGCGTAGTTTTTCCAAAAAGAAGTTACTTCTTGGAAGGTGCCTTTTTCTTGCCCGCCACTGTTCGGCGAACGCCGCGACGGGTTCTGGCGTTGGTACGGGTTCGTTGGCCCCGCACAGGCAGACCCAAACGGTGACGCCTACCACGGTAAGTCCCGATATCCATCAGGCGCTTGATGTTCATTGACTCCCAGCGCCGGAGGTCTCCTTCGATTTGGTAGGTGCTTTCTACATGAGCCCGCAGAAGTGTCACGTCGGCCTCTGTTAAATCCTTGACGCGAGTGTCGGGATTTACGCCTGTTGCAGCGATTATTTTTTGGGCCCGCGACAGGCCTATTCCGAAAATGTATGTCAGACCTATTTCGACGCGCTTATCGCGTGGAAGGTCTACCCCGGCAATCCGTGCCACACTTTTGTCTCCCTAATTTTCCTGTTTGGCTACAATGTTGAATGAGGCGGCACCTGCGTGCAGCGCCCAATCTTGCTGTTGTCTAACCTTGGCGCTGTTTGTGTTTTGGGTTAGTGCATATCACCATCACTCGACCGCGACGGCGGATGACGCGACATTTTTCACAAATCTTTTTGACAGATGCTCGAACTTTCATCTTTCTTCCTGCCTGGAGAACCCCGCTCTACCGGAACTCAGCCACGCTGGCCCGTAGAGCGGTGGGAGGAGAGGCTGGGCAAGGTGTAGGCCTCTCCTCGATTAAATTGTATAAAGTACGGGTTGTTTATTGAAGGAGCCCGCTTGCACCCACTCCCTTTGTTGGGGTCAAATTCGCTTGCACCCAAATTTGGGCAATCGATACTTTTACCGCGTAGCAGTCACTTAGCCCTCTACGCTGGTGGGTTGTTGACGCCCTTCTCGCCAACACTACAAACGTAGCATTATAGCATAAATTTGAAGCTTTTTACCAAGTTCTCTCTAATAAAACTTAAAATTAGTTTTTAGAAAGTTTTATCTAAGCCTATTTTTTCCGAAGGCGATATGTAATTCTGCCTTTGGTCAAGTCGTAGGGAGTTAATTCGACCTTGACGCGATCGCCGGGCAAAATCTTGATGTAGTTGCGACGAATCTTGCCGGAAATGTGAGCTAGCACGTTAAACCCATTATCTAGGTCAACGCGAAACATCGCATTGGGAAGAGATTCCGTCACTGTCCCTTCCATTTCAATTAAATCTTGCTTAGACAATTTGGTATTTACCTCAATTTTACATTTGATTAACTAGGAGTATCCCGGTATTGGCTTCAAAACCTATTTACCAACTAAGGATCTGCCGATTTTAGATTTTAGATGCTTCGACTTCGCAAGCGAACAAGTTTTAGATTTTAGATTGACTCCACAGAGGCATCAAATGAGCAGAAACTGCGGTCTAAAATCAGGGTTTGCGACGATGATTGTCGGTGGCTTGTATCCGTTTTGGGCGGGTCTAAGGCGAACGGGGCAATAATTCGGGCGACTCGATCGAATGCTTGACTCTAATTAACTTGTTGCTTCAGCTTTACTTGAGTAAAGTTGTGGCAAGTATAATCGAGTTCAATCCTGTTTCTAACAACCCTCACAAAACCCGATCGCACACAAAGCTCCTAGTTAACATATCTTAGCAAAATTTGGTGAGTAACAAGCTCTATTGAGAGGGTTCAAGAGTCGCCAGAGAGGGCTTGTTGCAGTTCAGCAGTGACTAATCCCATATCGCGATCGCCATCAACCGCAACTAACTGTTCGCGAGCGCTGTAAAACTCAATCAAAGGCTCAGTTTGTTCGCGATAAACTTGCAACCGGCGGCGGATCGTCTCCTCATTGTCATCCTGGCGACCCCGCGACAATAGGCGAGTCACCAAAACATTATCAGGTACGTCCAAATTGACAGCTCTGATATCGCAGTCCTTACCAGACGTACTTCCCTCTACACCAACATCACAGAGCAGTTTGTCAAAAAACGCTGCCTGTGCCACAGTGCGGGGAAAGCCGTCGAGAATCCAGCCTGCACTTGCATCTGGTTGATTCATGCGTTCTTGGACGATATCCATCAATAACTGGTCGGGAACCAACTCACCAGCATCCATGTAGGCTTTCGCCTGTAGCCCCAAGGGTGTTTTCGCCACCACGCAGGCGCGTAGAATGTCACCAGTAGAAATGTGCGGTATTTTCCAGAGAGCGGCTAATATTTGAGCCTGAGTTCCCTTACCTGCCCCTGGAGGCCCCATAAAAATCAGTTGCATTGCGATTACTTCACCATTCCTTCATATCGTTGGGAGATGACGTAAGTTTGAATTTGCTTAGCAGTTTCGATCGCGACACCCACTAGAATTAGCAGGGAAGTTGCACCAAAACCTCTAAAAGTTTGCACGCCGATCGCACTTTCTACAGCCGTTGGTACAATAGCCACCAGACCGAGAAATATCGCGCCCAAGAAAGTCAAACGGTTCAAAACCTTCTCCACATAATCGCTCGTTTTCTGACCAGGACGAATGCCAGGAATACTAGCGCCCATTTTCTTCAAGTTCTGAGACATATCTACAGGGTTGACAATCAACGAAGCGTAGAAATAGCTGAAGAACAGAATCAAAGTCAGATAAAAGAGCGCGTAAGCCCAAGGCGCAGGCCCGTTAGGACTCAAAACATTAGCAACTTCAACCAAAAATGGGTTATTCAGAGACTGAGCGAGGAAAGAAGGCACAATCAACACCGAAGATGCAAAAATAATCGGCATCACTCCGCCTTGATTCAAGCGCAGGGGCAGATAGCTGCGACTCTCCCGATAAACCTTGCGTCCGACTTGGCGGCGGGCAGAAATAATCGGAATACGGCGAGTACCTTCCTGAACAAACACAATCCCGACAATCGTCACCAAAAATACCAGCAGCAGAACCACTACGCGACCGACAATCGCGTTATCGCCACTTTGGGCCAACTCAAAAGTTTGTCCCAAAGAGCGCGGCAAAACCGACACAATGTTGATAAATATCAGCAACGACGCTCCGTTCCCGATGCCTCGTTCCGTCACCAATTCCGATATCCACATGACAAACATCGACCCAGCAGTCAGGGCCAAAGCAGTTTGTGCTATGAATAAGGGCGCTGGAGCTTGAGCAAAAGGGCTGACCCAAATCGCAATGCCAATGCTTTGCAGAATTGCCCAGCCCAAAGAAACGTAGCGAGTAATTTGAGATATCTTGCGCCGCCCCGCTTCTCCTTCATTTTTCTGCAAATCTTCTAAACTTGGCAGAGCAGCGGTTAGAAGTTGCACGATAATTGAAGCATTGATGTAGGGCAAAATCCCCAGCGCAAAAATCCCCAATGCTGACAGGCCGCCTCCTGAAAACAAGTCCAAAAAGCCAATTAAAGGGCTATTTTGGACGTTTTGGGCAAAGGCAGCTCGATCGATGCCGGGGACTGGCAAGTGGACACCCAGACGCACTAAAATCAATAAGCCAAGGGTTACGAGGATACGGCCCCGCAAACCTGCAGCTTGAGCCATCTGCATGAATGTCTCTTGTGCAGTTGGCGCTTTCTCTCTACTAACGTCCATAGTTACGATTTGGGATTTTAGATTTGGGATTTTCGACTAAATCATTTTCTGATAGCAAACTTGAGGATTTGAGATTTGGACTTCTTCTCAAACCTCAAATCTTCAGGCAATTAATTCGCAATTTCCGCCTGCGGCTTCAATTTTGGTGCGAGCACCTGCGGTAAAAGCCTTGGCGCGCACTTGCAGGGGCACATTTAGTTCGCCATCTCCTAAGATTTTCAGCGGGCCATTGTCAGCGGTGACAATTTTTGCTTGAAGCAAAGAGGTGAGAGTAACTTCTGTGTTTGCTGGCAGCGATGCTAATTTACTTACATTAATGGTAGTGTACTCTTTGCGGTTCACTAAAGGGAAGCTTTTGAGCTTGGGCAGGCGGCGGTAGAGAGGATTTTGGCCGCCTTCAAAACCCGGTCTAGTGCCGCTACCGGCTCTAGATTTTTGACCGCGCATCCCTTTACCGGAGCTCGCGCCTTGACCGGCAGAAATACCTCTGCCTAAGCGTCGCCGGCGCTTTTGGGAGCCTGCTTTGGGTCGGGCGTCTTGCAATCTCATAGTTTTAGTAATTGGTAATTGGTAATTGGTATTTAGAGAGCCGGCGCGCAGTAGTTTTGAGTGCGTGAGTTTTGAGTTGCGGATTTTTTTGATTCTCAACGCCAGCACTTAACACTCAAAACTGACAGTTTGCCATTCCCTATGCCCTAACCGTAGAGGTTTTCTACTGGGATTCCGCGTTCTTGAGCAACTTCGGACAAGGTGCGGAGGGTGGAGAGGGCGTTGACTGCAGCTCGGGCGTTGTTCAATGGGTTTCCAGAACCTAGCTGTTTGGCTAAGATGTTGCGGACTCCTGCTAGTTCGAGAACTGTTCGGACTGCTCCCCCTGCAATTACGCCTGTTCCGGCTGCGGCCGGACGCATCATGACTTTGGCTCCGCCGCCTGCACCGTTGATGGGGTGAGGGATGGAGTTTGCTTTGGTGAGGGGGACTTCAATGAGGTGTTTTTTGCCGTCAGCGACGCCTTTTTTCACTGCACCGATGACGTCGCTAGCTTTGCCGACTCCCACTCCAACTTGACCGCGTTCGTTGCCGATAATGACTATGGCGCGGAAGCTGAGTTTTTTACCGCCTTTGACTACTTTAGTAACGCGACGAATCTGAACAACTCTTTCTTGCCATTCGGATTCTTTTTCGCGTCCTTTGTTGTTGCTGCTGCTTTTTTTCTTGGTGCGCTGTTCTTTTTGTTCTGCCATAGTTTTGTCTTGGGGAATTGAGGATTAGTAACTGGTAGTCTGCAATGAGGAATTAACTATTAGGAATTAAGAATTTTATTGCTTCTTTCTTCCTTCTTCCTTCTTCATTCTTCCTTTTTCCTTCTTCCTAAAAGTCTAACCCGGCTTCGCGAGCTGCATCTGCGAGGGCTTTAACGCGACCGTGGTAGAGGTTGCCTCCGCGATCGAACACGACTTTGACTATGCCAGCGCTGGAACAGCGTTTGGCAATCAACTGACCGACTTTGGTGCTGGCGCTGCAGTTGTTGCCAGAACTGAGTTCGGCTTTCAATTCTGGATCTAGGGTTGACGCGGCTGCCAAAGTGTGCTGGGCTGTGTCGTCGATTACTTGGGCGTAGATGTGCTGGTCCGATCGAAATACCGCTAATCTGGGACGCTCGGCGGTGCCGAACACCTTGCGCCGCACGCGGCGGTGTCTGCGGTGGACTGATTCTTTGCGAGTAAGCTTCATGTTTACTTCTTACCTGTTTTGCCTGTTTTACCAGCTTTGCGCCGGATGACTTCGCCGCTGTAACGAATGCCTTTACCTTTGTAGACTTCAGGCGGACGCACAGCGCGGATGCGGGCTGCTGTGTTACCTACGAGTTCTTTGTCAATGCCGGAGACAATGACGTTGGTGTTGCCTTCAACTGCCATTGTGATGCCTTCTGGAGGGGGCATTTCAACTGGCTTGCTGTAACCGACGTTTAAAATCAGGTTCCGTCCTTGAACCTGTGCCCGATAACCTGTGCCGACAATTTCCAGACGGCGCTGAAAACCTTCTGATACACCTTCGACCATGTTGGCGACTAGGGTGCGGCACAAGCCGTGCAGTTGTCTGGCGACGCGAGATTCGTCTCGGCGGGTAACGAGTAAAGTCTCGCCTTCGAGTCCCATGAGGATTTCTGCTGGTATCACTCTGGAAAGTTCACCTTTTGGGCCTTTGACGGCTACTTTTTGGCCGTCTAGGGTGATGGTGACTTTAGTGGGAATGCTAATCGGACGCTTGCCAATTCGCGACATATTTTTTGTCCTTTGTTTTTAGTGATTAGTGCTTGATTGTTAGTCTTTAGTTATTAGTCTTTGAGCGATCGATTCTGGAGTTTGTTGCCAATAATCGGCGACTAATGACCCGCAATAAACGGGTACTGTGCCCCGATACTTTTGAGTTGATGCTCCCAAAATGTTAGATTTTTGTTGAAACTCTCAGATTCACTGCGCTGGAGCGTCAATCTAAAATCTAAAATCTAAAATCGAATGACTAATGACTACCAAACATAACAAAGCACTTCTCCGCCCAAACCTTGGCGTCGGGCTTCTCTATCGGTCATAATGCCGCTGGAGGTGGAGATAATGGCGATGCCAATTCCGCCTAATACTCGGGGCAATTCTTTACGGTTCGAGTAAACGCGAAGTCCTGGTTTGCTGACTCGCTTAAGTGCGGTGATAATGGGCTTGCGAGTTTTACCTTTGTACTTTAGAGAAAGCACTATAGTTCGCTTGACCCCTTCTGGTTCTGCTTCTTCAAATTCGCTGATAAAGCCTTCATTTTTGAGGACTTGGGCGATGCTACGGGTCATTTTTGTAGCTGGAATTTGTGTTGTCTGGTGGCGCGCCATGCAAGAATTGCGAATGCGCGTCAACATATCTGCTATGGTATCGTTAGCTGCCATCTTTTGCTTCTTACTCTAGTGCTTAGTTGTCCCGGAACGGCATTCCCATTTCTTTAAGCAAAGCGCGTCCTTCTTCGTCGGTTTTTGCTGTGGTGATAATTGAAATGTCCATGCCTCGAATTTGATCGATGCTGTCATATTCTATTTCTGGAAAGATGAGCTGTTCTCTCAGGCCCAAGCTGTAGTTGCCGCGACCATCGAAGCTTTTGGGGCTGATGCCGCGGAAGTCGCGGATGCGGGGTAGTGCGAGGTTGATCAGCCGATCGAGAAAATCGTACATCCGATCGCCGCGCAGCGTCACCATAACGCCGACGGGTACTCCTTTGCGGATTTTGAAGCCTGCGATCGCTTTTTTCGCCCGTGTCACCACTGGTTTTTGCCCGGTGATGATGCTAATTTCGTTGATCGACGAATCGAGTGCCTTAGCGTTTTGAGATGCTTCTCCCAAACCGCGGTTCACTGTGACTTTGACGAGTTTGGGAACCTGATGGATATTAGTATATTTAAACTGATCCATCAGTGTGGGAACGATTTTTCCTTGATAAAGAACTTTGAGTTTGTCCGGCATAGTTTTTGTGTTTCGTTAACTGTCCCTGGGCTTGGTCAGGGAATTGTTCTTTGTCAGTTGTTAGTTGTCAGTTGTCAGTTGTCTTTTAAGGACTAAGGACTAAGGACTAAGGACTGATGACTAATTATCGAGGATTTCTCCGGTTTTTTTGAGTTGTCGCAGTTTGCGGCCGTCTTCACTAAATGTATAGCAGACGCGGCTGGCGATTTTCTCTTTTTCGGAATAGTGCATGACATTTGAGCTGTGAATGGGAGCCTCAAAGGTGACTATTTTCCCGGATTCTCCCTCTTGCTGGGGCTTGACGTGCTTGGTTCGGATATTTACGCCTTTAACAATTACTTTGCTGACTTTGGGATATGTCTTGAGGATTTCTCCGACTTTTCCTTTTTCTTTGCCAGTAATTATTTGCACGGTGTCGCCTGCTTTGACGTGCATTCTGTAGCGCTGCGGTTCGCTAGTTGCTTTACCCTTTTTTCCGTACATTTTAAAGTACCTCCGGGGCTAAGGAAATGATTTTAGTAAAGTTTTTGTCGCGCAATTCGCGGGCGACGGGGCCGAAAACGCGAGTGCCTTTGGGGTTGCCTTCTGGATTGATGATGACGGCGGCGTTGTCGTCAAAACGAATGCTCATGCCGCTGTCGCGACGCAAGCCTTTGCGGGTTCTGACAATGACGGCTCTGACGACATCGGATTTTTTGACTGCCATATTGGGGATGGCGTCTTTGACGACGGCAATGATGACATCGCCGACTCCGCCGTAGCGACGGTTGCCGCCTCCCAATACGCGGATGCACATTAGTTTGCGGGCTCCGCTATTGTCGGCGACATTGAGGTATGTCTGGGGTTGAATCATGGTGATTGGGGAAAAGGTAGTTTGATGCTTGCTAACTGCTAACTGTGAATTGCTAATGGATGGTCGATCGAGCTCGATGGCCGATCGCGCTTTTGAGCAATCCAGAATTAACTGTTAGCCATTTTTTGCACCGAAAATCTCAGCAACCGTCCAGCGTTTGGTTTTGCTCAAGGGGCGAGTTTCAGTGATGCGGACGCGATCGCCTGGTTTGCACTGATTTTCTTCGTCGTGAGCTTTGTACCGCTTGGTGCGGACTACGATTTTGCCGTACTTACTGTGGGAGGAGCGGTTTTCGATCGCTACTACGACGGTTTTGTCCATCTTGTCGCTGACTACTACGCCAACTCGTTCTTTAACTGCCATAGCTATCTATCTTTAATTGTGCAATTGAGTTTTTTTGAACTACTGTGCGAGCTTCGGCTGCTGCTTACTCGGGACTGACTGCGGTTGCAGCTTGCTGTGCGTCGGCTGCTTTCGATGCGGCTTTTTCGGCTTTAGCTTGAGCGTCGGCTGCGATTTGTCGCTCGCGTTCAACTGTCATTAATTGAGCCAGCCGATGTTTGGCGTGCTTGAACAGGTGAGGCTTTTCCAGGCGGCCGGTAGCTTGCTGGAGCCGCAGATCCATGAGTTGGCGCTTGACGGCTAAAATTTGCTCTGCTACTGCTGCATCGCTTAATTCTCTAGCTTCTTTAATCTTGGTCAAAGACATAATTCTGTGCTTTATCGTGAGCGATCGAAAGAGTGAAGACTTAATTGTCTAGATGCTGAAGGTCGAAGGAAAGAAAAGTTATGAATTGCCGATTTTAAATTGCTGTCGCCCTTTAAAATTCAGACCAATGCCGACCTAACTCTACCTTCGATTTTCGCTAGGACTGGCCTTCTTCGCGGCTGATGAACTTGGTTTTAATCGGTAATTTGAAAGATGCCAAACGCATTGCTTCGCGGGCTGTTTCTTCGGCTACACCGCCAATTTCAAACATGATCCGGCCTGGTTTGACGACGGCTACCCAAAACTCCGGCGCGCCTTTACCAGAACCCATCCGGGTTTCTGCTGCGCGCTGGGTGACTGGTTTGTCGGGAAAAATGCGAATCCAGATTTTACCGCCCCGGCGGATATAGCGGGTCATGGCGCGCCGTCCGGCTTCGATTTGGCGGGAGGTTATCCAGGCGGGTTCGACGGCTTGGAGCGCGAAGTCGCCAAAGCTAACTGTGTTGCCGCGGGTGGATTGACCGCTCATTCGCCCGCGCTGTTGTTTGCGGAATTTTGTTCTTTTAGGGCTTAACATGGCTTTGGGAGTTGGGATTTTGGTATTTGGTAATTGGTAATTGGCAATTGGTAATTGGCAATTGGTTTTAAATGACAATTGACCATTGCAACTAACAGTTAACAATTAGCTAGCCTTCGTTCGATCGATCTTCAAAGTTCTGGCGACGGCGCTTTTGTTTAGTCCGGGGCACGGCTGCGTTTGGTGCAGATTCTTGTTCTTGTCCGGGAATAATTTCGCCTTTGAAAACCCAAACTTTAATGCCCAGAATACCGTAGATGGTTTGAGCGGTGCAGTAGGAGTAGTCGATGTCGGCCCGCAGCGTGTGCAAGGGGACTCGGCCTTCGCGCGTCCATTCGGTACGGGCGATTTCTGCGCCGTTTAGCCGTCCGCTGACTTGAATTTTGATGCCTTGGATGCCGACTTTTTGGGCGCGGGTGATTGCTTGGCGGACTACTCGGCGGAAGGATACGCGCCGTTCTAGTTGCTGGGCAATGTATTCTGCGATCAGTGTGGCATCGGCGTCTACGCGCTGAACTTCGACGACGTTGATGCGAATTTGGCGGTTGTTACCGATTAGCTGTTGCAAACCGACGCGCAAGGTTTCGATACCTGCTCCGCCGCGGCCTACGACAACGCCCGGTCTGGCGGTGAAGACTTCTAGGTCGATTTGATCGGCTTTCCGTTCAATTCTGACTGAGGAAATGCCAGCATTGCTGAGGGTTTTGCGGACGTACTTGCGGATTTTGTAGTCTTCTTGCAAGAGTTCTGGATAGTTCTTCGGGTCAGCAAACCAGCGAGAGCGGTGCTCTTGGGTAATGCCGAGACGAAAACCAATTGGATGTATTTTTTGGCCCATAATATTTGATTAGTTAATTGGGAAAAAGGTAATTGGTAACTGGGAATAAGTTCGAGGGAAGTCGGAAGAAGGAAGATGTAAAAAACAACTGTCTGCGACTCCGTGATTTCCGTGCTTTGAGGAAAAGGTAATTGGCGATCGCCTATTTTTTCAACTTTAAGCTGTTTATTACCTATTACGTTTTTCCTTGGTTTAGTCTTCTAGGATCGGAGCAACTATTACGGTGATGTGACAAGTTGGCTTGCGGATTTGGTAGGCGCGACCTTGAGCGCGGGGTCTGAAGCGCTTGAGGACTGGGCCTTGGTCTGCGTAAGCTTGAGAGACTACTAGCTTACTTTTGTCTAGTCCTGCGTTGTGTTCGGCGTTGGCTACTGCCGATCGCAAAACTTTGACGATGGGTTCGCAGGCGCGGTAGGGCATGAATTCGAGTAAAATCAGGGCTTCTTGGTAGCTTTTGCCGCGAATTTGGTCGAGGACTCGGCGTACTTTGAAGGGGGATGACCGAATGTAACGGGCGATCGCCTTAATTTCGGATGTGGTATCTATAACCATTTCGATTTGGGTAAGTTGGTAATTGGTAATTGGGAAAAAGGTAATTGGTAATTGGGAAAAACTTTTTCCAGTTACCTATTACCTGTCACCTAATTTGGCTATCTTTTTGCCTTTTTATCGCTGTGACCTCTAAAGGTGCGAGTGGGGGAGAATTCTCCGAGTTTGTGACCTACCATTTGGTCGGTGAGGTAGACTGGGACGTGCTGTCTGCCGTTATGAACTGCGATCGTGTGACCTACCATTTGAGGCAGGATTGTGGAAGAGCGCGACCAAGTTTTAATTACTTGTTTTTTGCCTTCGGCGTTGAGTTTTTCAATTTTTGTAAGCAGGTGATCTGCTACAAAGGGGCCTTTTTTTAGCGATCGAGACATGGTTTTGGTAATTAGTAATTAGTAGTTGGAATTGAATTGGGAAGAAAGTTGCAGGAATAAAAGAGCACGGAAAACTTTTTCGTTGTTCCTTCTTCCTTCTTCCTTCTCCCTTCTTCCTTCTTCCTTCTTCCTTAACTTTGTCTGCCGCCCTTGCCGCGCTTGGAAGATTTGCGGCGGCGACGGACGATTAAAGAGTCGCTGCGCTTTTTCTTTTTTCGAGTTTTGGCACCCAATGCTGGTTTACCCCAAGGTGTGACGGGCCCAGAGCGTCCGATGGGCGCTCTGCCTTCGCCACCGCCGTGCGGGTGATCTACCGGGTTCATGACGCTACCGCGAACGGTTGGTCTGCGGCCTTTCCAGCGGGTGCGGCCTGCTTTACCGAGGCTGATGTTTCTAGCGTCTGTGTTGCCAACTTGACCGATGGTGGCGTAGCAGTCGGCGCGGACTTTGCGCTGTTCGCCGGAGGGCAGTTTGAGGGTGACGTAGGTACCTTCTTTTGCCATTAGCTGAGCGCTGGAGCCTGCGGAACGGACGATTTGTCCGCCTTTTCCGGGTACTAGCTCTACGTTGTGGATGCTGGTACCGAGGGGGATGTTTTTCAGGGGTAGGGCGTTGCCGATTTCGATCGGCGCGTCTGGGCCTGAGACTATTACTGTACCGACGGTTAAGTTTAGCGGGTGCAGGATGTACCGTTTTTCGCCATCTTTGTAGAATACAAGGGCGATGCGGGCGTTGCGGTTGGGGTCATATTCGATCGACTTGACGGTAGCAGGAATGCTGTGTTTGTCGCGCCGGAAGTCGATGTCTCTATAAAGCCGTTTGTGACCGCCTCCCCGGTGGCGACAGGTGATGACGCCTCGGTTGTTGCGGCCTTGTTTGGTGTGCTTGTTGCTGGTTAGAGACTTTTCGGGTTCTGACGTGGTAATTTCAGCAAAGTCCGAGACAGTTTTTTCTCGGGTGCTGGATGTATAAGGTCGGTAAGAACGAATGCCCATAATCGATTTTAGATTTTAGATTTTAGACTTGGGATTTTAGATTTTAGATTTGGGATTTCAGATTTGGGATGATCAGTTAACTTTGCTGTTTCCTGGATTGGGAATTGGCACGAGCTAACTGCAATCTAAAATCTAAAATCTAAAATCTAAAATCCAAAATTGGCTAAACTTCTGGGAATAGCAGTTTGCGGATCGACTCTCCGTCTAGCAAAGTGACGGTTGCTCGCTTGTAACAAGGTTTAAAGCCGACGAATTTACCAACTCGACGCTTTTTGCGCGGCGGGTTTTGGGTGTTTACGCCGATGACTTTCACCTTAAATAGCTCTTCGATGGCTGCTTTGATTTGAGGCTTGGTCGCTTTGGGGGCTACGTCGAATGTAAATTGATTTAATTCCATCATTCTGGTAGCTTTCTCGGTGAGAATCGGACGCTGGATCAAATCTGCGTAGTCGCGGGGGTCGATTTTACTCACCGTAAATCTCCTGAATTTTTGTGATGGCGGTAGAGGTGACAATGATTTTGTCAGCCGCGAGAACGTCGTAAACGTTCAGGGAAGTTGCCAAGATGACGTTGACTAATTCGATGTTGCGTCCTGACAAATAGACGTTTAGTTGCGGTTCTGGCAAGATTAACAGAACTTTTTTATTTGGGTCGATGCCCCAACGGGCGATCGCGCTCAGCAATTCTTTGCTTTTCGGTCTCGGAAATTGCTCTGCAAATTCTTCAACCACAATCATGTCTTCGGTGCGACTTTGGAATGCTGTCCGCAAAGCGAGACGGCGTTCCTTCTTGTTCATTTTGACTTCAAAGTCTCTGGGTTTCGGCCCGAATATGACACCGCCGCCCCGCCACAGCGGAGAACGGATAGAACCTGCTCTGGCTCGACCGGTGCCTTTTTGACGCCAAGGTTTGCGACCGCCACCTCTAACTTCCGAGCGAGTTTTGGTGCAAGCATTTCCTTGACGGGCGTTATTCAGTTGCCGCGTCAATGCTCTGTGAACGATGTGAGACGCATTTTCTTCTTTGGCTACGCGCAGTTCTAAAGTTGTTTCCCCAACTTCTTCGCCTTGCCAATTTCGCACTACACAATTAACCATATCTTTTGTCCTTTGTCTGTTGTTAGTTGTCTGTTTTTTAGTTTTCGCTTTGTCGCTTTGTCGCTTTGTCGCTTTGTCAGCTTTAAGTTTTTGGCTCTTAGTTCTTCTTGCTACTCGCCCGCCAACTACTATCTACTGACTGCTGACTGCTGACTGCTGACTAACGTCCTACTTTTTTCTCAGGCACAACATTGACTAAGGCGCCAGGTTTGCCGGGAACTGCTCCCTTAATTAGCAACAAATTCTGCTCTGCATCCACCCGGACAATTGTGAGTTTGCGGACGGTGACTTGAACGTTGCCCATACGTCCCGCCATTTTTTTACCGGGATAGACGCGGCCGGGAGTTGTTCCAGGTCCGATCGATCCAGGTTCGCGGTGATTTTTGGAACCGTGAGACATAGGGCCTCGTTTGAAGTTGTGGCGCTTTTGAAAGCCTGCAAAACCTTTACCGATGCTTGTACCGATGACATCTACTATTTGTCCCGGTGTAAAGCTATCTGCTTTTAGTTGTTGACCTAATTCAAAGGAACTGGTGTCTTCCAATCGGTATTCGTGCAAGTGGCGCAATGGAGTCGCCCCCGACTTGGCAAGGTGTCCCAATTTTGGCTGGTTGAGAGCCTTCGGCTTAACGTCGCTGTATCCAACTTGAACGGCACCGTAGCCGTCAGTTTGTTTTGTTTTGATTTGAGTTACTGTACAAGGCCCTGCTTGAATGACGGTGACGGGGATTGCTCTCCCTTCTTCGTCAAACACTTGAGTCATGCCTAGTTTTGTACCAAGAATGCCTACAGACACGGATTTTTTCCTTTTATTTACGCAAGAGGTTTCGGATTGAGATTTTTTTTACGTCAATCCGCTTGCTCTTGTGCAGAAACATTTATTTCAGTGTTCCTGCAATTAACTGTTATCAACCAACAGCTTTCCTCGGTGTTTAAAATTTGAGTTTTAAATTTGGGAGCGAGCTTGTGGAAGTCTTGCAAGGGTTGAGATGCGCGGCTTTTTACCCGATCGCTCTCCGAGTTTTGTCTCGGTCTTGCTTGTTTGCGCCAGGACTTGAGCGGCAAGCTACTCAGTATCCTTAACGGCGACAATTTACAATAGTATATGAAGTGTTTGCCGTTTGTCAAGGCCGCGAGCATAAGTTGATGAATTAACCACCCGTGGCCGGAAACCGGAATTTTTTTAACGACAATACTTTGGTCAAACCGTCAATCAGATTGAAAAACCCGGTTTTTTGATTCGGATCGTCCCGGACTAAACTTTTCGCCTCAGCTTGAGGATTTATAATACTCCAAGCTCGCAATTGGCGATCGACCACATTTAAAACAGCAGGCAAGACAAATTTATGGGACTGATTACGACTGGTTCGGATATGATTCGGGATTTGGAAAAGTCGGGGTCGCTAGCCCTGTACGTTCCTTTAGAGGGAGGATTTGAGGGTCGTTACCTGCGGCGGCTGAGGGCTGCGGGCTACGGTGCCCATACGATTACGGCGCGGGGCTTGGGCGATTTGGCGATGTATTTGACGGGGGTTCACGGAGTGCGGCCGCCGCATTTGGGCAAAAAAACTACTGGCAATGAAGGGGCTGTCGGTTATACGTACTACCTGCCGCCGATGTTGAAAACTCAATTAGACAATTTGCCGCCGAAAGCAAAAGGACTGGTGCTGTGGATTATTGAAGGGCAGGTTTTGTCGAGTCAGGAAGTTGAGTATTTGACTGTTTTGCCGACGTTAGAACCGCGAGTTAAAATAGCAGTGGAGATGGGGGGCGATCGAGTTTTTAGCTGGAAGCCGCTTAAAGAAGCTTTAGTTACAGCTTAAATTCTGCTATTTGCGATCGCAAATCAACTAAAAAACGCAGCGAGCAACGAAAGCTCAACAGCTTCGGCTCGCTGGTTTTCTTCTTTTTTGGAAAAACTTTATTTAATTAACAGGAAAATCTTATGCTTCAGAACCGCGATTATACAATCATCATTGACAAAAGCGGCAGTATGTACACTAAAGATCGGACTGGCGGTAAAAGTCGGTGGGCGCTGATCCAAGAATCGACGATCGCCCTAGCGAACAAATGCGAAGAACTGGATCCAGACGGCATCACCGTTTATGTGTTTTCCGGTCGTTTCAAGCGCTACGACAACGTAACATCAGCTAAAGTCTTGCAAATATTCCAAGAAAACGAACCTTCGGGGAATACAAATTTAGCTGCGGTACTGCTAGACGCTCTAAACAGTTATTTTCAGCGCAAAGCATCCGGTAAGACCAAGCAAAATGGGGAAACAATATTAGTGGTGACGGACGGTGAACCCGACGATCGCAAAGAAGTGATGAAAACGATTATAGAGGCTTCGCGGAAGATCGATCGAGATGAAGAGTTAGCAATTTCTTTCATTCAAGTAGGGAATGCGCCGGAAGCTACTAAATTTCTCAAAATATTAGATGACGAATTACAAAGCGCTGGGGCTAAATTTGATATCGTTGATACCGTGACGATGGACGATCTTGAAGACATGACACTGACGGAAGTATTGTTAAATGCAATCACTGATTGAAGAATCGGGGAAATTTCGCGCGATTATATTTGTGGCTGGTTGCTGGACAGCATTTTTTAGAGGGTTTTAAGTTATGGAATCGATCGATCGCCTGTTAGCTGAACTTAAGGCAGAATATCAAGCATCTCAAAAACTTCGCGAGGTACAAAGTCAGCCGTCAGTGGAAGCACAACCGCTTTCGCAACCAGCAGCAGTGCCGTCAAATAAAACATCAAAAACAACAAATATCAATTTGTATCCTGGTGCTTTAGAGAAGGATTTAGCTGAAATTAAGGCTGAATGCGAAGCACAAAATAAACATCAGGAAGTTGCTGCACAAAAACCGCTTAAGTCTCCGAAAAAAGCAGAAAATAAAGCTCAGGAAGTGACTGCACTAGCACCGCAACCCCCAGAAAAGATTGTGCAGTCAGAGTTAGACATCCAAACCCGCAGGCAGAAGGTTAGGCAAGCTCAAGTTTGGCTGAAAAATTTGGATAAGAATTCCGATGAGAGATATTGGTTCGATCAGTTTGCTTTTAAGTATAGTTCGAGGATAGATGCGGCGATCGACTATTTACAAGTTGTGGACGAGTTTGATTGAATGTTGACTGTTGACTGTTGACTGTTGACTGTTAAATTCTGAATGCGGACTAAGGAATGAAAATTTAATAACTTAAGGGATTTCTCGTTACCAGGAAGAGCCTGGTAATGCAGGTGCGGAGGCTCTCTTTGCCTCCTTCTTTCTCGCAACTTACGAGATAGAGGACTGTAGGAGGTGCTTAAGCTATTAAGTTTTCGATCCTAAAGTCCCCGCTACGAACCAAATGGTCGATCGCCCTTTGGAACAGACGTAGGATTCAGCAGAAATGAAGCTGCTGTTTTTGCTGTGATTTCAGATAGCTGAATTTGTGTAAACTCAACAATACCTTCAGCTATAAAAGAATCTCTCAACTCAGCTTTTTCTCCGCTGTTAAAAACAGTTTCATAAAAAACTTCGCGAATCCCTGCAGAAATGATTAATTTCAAACAATAAATGCAGGGTTCTAAAGTCACGTAAATGCTAGATCCAGCCGTAGATATCCCGTGTTTGGCAGCTTTGGCGATCGCATTTGCTTCAGCGTGCACCGCCCGCGACGGCAAAGTTTTGCTGGCGTCGCAACTGCTTAAACCCGGATAGCAAAAGCCTTGAGTCGTACAGTGTACCGAACCTGACGGCGAACCGTTGTAACCCGTGGCTAAAACTTGCCTGTCTTTAGCAATTACTGCGCCGACGGGGAAAGCCAGACAAGTCGATCGAGTAGCAGCTAATTTTGCTAACATTAAAAAGTATTCGTCCCAATTTGGTCTGTGAGGGGGTTCGTAATTGTCTGGTGTATTGTTCATTTAAAAGCTAGAATGAGAACTGTATTGAAACAAGAAATTTATTGTCATAGTCCAGTTGAGCCAAATCCCTTATCTCCCCTAGAACTCGAACGTAACATTTTAATCTCTTCAATTTCCACACGAATTACTGGCGCTATTACCATTTGAGCAATTTTCATGCCTCTTGTCACTTGAAAGGAAGTTTGACCGTGATTGATTAAGATGACTTTGATTTCGCCTCGATAGCCTTCATCTATGGTTCCTGGTGCATTGAGGACAGTGATTTGGTGCTTGAGAGCTAAACCACTTCTGGGACGGATTTGAGCCTCTGTTTTTTCTGGTAATTCTATTGATATTCCTGTATGAATTAACTGGCTTTCTCCCGGAGTAATTTCTAATTCATCTATAGAAAATAAGTCCATTCCAGCATCAGTATCATGGGCATATTGCGGGATTATCGCTAATTCATGGAGTTGCAGAATTTTTAGTTTCATCTTGTTTGGTATTTACTTGATATCAAATCCTGTAGCATCTGACTTGTAGATGCGGGGGCGGGTTTATGAGAGTGTCTATTATGGCAATTATTGTTGGTGAACCCGCCCCTACAAAATTTAACATCATAGAAGTCCGAAGCGCACAACGGACATGATATTACGGGGCTAGCCTTGCTTTTCCCAGACGAGTAGCTGTGTACCACTTGGCAATGTCCGGTGCCCAATTCTCAAAGTGAGGCCACATCATTTCGCAGAGTTTTTGAATTTCTAGTTGAGCATTTTTCTTGTTTCTTAAGTCGGCAAAATGCAGGAAAGACCTCAAATTGAAACTGACTACAAAATGCTGGCGGTAGTCAAAGGGTAATTTGCCTCTGGCGTGTTCCTCCGACATCCCGCCGTCGAAGTCAATTTTGTAACGTTTAGCGGCTTCTAGACACCACTCTAAATCTTTTTCTCTTTGTTCGGGAGAATAGTAATATTTTTTGCCTTCGCGATCGGTATAATAATCTACTGGACGCAGGTAAAAAATATCTTCGATATCTTTTTTACCGACTGCTGCATCCAGAAATTGATTTCCCGTGTAGCGAAGAGAATTATGTACTACTAAACCATTAGCAACAAAGTTATGCCAGTCACCATCCACTTCTAAGTCGTAAGTCATGTGTTGACCAACATATTCAACACTCTTGACTTTTACGGCATGAGACTGCAATTTTCTTCCCTTGGGCTTGGGCTTAACTTCCCAATCTTGAGGATCTAAAATTGGTGAATAAGCTTGATAAAATTCAATCTCTAAATTATTTTGATGGATATGTTCGTGACATTCTTTACAGACAGTCACTAAATTATCAAAATCATAAGCGAGAGATTGATTTGCAAAAACTGGTATTAAGTGATGAGCGTGAAGACTACCACCCCTCATGGCACATTTTTGACAAATATAATCAAACTTTTTGTGGACTTGGGGTGCAATTTGCCGTGTCCAAGCGCCAATCAATTGTCGCTCGGTAGAAGTGCCACCTTTCCAAAAATGAGACTCAGCACCTCTTTGTGTGTAAATTTTTGCATTTTCTATCCGTTTTTGGCGACTGTCTTCAGAGAGGTTTAGTTCATAACCTCCTTTGCCTTTATTCCAAGGTTCATTGCTCCCTGGTTTTCGCTTATTTAGAGACAGTCCATAAGCATAGACCCATTTTTTAACGACCTCAATTGAGCAGTTAGCTAAAGTCGCCATTTCATCAGCGTGCAATCCTTTCTCAAGTTGCTCCACTAACCAATTTTGGTCGCGATAGAGAGCGTTAGGGTTATAATTCCAGGGCTTATGACCTTCAGGGAAGCGCGAACCTGAATAGGCTAAAGATAGCCCATGTTTGTTAGTCCATGCTTTAATCGTATTGGGAGAGCAGTTAGATAAGTCAGCAATTTTTTTGATTGTCAATCCTTGCGAAATTTTGGTTTCAAGCCATGACTTGTCTGTGTAAATCCTATCATCTGTCACCGACACACCATTACACATAACATGGGAATTTTGGTTAATACGAACCACTGTTTCATCTGCGTGGGTTATTAACCCAACCGCATCTTTCATGGTTTGCCAACCGTCGGGGGTAAATAAACGGTGATTAGCGGTACATTCTAAAGTTTTGCCGTCTTCCAATGTTACCTTATAAACCGGCTGAATACCGCTGCACATTACCTCTTTGATATGACCTACTTCAAACAAGCCTGTTTGTTCATTTAAGACTCGTAGGCGCATTTTACGAATTCTTTGTTTGCAGTCACGACGGTATTCGCCTGGTGGCTCACCATTTCGACCTAGAATAGACCGAGAACGAATCGCTTTTTCCCCATTAGTCCAAAGGTCATAAAGTTCTCCAATTGTTTTGCTCAAATTTTTCTTGCCAGCACTTCCCTTACAATCAACAAAAGTGATTAAGGTATCAGCAGCAAGACATTGAACATCGAATGATACTCCTACACGATGTGTCCTCGCCTGCTGCATGACACTGTGAGGAAAATAGCCGCAATTAAAAATAATTTGGGGATGTTCTAAGGGGCCGTAATGCCCGCGATCGCCCGCTAGGAGTCGCTTAACAATTATTTCGCCACATTCTGCCTCAGAAGGCCACGAATCCCGCTCGTCAAATACAAAGTTCTCAGTATAGTCTTGATGGAGTGCAGCATAAACTACTTGCTGAGGATTTGGTGTTTGAGAAATAACTTCTACTCTGAATCTCTCCATGATATTTTATTTGTGTTCCCAACAGTAGTTTGAAATTGCAACATCCTAGATTGTTTCATATAATAGCATTTATGGCAAGTTATTTTTATGCTAATAATTCGTTAATGTAGCTAATTTTTGGTGGGTTCCCAGTATAGCTTGGGAATAGGGAGCTTGGGAAGATGTGTCGATCGCCCTAGCAGGTGACAAGGGTGCATCGCACTATAACAAAAAGCATTTTTTGTTGTAGTTATAGTAATATTGCTGTAGATAGGTTCTAAGGTCTAAAATTTTGTTTGAGCGGAATTTTAATTACAAACTCCCTGCCTTCTCCCGATTGTGAATTGCAACTTAAAGTACCCTGATTGACCATACTGGGATTTTTCGGTTAACAAAAGTTGAGTTTGTGTGGGGCCCGATCGCCTTTGGGAACATCACCAATCATCTGTATGCTGCCCCAACACAGCTCGTTTTCTGAAAGTCTTTTACAGCGAGATCCTTCACCGGAATTGAAATCACAAACTCTGTACCTTCACCTAAAGTTGAGTTGACTTCTAAAGTTCCAGAGTGTTTCTGGACTACGATTTGACGGGCGATCGCCAATCCTAGCCCTGTTCCTTGGCCCACGGCTTTAGTTGTAAACAGATGATCGAAAATTTTTTGCTTCACATCAGGAGTCATGCCAATCCCATTATCTTGAATTCGGATCGCCACCCGATCTTCAGACAATTGGGTTTTGACAGTAATTTGGTTACAGTTGGCTTTGATCTGAGCAAAACTGCATCCTTGATTTGATTCCTCAACGGCATCGATCGCATTTGCCAACAGATTCATAAATACCTGATTCAACTGTCCCGCAAAGCATTCTACTTTTGGTAAATCACCATAGTCTATGATGACTTTAATTTCCGGGCGAGATTCATTGGCTTTGAGGCGATGCTTGAGAATCAACAGCGTGCTGTCAATGCCCTCGTGGATATCGAAAAAAATAGGGCGATCGCAATCAGAACGCGAGAAAGTTCTTAAACTGGTGCTGATCGTGCAAATACGAGCCACTCCTTGTTCCATCGAATCCATCAACTTAGGTAAATCTTCTCGCAAGTATTCCAAGTCTATTTCCTCCACAACTTCCTGTAGTTTGGCACTCGGATGAGATAGTTCTTGCTGGTATAAATCGATTAGTTGAAATAAATCTTTAATATAATCTTTAGCAGGTTTGAGATTGCCAACCAGAAAGCCGAGCGGGTTATTAATTTCGTGTGCGACACCCGCCACTAAATTACCCAAAACAGACATCTTTTCGCTGTTGATTAACTGAATTTGAGATTGTTGGAGTTGTGTGAGTGCGGCTTCTAAATCAGCGGTTTTTTCAGCTACACGCTGTTCTAGATTTTTGGTTAACTGCCGTAGCTGCACATGAGTTTTCACCCGTGCTAGCACCTCAATTTCTTGAAAGGGTTTGGTGATGTAGTCCACAGCACCTAATGCAAATCCTTTCAACTTACTCTCAGCATCGGAGAGAGCGGTCATAAAAATGATAGGAATGCTGGCTGTTGCGGGATCTGCCTTCAGACGCTGGCAGGTTTCAAAGCCGTCAATTCCTGGCATTTGAACATCAAGCAAGATCAAATCGGGAGGATAAGCTCGGACTCGCTTCAGAGCGCGATCGCCGTCGATCGCGGTTGCTACTTCGTACCCCGCATCACTTAAGGTTTCACAAACCACTTCTAAGTTCGCAGGGGTATCATCCACCACCAGAATTAATTCTGGACTAGACATCTGTTTTCTCCTCTGTCAGGTATTGTTTCAGCAATTCTTCAATTTCTTCGGCTTTAAATTGCTTGGCCAGGTTAATGATTTTTGAGGCAAAACCAGCGTAACGAGGGTTGGATTGAGCAAGATGCTCTGTGTATTCTCGCAGCCGTTTTAAGTTGCCTTTGTTTGCCAGATCTAGTAATTTATTTATCTCTAAAATGTCAGGAATTATTATTTCTGGCTTTTCTAAAGTAGTCGTCAAAGTGGATGCTTTAGACTCGTTGGATACTTGAATTTCATATTTCCACTTTAATTCTAAATGAGTGGCTAAAAGGTTAAATAATTCACTGACATTCACTGGTTTGTCTAGGAAATCATTTCCCCCTGCATCTAAACTCATCTGTCGGTCGGCTTGTGCCACCGATGCAGAAGAGACAATAATCTTCTGGTTTCGCAAATTATGTTCGCTGCGAATTTGTTCGAGCAGTTCAAAGCCGTTCATGACTGGCATCATCAAGTCTGTAATCGCTAAATCTGGTGGAGAATGTCGGATTTTTTTCAATGCTTCAAGTCCATTTTCGGCCTCAGTCAGCAGGAATCCGAGTGGCTCTAGCAAGTTGACGAGAACGGCTCGGTTTTCCCAACGATCATCTACTACCAGAATACTGCGTCGTTCTCCTTCGTAACCAATAATTTGTTTTCCAGTTGCGATCGAGTTTTGCTGTGCCCAATCGGTAGCGATCGCCAGTTCCACCTCAAAAAAGAAATTACTACCAACTCCGGGTTGGCTTTTAACTTGGATTTGTCCGTTCATGAGTTGGACAATTCTTTGAGCGATCGCCAGTCCTAAACCGGTACCCTCGGATTGGCGCTGGCGATCGCCCACTTGTTCAAAAGCCTGAAAAATTTTATCCAATTGGTCAGGTGCAATTCCAAAACCGGTATCTTCGACTTGAAATCCGATTCTGCGAGTGGACGGATTGGCATGATTCTCAATGACGTTAACCTTAAGCTTAACATAACCTTGGTCGGTGAATTTAATCGCATTTCCTAGCAGATTGAGCAATACTTGGCGCAGCCGTTTTGCATCAACAAACATCCCTTCAGGCAACTGGGGATCGGGATCGTAAACGAAATTAATGCTTTTTTGGTCAGCACGAATGCGACAGATTTCAGCGACACCTTGAATGAATGAGGGAAAGTGAATCGCTTTAGGTGTAAGTTCTAGTTTGCCCGCTTCAATTTTGGACAAGTCCAACACATCTTCGATCAGCCCCAGCAAATGATTTCCGCACTGGTGCATGATTTCTACCCCATGACGTTCTTTCGCTGGCAACGCGGTACTGCGTTGGAGGATTTGAGCGTAGCCCAAAATACCGTTGAGGGGAGTGCGGAGTTCGTGGCTCATGTTGGCAAGAAATTCACTCTTTGCTTTGTTGGCATTATCTGCTACTTGTTTTGCACACTGGAGTTCGGCGGTGCGTTGTTCAACTCGCTGTTCTAGCTGTTGGTTAGTTTGCTCTAGGGCGGTGAAGGAATCGCGCAATTGCTGCGCCATGCGGTTAAAGGATTGAGCAAGCACATCCAGTTCTTTAACACCAGAGGCGGCGACGTTTTGGTCGAGTTTTCCTTCGGCGATCGCCGACGATGCCTTACCAATCTGCAAAATTGGTCTAGCAATCCAGCGCGAGGTGTAGATACCCAAAACCGTTGCTAATCCTAATGCGCCCAAGCACAGCCAAATCGTGTTGACTGTGTTGGCATTAATTCGTCCCATAAAATCTGATTCGGGCATGGCGACGACTACCAGCCAGTCCAATCCCCATTCATCCTGCCAGGGAGTTACTTGAACAAACTCCCGCTGACTCTGGAGCTGAAAGTCTAGCTGCTGAACAGTTTGAATTCTTTTGAGATCGCCGAAGCGATCGCCCAGATGCTTTGACGTGGCTTGAATTAAAGCGTCCTGACTCTCAAAGCCGCGCAGTCGGTGAGGTTTGCCGTTTGTCACCGAAAATACGGGCGCATCGCTAGAGCTGCCAACGAGAAATCCGTTGCGTTCGAGAATGAACACTTTGCTGGATTTACTAACCTTAATTTCACGTAAAAAGTCACTAATTTGTGAAAGGCGCTGCTCCACTCCCACACTGCCGATCAACTGATTATTCTTGTCATAAATGGGGCGACTCGTGGCGATCGACAGCGGGTAGTTATTGGTCTCCCATTGATAGATTTCGCTCCACCCAGGCTTGCCTGTCTCGGCACCTTTAGCGTACCAGCCTTCCTTCTGGAACTGATACGCTTTGGTGGTTTCAAACATTTTAGTTGGCTGGCTTCGGTCATTCGTCATGTAGTTGTACAAATCAGGATTGCCGTACCGCTTAGGTAGCACCAGGCTAATGTCAGGATTGCCGTGGTTGAGAATGGTTGATTCGCGGTAATATCCCGATGCGATAAAGTCGCCCGTTTTAGAGCCGTAGAGGATATAGCCAACGTTGTAGGTTTTTACCTGCTTTGCAAAGAATTGAGCGAGGCGATCGGCATCCTGTAAGTTCAACAATCCCAGGTCAATTTGCTCGCCGTTAATTTGGGTCAAATAGCGGGTTGCAGCGGCATAGCTGTCGAGGTGCTGATCCACACGGTTACTCACCTCCCTTTGCAACTTAGTCGCTAGTTCATTCACTGCTGTTTGTCCGTTTCGCAGCGACAGATACCCTGTCAATCCTACTACCGCGAAGATTTGCAGGACGAAGGGAACAACCAGACAGGTTCGCAGGGAAACCTTTCTAAAGGCTGGAGTAGTAATTGGGGATTTAGAGAGCATAATTTTTAAAATAGTAAATATAGAGTAGCCCAGAGACGGCGGTCTGCTCCGATAAGTTAGCAGAAAGTTTCTATTTTCTTGAATGATAATAATTTATTCTAATCAATTCCTCAAGTCAACAATTCACTGACTGCGATGCTAAAACCTGCAAGTATAGTTTGGGTGTTAACAACTTCATTCGCATTAAACAAACGCCAGCCTTGGCCTGCATTCACAAATACTAATCTCGCTTCAGGAAATAGCAGCCAGACTTCCTGACAGCCAGATTCCAAATATTCCTGAGCTTTCGCAAATAAGTCTTCGCCGCTGTCTTCCGGCGAAGCAACTTCTGCTATCAGGGGAAAACTTTGGGAAAATGCTGTAAAATTGCCTGATGGCGGCAGCAATTCGGGAGTGATGTAAGCGACATCGGGACGGCGGCCCTGTTTGGCAGTTCGGCAAAGTGTTTCGGTAAGAACTTCTCCTCCCTGTCCGCTGGAGTCTTTGTGAATTCCCCAGTAACGGGCTAATTTAGATTGAGCCACACCGTGTTTAAATGTCATGCCTGTTTTTTCCACTAAGTTACCGTCAACCCACTCCATTCTCTCCGGCGGTTTGACGAGAAATTCTTCCAAAGATATAACATTTTTGGGTTGTGTTTCGGCAGATTGTTCGGAATTTTTAGGAGGTGTTTCTGGTAAGATTAAAGTAGCTGTCATCGTGATTACCTCGCTTTACTCAAACATTCAAATCAATACTTTTACTCAACAAATACTCTATTGCAATGATACTCTCAAGCCGTTTTTCTGAAGCCCTCATCTATGCCGCCGAATTGCACGCAACTCAAATCCGCAAAGGTTCGGGCGTTCCGTATATTGCTCATTTGTTGGGTACTGCTAGTATAGCTTTAGAGTATGGGGCTTCGGAAGATGAGGCGATCGCAGCTTTGCTTCACGATGCGATCGAAGATCGAGGCGGCCCGCCCACCCGCGAAGCTATCCGCCGTCGGTTTGGCGATACCGTCACAGCGATTGTAGACGGCTGTACCGACAGCGACGCAACGCCGAAACCCCCTTGGCGGCAGCGAAAAGAAGCCTACATCGCCCACATTCTCACAGCTTCTGGCTCAGTCAGATTGGTCTCGGCGGCTGATAAACTTTATAATGCGCGATCGATCCTGAAAGACTCCCGTCAATTGGGCGACTCTGTTTGGGAACGCTTCAAAGGTGGCAAAGGCGGTTCTCTCTGGTATTATCGTTCGTTAGTAGAAGCATTCCGCCAAGCTGAATTAACGCCTATAGTTGAAGAATTAGACCGCACAGTTTTAGAATTAGAACAGTTTTTTGAATTCAAAAAGTAAAAGCAATAATTATAAATTACCAATTACTAATTACTAATTAAGCTCGTTCAGCACCTTAACTGCATATCAAGAAATAATCCAATTATTGTGGGCACGAACGCACGCCCGAAATATGCAGTTAAGGTTCGCCCCTAAGCACTCTACGAATACTACTTACAATCAAAAAATGGCCAACGTTCGCTTAGAAAATATTACCAGACGCTACCAAAACGTCACCGCGATCGACAACATAACTTTCAAAATCCCGGATGGGGAATTTTGGGTATTAGTCGGGCCCTCCGGCTGCGGAAAATCCACAATTATGCGGACGATTGCAGGTTTAGAAACTGCCACTTCTGGTAATCTTTATATTGGAGATACTTTAGTTAACAACATTCCGGCTAGACAGCGGGATGTCGCAATGGTGTTTCAAAACTACGCGCTTTATCCGCACATGACAGTCGCCGAAAACTTGGCTTTTGGATTGCGGATGCGGAATGTTGACTCGACTAAAATTCAAGAACGTGTCGAAACTGTAGCCCGATCGCTCTCGATCGACCATCTCCTCAACCGCAAGCCGAAACAGCTATCGGGCGGACAGCAACAGCGGGTAGCACTCGGAAGGGCGATCGCCCGCGAACCGCAAGTATTTCTCTTAGACGAACCGCTTTCTAACCTCGACGCGCAACTGCGAGATGATACTAGGGCCGAACTCAAACAACTGCATCAACGGCTGGGAATTACCACGGTTTACGTCACCCACGACCAAGTAGAAGCGATGACTTTAGCGGATAAAATTGTAGTTTTAAATGCGGGGAAAATTCAACAAATCGGATCTCCGCAAAGCATTTATGCCAAACCAGCTAACCGCATGGTTGCCACATTTTTAGGCAATCCAGCCATGAACATTTTGCCGGCAATTTATGCTAACGAATCCTTTATTTTGGGAGATCAATCTTTAGCCTGTCCGCCCTCACTGCAACAAAGATTGCACCCTAGAGAAGGACAAGGATTTGATTTAGGCATCCGTCCTGAAAATATAGAAATTTTTAAGCCGCAAACAACAGAAAAAGATGATTTGAAAATCGATCTTTGGGCTTTAGAAAAAGTCCCTCTGGAGGTAGAGGTAAAAGTAGTGGAACCTCTGGGGCGAGAAACTTTAGTCCGGGCGAGTTTGCCTTTGTTGAACGCTGAAACTACTATACAGGTGCAAGTACCTGCGAGTGTTCGCTTGCGTCCGGGCGATCGGCTGAAGGTACAGCTTGACTTCGATCGACTATTTATCTTTGACCCCTCCACGGGCGAGGCGCTGTATCCTTAACTGGATTCAACATCAAATCTCACAATCTCAAATCTTCCATAGATTGTCTCGGAATCACCCTGAGTTCAGAAACCCGGTTTCTTCCTAGATTTCTCGTTCTCAAATCTCACTATCTCAAATCTTCCATAGATTGTCTCGGAATCACCCTGAGTTCAGAAACCCGGTTTCTTCCTAGATTTCTCGTTCCCGACGCAAATTTTGCTCAGAAACCGGGTTTCTCGCCGTCGCAGTGCGTAATTTTTCTCAAATCGACAATGGAAAATCCACCGATCCATCCACAGCCGAAGTCTCGATCGCTCATTACAAAACTTTACACTTGACGTTTCTCAAGTTACAGAGTAATGGTAAAGTTAGTATGTTCGCAAGGAAAAACCGTCCCCGAGAAACTGATATTTCCTGATTCCGGGCGATCGCGATCGATAACTTCGGATATTCCCCCAAAAAGCGGCAACCCCGCCCCATGGGGAGTAACTCGCGAACCAAAAACTCCCAACCGCCTTCTAGCGGCATTTGTAGATGAATCCCGACAACCTGCCTCAAATCCTGCAAACAGGATTTCACCTGACTTTAGGTGCAACTTCTTTTTTCATTGAGACCTTGCAAGATCCCTTAAAGCGAGAAGAAAATCTGGACAAACTCCAGTCAGATTTGAGCCTTCTCGCGGATGAGTTGCTGGAAAAAGGGGAAATGACCGAGAAAGAAGCGCGGAATTTTGTCGATACAATTTTCTCCCCACCGGGCGAGAAGGATAATGCAAGCAGCGACGAATCCGTCTCCCACCAGCAATCCGATACACCAACTGACACTTTTTCGGAGTCGGTTGGACAGGCTGATGTAAAACAGATTCAAGAATTAACTGCACAGATGGCAGCGCTGAGGGTTGAATTGGAAAAGTTGCGCGCCGAAAATTCCCAGGATTAAAGAATTCAAAATTCTTTAACACCGCCGGAGTTTAGTTGCAAACTTACTTGCAAATTTATTTAACGGAACTAAACTTTAGTCATTGTCCCATTTTTCAGAACCGATCAGGTCGCCGATGCGATCGCGCAGCAAGAAGTCCCATTTTTCTAGTTCTCCCTCGACGCAAGACCACTCTCTGGGCGGGATGAACTGACAAAGCGTGTAGATTGGTTGTTGTCGGCTAAGTACGCCCTCACGCACGAGATGGCGCGCTTCATCTTGGATAACATCTAAAGAGTAGTGAAGTTGGTTAATAGTTGAGTTAATCATGATGCGCCCTCAAGGTTTTACTAAAAAAATTATGTCCCTGGTAATAATATAATCCAAACTTCCGAATATGTAAGTTATTTTTTTTCTGTATACACATATACTCTTCACCGATCGATTTAAAAAAGTTATAGGAATGATGAGCAAGCGATCGGATCTGTTTTCGGATTTTGAAACGCAGCAGATGTTCCAGGCTAACAGGCGGCGGGTTTGCTACAAAGCTGCATTCACGAATCGGACATCAGTGTCCGATTCGTGAATGCTGAATGCTTGGCCGCCAGCAGCAAAATTTCTGGGGACAAACCGGGTATATCGATTCAATTGCTTAGCCTGCAAAGGAAATATTCAGGAGTCCGACTGTTCAACTATTGCCCGTTTTGTCAGTACCGAACAGCAATTCTAAAGCTAGGGATTGCGCGGCCGGCATTTGCCCGAAACAAAATACATAAGGAATACTAGGAGGCAAATGTGGTAAAAATTGCTCTAAAACGTAGGGACTGCCGTAAATTAGCACAGCTTGCAGTTCTCCGGTGCTTAATAATTTCTTAAACCAATCTCTCGCTGCTTGGGTTAAATCGGCACTGCCTCGGAAGCAATTACCGCGAATAAAAATTTGTAGCAGTGTTCGAGAAAAATGCTCTGCACTTGCATTATGGGCGATCGCACCTGTGCGATCGTCAATTAGTTGCAATTCGTAACCCAACTCTTCGGGCCGGGCGATCGCCGGAGTGTGTTTTCCCAAAAACTCGCAACCCAAAACATCATCTACAATAATCAAATTCCGCAAAAACTGGTTTTCTGAGGGTTTTTTCGCTCTTAAAGGTAGATTTCCCCCAAACTTTAAAGAATCTCGCAAAATATCGGCTGCCGTTGCCCTTGCTTCGGGATTGGCCAGCAAACCTAAGTCGATCGAGTCGATCGACTTTGAATTCTTGCTTTCTATATCAACAACAGCAGTTTGATTCTTACTCCCCCCCTTAGCAAGGGGGGGTTGGGGGGGGTCAAAAATCGACAAACCTACCTTAATTTTCGCCTGCCAAATTCGCTTGACAGATTTCTTGATTTGTGCTAAAGAAATCCGTCCTTGAGTGACAGCTTCACAGACAGCCAAAATCGCCCCTTCCGGGTCAAGCGGCATCAGCAAAATATCAGCACCAGCCTCAGCCGCCAAAACAGCAGCCTCGTTATGGCCGTACTTATTGGCGATCGCGCCCATCACCAAAGCATCAGTCACGATCAAACCTTCAAATCCCAACTCTTCTCGCAGCTTCCCGATCAAAATTTTGCGAGAAAGAGTAGCAGGAAACTCGGAATCCCAAGCCGGAATCAGCAAATGAGCGCTCATCACAGCATCGACTCCGCTGGCGATCGCCCGGACAAAAGGAGGCAACTCAACCTCGGTCAATCTCGCTGGCGAATGCGGCAAAACCGGCAATTCCAAGTGAGAATCAACCGCAGTATCTCCGTGGCCGGGAAAATGCTTAGCTGTTGTCAAGACCGGGTGTTCGCCTGCGCCGCGAATAAAAGCACTGGCTAATTTGCCAACAATTTCCGGCGTTTCGCCAAAAGCGCGGACGTTAATCACGGGATTGTCGGGATTGTTGTTCACATCAACGACTGGCGCGAGAATCCAATTAAGACCGATCGCCCTAGCTTCGATCGCAGTCACAGCGCCCATTTGTTCAGCATAGCGATCGGCCGCTGCTGCATCGTGCCGCGCAATTTCGGCAATAGCCATCGGTGGCCCGAACCAAGTCGCCCCGGCGAAGCGCTGGCCGACACCTTCCTCAATATCAGCCGCCAGCAGCAGCGGAAATTTTGCCCAAGACTGCAATTGGTGCGATCGAACCGCCAACTCAGCAGCACTTCCCCCCACCAAAATCACCCCGCCCACGCCCAATTTTTCCAGATAATAGCGGAGTTTGCTAGCCGTTGGTTCCCATTCGGGATAGCGAATTTGGTGGTCGAACAAGCAGCCGGAAGCCCGCACTACGAACATCTGGGCTACCAATTCGGGCAAGGAAAGATTGTCAATAATCATGAATTTGTCAGTTGTCAGTTGTCAGTTGTCAGTTGTCAGTTGTCAGTTGATAAGAGCGGTGGATGGTGCGTGCGGGCCCTCTTAGTTGTCAGTTGGCGGTTGTCAGTTGGCGGTTGACTAGCTTCAGATACTAATCCTCGTCTGTTTTCACATCTTCATCATCATCATCATCATTTTCATTGCCATCCGCCAATTCTTCGTCATCAAACATACCGGGTTTGCGATCGGCAGAAAGCTGATTTAGCAGTATCAGCATTTTATCCCCGCGTTCTAGGGAACGGTCTTCGAGAAATATCACTTCCGGCGTCCGGCGCAGTTGCACCCGTTGGCCTAACTGGTTGCGGACATAGCTAGTTGCCGATTTCAAACCTTCCATAGTCTCGGCCTTTGCCTCATCAGTACCGTAAATGCTGACAAAGATTTTGGTATGCTGAAGGTCTCCCGAAACAATTACATCGGTAACGCTAACCATACCTGCACCTACCCGATCGTCCTTAATGCCGTTCAGCAGCATCAGGCTAACTTCCCGCTTAATCATTGAAGCTACGCGCTCAATGCGACGACTTGTAGCCATACCAACTATCCCCTACTTTTAGATCGGCCGTTTTCATCCCAATAGACAATTGTAGCGCGATCGGTCAGGGGTGTTACGGGCGATCGTCCGAGTTAGGGGTGAGACACAGCTAGGAAAAAAATGTTTGATAACCGCTGTGGTGAATATATAGCTAATATAGAGACCTAGATTGAGATACAGCTTAGAGGGAAAAAATGTTTGATTGGATTGTCAAAACCGTAGCCGATGCTTCAGGGGTAACTAACCAGCTAAAGATAGCTGAATGGGCAAGATTGAACAGGACTAACCCTTTCGACATGGGAGCCAAAAACTACCAACGATGTGTTTATGACTTAGGATTAGGGGGAAAATATCATGAACTTGAATATAACAAAGATGGCAGCCTAAAATATCAATGATTTTGCCGTAATTTCCTTGATTGTGCTTCATAATTCCCATTTTATTGTCCATTACTAATTAATCAATCAAACACAAACATTCCTTTCCCATCCGCCACTTGGGGACTAATTTTTTTTCAATTTTATAGAATAAACCCAACTTTGTAAAACTCCATAACATTGGAGAGATAGTAAGATTATTAAATCCATCCGCGTATCCGTGTTAAAATTCCTTTATCGCCGTGTTTTTTTTAGGGCGCAAAACTCATGGAAAAAGAATTTACTGTCGGTCAAAAAGTGCGAGTTGTGGCGATGCCGCCCTACGTGAAAACTGCCGAACCTATGCCGATGCTGCGGCCTGCAAATTTAATTGCGATCGGCGCTGAGGGTGTTGTACTCGATCGGCGTCCCGGCAATTATTGGGGCATTCGCTTTGAAAAAGGTGCTTTTCTGTTAGACAGTCAGTACATAGAAGCAGTTGACAGTTGACAGTTGACAGTTGGTAGTTGGCAGTTGGCAGTTGGCAGTTGGCAGTTGGCAGTTGGTAGTTGGCAGTTGGCAGTTGTCATTCGGAATTGGGAATTGGGAATTGATATCACAATTACAATCTGCCTTTTCCTTTTTGCCTTTTGCTTCTTTTCTAGACTTATTGCATAAATCTTTATTTAATTGATATGTCAACAGCAGATGCAAGGCAAATTAAGACTGATAGACGCAGATAATATAAAAAAATGATCTCGAATGAATGTATAGCCTTTCTCAAAAAAGTGAGGTATGCCCTATGCCCTATGCCCTATGCCCTATGCCCTATGCCCTATGCCCGACATTACCTCATCTTTCGCTTGAAAGGCTATAATAGGTGTTCATTACATCCGTTAAATTTGCTAAAATATTCGTTGCCAAAATTCCATTTTTAAGAAGCTAACTTTGCTTCCAAAGTTAGAGGATTAACCTGAAAATCTTCCAATACTTCCTCTATATGAGGAGATGTAAAGTTACAGGGTTGGGGTTTTCCCAAGAAATAACCTTGAGCGTAATCTACCCCAAGTTCCTTGATCTTATCCATAATCGCTTGATTTTCGACATACTCGGCAATAGTTTTAATTCCCATGACGTGAGCAATTTTGGTGATAGCTTCCACCATTGCGATATCAATAGGATTATCTGTGATATTTTTAATAAAATTACCATCAATTTTGATATAATCAACGGGCAAGCTTTTCAGGTAAGCAAAGGAAGACATCCCGCTGCCGAAGTCGTCTAAGGCAAACTTGCAGCCGAGTTCTTTGAGTTTCCAAATTAAGCTTGCTGCTTTGCTGAGATTGGCGATCGCCACAGTTTCGGTAATTTCAAAGCAAATTATTTGTGGCGGTATTTGATGGATAGAAAACTGCTCCTGAATAAACTCGATCAACTTTTCTTGGTTGATGCTGTCGCCAGAAAGGTTGATTGCATAAAGGGTGGGATATTTGCCAAAGGAGGATTGTGAATTAGAGTGGGGAGATCCAGCAGGTAAGGTAACAATTCGAGCGCTTTCTGCTTCTGGGTTTTGGACTAATAAATTGGCTGTAAATAATTGAGATAAGTTGCTAAATAAAGTGCGAATTACCCAGCGATCGATCGCCTGCATCAAGTTGTAGCGTTCGGCGGCGGGAATAAACGCCATCGGCGACACTAACTGACCGTTTGCAAGCTGGAGGCGCAGCAGGATTTCGCAGTGGATGCCGGTGGCTGACGGGTTGAGCAAATGTACGATCGGCTGAGAGTACAAGCGCAAGCGATTCTCTTCTAAAGCTTGATTAATTTGCACTACCCACTGGGTTTCGCCGTGCTGTTTGATTAATTCCCGATCGCCCGATCGATAAATCTGCACCCGGTTGCGGCCTTTATTTTTAGCAGCATAGCAGGCTAGATCGACCGCGCTCAACACCGCAGATGTCGATGTTGTTTTGCGATTAATTGCCACCAAACCGATACTAACGCCGATCGAAAAAGTTTTGTCCTGCCACCCAAACCGGAATTTTTGAATGCTTTGCAGCAGCAATTTTGCAACATCTAAGCCCTGTTCTGGGGGGAAATTGTACAGGAGTACAGCAAACTCATCGCCGCCGATACGCGCCAAAATATCGGTTTTGCGGATATTGCTTTTAAATAGCTGGCTGACTTGGCGGAGCAGTTCGTCGCCTGCAACGTGACCTGCTGTGTCGTTAACTATTTTGAAGCGATCGAGATCGAGGTAAAGCATTACGTGTTCTTCGCCGTAACCTTGAGCGCTGTGCAGGGCGTGTTCTAGCTGATATTCAAATTCGCGGCGGTTGACCAATTGCGTCAAGGGGTCGTGAGTTGCCTGCCAGGTTAGCTGCCGCGCTTGAGTTCGCACTTGGGTGACATCTCGGAACACAACGACGGCCCCGATAATTTGGCCGTTGCTGGCGTGGATGGGGGCGACGCAGTGGTCGATCGCAAATTCGCGGTTGTGGCGAGCAATCAGCAAGCTGTTGTTTCCTTGGTCAACTATTCGACCTTCGTACAAAGCGATTTCGGCGATATTTTTGATCGGCATCCGGGTAGTTTCGTCAACTATTCTCAGCACGCTGGCGAGGGGCAAACCTTTTGCTTCCGAGGTTGACCAACCGGTGAGTTGTTCAGCAACTGGATTGAGGGTAGAAATGAAGCCGTTGCTGTCAGTAGCGATTACGGCATCGCCGATCGATTGTAGAGTAACTTGAGCGAGTTCTTTTTCCTCAAAAAATGCTTGTTCCATGCGCTTGCGATCGCTAATATCCCGCTGCACGGATATCCAGTGAGTGACTTTCCCCAACTCGTCAGCAACGGGTACGCTGTTGAGTTCCACCCAATAAGTAGAACCGTCTTTGCGGTAGTTGATCAATTCCAAGCGCAGCGGTTCAAGGCGAGAGAAAGCGCGGCGAATTTTGGCAACTTGAGCGCCGTCGCTGTCGGGGCCGCGCAGACAACTGGGTGTTTGGCCGATAATTTCTTCGGGCCGATAACCGGTCATTTGGGTAAAAGCTTCGTTGACGTATATGATGGCGGGATCGGAGATATCGCTGTTTCCCGCATCCATAATCACGATCGCATCGTTAGCGTTAACTACGGCCGATTCTAGGAGTTGCAGTCGCACCTCGGCCTGCTGGCGGGTAGCGATTTCCGTTTCCAGCCGGCTGTTAGTCAAGCTGAGGGAGACAATCGCTTTTTGCAATTCGCTAGTTTGTTGTGCGACTAAATCGTGCAGCAGATCGATCGCCCCGGACATTTCCATCGGATCGAGCACGCGCAGCAAGCTACTTTGAGTAACTATTCCCAACAGTTCTCCGCGTTCGCCCCTTACTAGCAACCTGCGGACTAAACGCTGCTGCATTTCCTGATGAGCTACCCACAGCGAGTCTTCTGGCTTGAGACTAAATAAGGGGCTACTCATCACTGTGAGGGCGATCGTTTGCGACAAGTCTATATCTAAAGCTTGAAATTCCACAATATCCCGTTCTGTGACGATACCTACGGGAATTGGGAACGGCAAATTCATCGATAACTCTCTGGGTTCTGTAATTACCACGCAGCTAACGCGGTGCTGCGCCATCAACTCAGCTAAACTCAGAACAGACGCTGAGCGAGGCGCTTGAATGACTTCTGCGGTCATTACTTCTTTGACGCTGTGCATTTTTAAGATATTTGCCGGTTGCACCATTGCTTGGCGAATACTTTCGGGGGTAATTACTCCTAGGAGTTGACCGCTGCGATCTAATACTGGCAGGTGGTGAATTTTATGTTGGCTAAGCAGAATTAGGGCGCTAAAAATGTCTCGATCTTCATCATTTGTCAGCGTTGCCGTCGGCTGTCGCATCACTTCTGCGATCGTAATATGTTTTAAATTTTTGCCGGAAGCAATCAAATCGACGAGATCTCTCTCGGTAAAAATTCCTTGTAATTGACAATTTTGAGCAGATTGCCAGTTTGATTTTTCTAGAGATGTTTCCACCACAAAGACGCAGATCCCTCTGGCATCTCTGAGGATGTTTGAGGTGTGCGGATCGGCAATTTCTGTTAGCTGCTGGTAGAGATTGGTTGTTGGAATATCTGCGTTTAGAGGACAAGTCGGGCGCTGTTGGCCCATGAGCGTAATTACTTCTGCTAATGGGGTATCTGGCGCAACTGTCAAGGGGGAGCGGTCAATTACTCGATCTAAAGTTGGCAGATACTTGGAGGAATCGTTTTTGAACATAATTTAATAGATTTTTGCGATCGCGCTGGCTCTGCGACATTCCAAAAAAGCCCTGCTTTCCAAGCACTAGCTGGAGTTTTACAGCGCTGCTGAGACAGCATAAAAATTTCTTGTAAAAAATGCACCTGTTGTTTGGCCCGGTAGCAGGCCGGTGACGGCTCTAGCTCTACCTATAAAGTTATAAGCCGATCTTTATTTTAAGTTAAATTTTGAGTCTCGTGACACTTTTATTAAAAATAGTGTGTTGGTTTTGATTTTTTTGGCGATCGAGTTACCTGCTACAACGATCGATCGCGTTATCAATCATATCCTTCTTTAGAAAGACACATTTACGGACGATTTTGGCTAATATAGAAGATGTTACTACAAAAAAGCACTGTCTTAAAGTTGGGCATTGTTAAGTTTTGCGACATTACATTTTGCGAGCTTTAGAAAACCATCTGTGCGCTGTCAGAGGCAATCGATATCACAGTAGATATGTGATATAGATTGCAAGTTGCGAAAACAACCGTGGTAAAATTGTAGATATAAACAGTAGAACTTAAACACATAATAGGCAGAGGCAAAAAATATGAAACGTTATCTATTAACCGCAACTCTTTTAATTGCTCCCTTACTGTTCGCCGGCCAAACCCGTGCCGAAAATCCGGCTCAAGTAAAACAGTTACTGTCAACCGGCCAATGTTTTCAGTGCGACTTGTCTGGAGCAGATTTGACCGGTGCTCATTTAATTGGTGCAGATTTGAGAGAAGCAAATTTGCAAGGTGCTAACCTCTATCGCGCTAACCTCGAAGGTGCTGACTTGACGGCTGCTAACTTGACTGGTGCTAACTTAACCGCAGTTTTCTTGACTAACGCCAGTTTAAATGATGCAGACCTCGATCGGGCAAATCTGACCGCAGCCATCATCAACACCGCCGACGTATCTGGTGCATCAATGGAAGATATGACCATTACCGATGCCAAAATCTACAATACCAAAATCGGTGTCGGCGGCAGCTACGACCAGTAAACTCTTTTTAAAGAAAGAATGCAAAGCACCCTTTTTCAGTTAAAAAACCCGGTTTCTCCCCAGAAACCGGGTTTTTAGTTTTTAGCGAGGATTTTAGTTTTTTCTTTGTTTGCGGACTGAATTCCGAACGATCGAACCTGATTGGGGTTATTTTAGCCGATAGCAAATCAGATTTTCTCGGTATGTCCTGAAAAAAATCTAAAAACCCAAATCCACAGCAATTCGGTGCGCGCAAGCAAATCCAGAAAACGCCACTGCATTTAAACCCTGTCCCGGAAACGTACTGTCGCCCACACAATACAAACCAGGCATAGAAGTTCGATTAAACGGCATTCCCAACAAACCCATTAACTTTTGTCGCGGAATCGGCCCGTAAGTTCCGTCTTCGCGGCCCAAAAAGCGGCGGTGAGAACGCGCAGTCCCCACTTCCATATAATCCAAACCAGCATCTAAACCGGGGAAAATTGTTTCTAATCGGTCAATAATTCTCCCCGCAGCCTCTTCTTTTTTCTCCTCGTATTCCTGCGCCGCCAGTCCTTCCCACTCTTCCATCCAACTCGAAGTAAAAGCGTGAACGATGTGATATCCTGCCGGAGCTAAATCCGGGTCTAGCACGGTCGGAATTGAGACTAAAATAGTTCCCTCCGGCGCTTCCATTTTGTCCCAAGCTTCTAACAAAATGTGGTGGCAGGCAGTACCGGCAGGGATGGCGCTTGCTTCCACTCCCAAATGTAAACTCAGGAAACTGGGTGCTTTTTGATAGCGCTGCTGCCATTTCTTCTCGCTAGCTGGCATCTCTTCTGCCGGCAGCAATTTTTCAAAAGTATCCCAGCGCGTGGCGTTAGAAACTATTCGCTTGGCGCGGTAAACTTCGCCCGTTGCGAGTTCGACTCCGACAGCGCGGCCGTTTTCTGTGATAATTTTTTTTGCTTTAGCTTTGTATTGAATTTTTCCGCCGCATTTTTCTAATCCTTCGACTAATTTTTGGGCAATTTGACCGACTCCGCCTTTGGGATAATTTATGCCGCCGTAATGTCTGTCGGAAAATACCATTCCGGCGTTAATCATCGGTGTTAAGTCTGCGGGTACTACAGACCAGTAGTAGCATTCCATGTCGATAAATTTCAGTAAAGTCGGGTCTTTTATGTAGCGCCGCGCAATGTCGCCAGTATTTTGAGGCAAATATTTTACTAATCCCAAACAGGCTAAAGGATTTTGAAAGAAGACTCGCACCAGATATCCGGGTTCTTCTAGGGATAGCAATTCCATGCCGTTGAGGCAGTTGAAGACGTTCCAGCATTCGCCATAAAATTTCTGGATTCCTTGGCGTTCGTGGGGGAATCTGTCGATTAATTCTTGCAAGTATTTCTCATAAGGCTGGGGAACTTCCAAATCCAAGCCGTCGGGTAGGTGATAGTGAAGCTGTACGGGGTCGGGAATTGTTTCTAGGGTGACGTTGACTGCTTTGAGGGCGCGGGTGAGGAGGTTGGTGGTGCCGCGCTGTCCGAATCCAAATATCATGGAGGCTCCGACATCAAATCTGTAGCCTTCTCGATCGAAATATCCAGCACTACCGCCGGGAATTGTGTAGCTTTCGAGCACCAAAACTTTGGCTTTCTTGGCTGCTAGCTGGGTGGCTGTCACGAGTCCGCCAATGCCGGAACCGATGACTATCACATCAAACTCTTGCTCTGTAGGGCCGGAGTTGGGAGAGAATAACTGGGATTGAGTAGGAGCTGACATTGGGTTAAAAATCTTAATATTGAGATAATTTTACAGTCGATCGCCCTTCCTGAACTCTTGCCTCTACGATTTTCCCTCTACCTCTGGTGTGTAAGCCTGTTCTAACCTATAGCTTCTAGCTTCTAGCTTCGGATGCCTTCTTGTGTCTTCCCTCTTCCTTCTTCCCTCTTCCTTCTTCCCTCTTCCTTCTTCCCTCTTCCTTCGGATGCCTTCTTCCCTCTTCCTTCTTCCGACCGACTTACATCCGTTACATCCGTTACATCCCGTACATTGCTCGTTGCCGAACTTCCCTCTTCCTTCTTCCCTCTTCCTTCGCAAGGCTTCTTCCTTCCAAAAAAAAATGCGGGGACAGTCTACCATTGCCGACTGCCCCCGTCTGCCGATCCTTTGAGAGGAGAACACTAAAAATTACTATAGCCTTGTTGCTAATTAATGTCAACACTATTGGAAAAATATTTCAATAAGTTGGCGGCGGTCGGCAAACCAAGCCAGTTGTAGGATTTGAGATGTTCCATTTTCGATTTGAGATTTTCGATTAACTAACAGCCGGGAAGTCCCTCGGTATATTTAGAGGGGATATCTCGGAGCGCTTGCGCGGAGTACCCCGAATAAATTACCGCAGGGATGTCCAGAAGCGTCGGTCGTCGCGGACGTAGCCCGACAATTATATTTTCAATGTATTTTCCAAAAAGTGAAGCAAGGAAAATGGTAAATTAAAGTAGGTCGAAAAAAGGAAGTTTCCAATGCAGCTAACGTACAAATACCGCCTCAAGCCCACAAAAGCCCAACTGACAACAATTGCTGCCCACCTAGAACTCTCTCGCAGACAGTATAACTACCGCTTAAGTTAAAGATTTAGATGGTGGGAAGCAACAAGAACACCTGTCAACGCCTGCCCTCTGACAGCATCTATAGTCCCACTTGAGGAAATTTATCAAAATATTCCTTTAACCAGAACGCAAACGAGGGATGGTAGAAAAAAGGATGATTCAGGCAACTCTCTCACTAAAAAGGGTGATATTTTCTCGAATATTGAAGCTGGTTATATTCAATGGTTGAATATTCAGTTAGCTGATCTAAAAAACACCAAGAAGCTATTTCCTGATTACAAAAGCTTGGATTCCCAAGTTTTACAGGATGTGGTTAACAGAGTGGAAACTTCCTTTTCAAACTTTACGACCCCCGATAAAAACGGCAACCGTAGAGGCAAACCCAAATTTAAAGGTTTCCACTACTACAAATCGTTTACTTATCCTCAATTAGATCATCTCAATCTTATCAAGGATGAACCAAACAGAATTTGCATCAACCTTGCAAAGATAGGTCAAGTGCCAATAGTTTTTCATAGACCAATACCGACAGGATTCAAGGTCAAGACGGGAACAGTTATCAGAGAAACCGATGGGTGGTATATTTCCCTAGCGCTAGAAGACAAAACGGTTCCCGTAACGGTTGCAGAAATTCAACCGACCGTAGAAAATAGTATCGGTATTGATTTGGGAATCAATAATTACGCTTACCTTTCTAATGGCGAAAGGGTTGAAAATCCTAAATTCTTGAGAAAGTCTGCTGAGAAGTTAGCAAGGCTTCAAGCGAAACTCGCCAACAAAGCTAAAGATTCTAAAGCTTGGCAGATTATCAAAAGTAAGATTTCTAAGCTTCATCAATTTGTCGCTAGAGCGAGACTTGATTTTCAATTCAAAACAGCGCCTTACTTATTTAGCAAGTGCGATGTTTTAGTAATTGAAGATTTGAGTATCAGGAATTTGACCAGACGTGCCAAAGTCAAGACAGATATTGACAATGGTAACTTGGTTTATTTACCAAATGGTCAAGCGGTTAAAAGTGGTTTGAACAAATCAATGCTTGATGCTGCTCATGGTGAATTTGCTACCGTCCTCAAATATGTTGCAGGGAAATTGGGTAAAAACGGTTTATTTATTGACCCCAAGGGGACTTCTGGGCACTGTTGGAATTGCCTCAATAAAGTGCCGAAGGAATTATCCGACAGATGGCATTCTTGTCAGTGCGGAGAGTCTTTGGATAGAGACGAAAATTCAGCCAAGCTTAGAAAAAAGATTGGATTGAGTTATGAAAGTGGCGGTGGTTCTACGTCACTCAAAAAAGCCTTTGCAAAAAAGGAAAAAGAAGCCTGCGGTTTAACGGTACTCCGTTAACCGTCAGGTTTGTTCACAGATTGTGATAAGTTGCACAGAGCGATCGTTAGCGAAGCCCGCCCCTACGGGGGCTACAACGAAAACGATCGCTCTGTGCATAAAATCTCTGAAACCTAGCAATCTCGGCAATTTCCTCATGTCCCTGCAACTGCGCGTTTACGTTCCTCCACATCCGTTAATCAAACACTGGCTGGCTGTCGCCCGCGACGCGGCCACCCCATCGGTACTTTTTCGTTCTGCGATGACAGAATTGGGAAGGTGGCTGGCCTACGAGGCAATTCGAGAGTGGCTCCCGACTGTGGAGACAACGGTGCAGACACCTTTGGCACAATGTCCGGCGACGTTTATCAACCCGGAAGCTCCGTTAGTTGTGGTACCGATTTTGCGGGCGGGTTTGTCGCTGCTGGAAGGAATTCAGACGGTGGTGCCGCTGGCTTCGGTTTACCATCTGGGGATGGTGAGGAATGAGGAGACGCTGCAACCGATTTGTTATTTGAATAAATTGCCGACGCAGTTTAACCCCCAAACGCGCGTGATAATTAGCGAGCCGATGCTGGCAACTGGTGGTACGATTGGGGCGACTATGCGGGAGTTGACTTCGCGGGGAATTGATCCGAGCTTGATTCGGATTATTTCTGTGGTGGTTGCTCCTCCAGCTTTGAAGATGCTGAGTGCAGAGTACCCGAATTTGATTATTTACACGGCGACGATCGACGAAACAGTCAACGAACAGGGTTTTATTGTACCTGGTTTGGGTGATGCGGGCGATCGAACTTACGGCACCTAATACAATTTTAGATTTTGGATTGTGGATTTTGGATTGTGGATTTTTGATTGAAAAATTGATTCCACAGATAAATCTCGCGGTTGTATCATTTTTCCCAAATCGTGCAACTGTAGGGAAGCGTCATATCATGTGCGATCGATTACCATAACAAAAATGGAGCGCGCGTGCCGAATGCGAGTCCGCACCGCAAGAGCGGACACCATGACGTACTACGAACCTTACTGATTGCGGTCAATCCATCGGACATGATATCAAACCCATATCCAGTGAATCATCCCCAATCTAAAATCTAAAATCTAAAATCTAAAATTGTCTGGTTCGATTTCTCCGTATTTAGGCGCGGTGAGTGGTTTCTGGAATCAGTTTCTGGAAACTCCGGTAAAAAAGATTACCCGGACGCCAGTAAAATCAGGCACAGAGAAAGTTAAGATTAAAACTATAAGTCAAAAATAAATAGCGTTTAGCACTCATTGCCCGTGAAACTTGATTCTTTACCGCCAAGCTTGTCTGGTTCTGACTCACCCACCCCCAATTCCGACTTGCCGCAACACCTACAAACACAAATAATAGAGGCTTCTAAGAGTTGTGCTGCTTTAACCCCGGAGCAGGTTGAACTCTCAGTGAGTACAAATGCCGATATTTGTCATGAAGAAAAAGGACTGAAGCCCAACCACTGGGCAATTTTTGCTTCGACGTTTGCAACTATTTTTTTTGCTGAAATTGGAGACAAAACTCAGCTAGCGATTTTGCTGATGACGGCTGAATCTCGGAATCCTTGGATTGTTTTTGCGGGTGCGGGTTCAGCTTTGATAGCAACCAGTTTGCTGGGGGTTTTGCTGGGAAGGTGGATGGCTAGTCGGATTGCTCCGAAAACTTTGGAGAGAGCTGCTGGGGTGATTTTGCTGGTGATTGCGGCGGCTTTGCTGTGGGAAGTGCTGGGATAAATGATTTTAGATTTTAGATTTTAGATTGAAGAATTGGTAACTATATCACGTCCAGTTGCACTCATACATGATGTTAACTGTTAACAGTCAACAGTCAACAGTCAACAGTCAGCAGTCAACAGTCAACAGTTAACAGTCAACAGTCAACAGTCAACAGTGAATTTACTATTCGGATGAAGAGAGGATTTGATATTACTGATTGGGTGGGGATAAGTTGCAAGAAACCTGGTTTCTGGCTGCATCTTTGGGTGAAACCGAAGATTTTGGAGAGAAACCTGGTTTCTGGGAGCCTGTGGGTAAGTCTACAAATTCAATCGGTGCGCGTTGTGCGCCCTACAAATTCATAACTAAAAAATAAACATGGATTGGCAACTTTTAGGAATAACTTTTATGACGGTGTTTTTGTCAGAATTGGGTGACAAAAGTCAATTAGCTACGATCGCCCTTGGTAGCAGTTCTAACTCGCCCAGGGCTGTATTTTTCGGCACTGCGTCGGCGCTGTTGCTGGCTAGTTTAATCGGTGTTTTGGTTGGACAAGGTACGGCGGAGGTGTTACCGGAACAATTGGTAAAGACGATCGCGGCGATCGGATTTGCGGTGATGGGCTTGCGGTTGCTGTGGCCAAAATCTGATGAGGCGGAAGCTTCCGAGTAGGATTGACTGAAATATATAAAGATGGCTAAAATTTCCAAAAATTAACGGCGGGTGTGAATTCACGCCCGCCGCTAATTTTTGAGTTTTTTTATCAACTCAACCTCAGATGATTGTGTCGGTTAAACTTGGTTTTGGTAGCACCAGCCCACCAAGGTAGCGCCGAGGGTCAACTTTACAGCTTCCAAGACAAAATATCCTTGGTGCAGTAAATTCATCCCGGCGGGGACTTCTGCTGCTGAATCGAACAGATTTAGCTGCATTCCCAAGGCGCTCATTTGAGGTGTGAGGCTGTAGGTGTCAATCAGGGCGATCGCCAGAAGTACCAATGATAATATGATTGCTGTGCGACTGCGCTTGCCGAAGTCACCGAATAAATTGCTCAAAACCATCAAACCCGTTGCTACCAAGCCCGAACAGATCAACTCAACGCGGTTGAATCCCCAGAACATCATATTTCCGGCTGTTGCAAACTCAGGAGATGTCATCATTCCCGATACAAACAGGCTGGGCATAATTACTAAATCCATAATCAGGCTAGCGCTGAGCCAGAAAATTAGGGCTACCATGACAATTGCTTGCCAGCGCGGTTTGATTGATTCCACTCTTGATGTTGTAATAGCTGTCATATAATTGACCATCTAAAATTTTTTTCTGCCTTTTCTAGAGTTTAACTAACTTTTCTAGAAAATTGTGTTAAGTATTTTTAAATGAATGGTAACTTTTTTAACTGACTTAGAAGAATTGTTAAGCTGGCGTAAAAATGTTCGATCGCGCGATCGAACATTTGTAATTTTAGGCGCAACCGCAGCGGATTGTTTTATAGATAATTAACGGCTAAAAGCTGACGCACGCTACTAATTTAGTCGGTTGTAGGGTGGTGCGTCAGCGGCGGATTGTTCGATCGATATATTGACCGCTACAAGCTGAGACACCCTATTAATTTACCACTAATTGCTAACTCCATCGACCTACAATCTGCTGTATATGCCTAAATTGAAATTTCAACTATCATCTTGGCTTCCCCGTCTCCCCACTCAAGTCTGGATTCTCGCCGCAGGCAGATTCCTCTCGCAAAGCGGCACCGGTTTTACTTTATTTTACGCGCCGATCTTTTTTGTCGATCGCGTCGGTTTATCTGCAACTGCTGTTGGTATCGGTTTGGGTATCGGTTCAATTGCGGGAATATTCGGCCGCGTTTTGGGCGGTTCTTTTTGCGATTCTAAATTTTGGGGAAGGCGGCGAACTTTATTGCTGGCGACAATGATTGCGGCTGTCGCTTCTTTTGTACTGGCGGCAACTAATAATTTCGCCGGCTTAGTTGCAGGAAATGTACTGATGGGTTTTGGCGTGGGTTTGTATTGGCCTCCAACGGAGACAATGGTGGCGGATTTAACGGAGGGCGATCGGCGACAGGAGGCTTTTGCTTTGACGCGGCTTGCTGATAATTTGGGTTTGCAAGTTGGGATTATTTTTGGCGGTGTTTTGATTGCGGTAACGGGGAATTATCGATCGCTCTTTATTATCGACGGTATCTCGTTTATAGTGCTGTTTGCGGTGGTGGCGATCGCGATTTCAGAAACCTATAAACCTTCTACTGCAACAACAGATGCCAGCCCAAAAAATCTCAAAAATGGCTGGATGGTGGCGTTGAACGATCGCACTTTGCTAGTATATGCCTCGGTAAATATTTTGTTCACTCTCTACATTTCCCAAATTCAAACCACAATGCCGCTGTATTTTAGCAAGTTTGTGCAGGTGGGGACATCGGGAACAGGCTTTTCTACAGGTACAATTACCGTTTTGTTTGCTTTTAGTACATTTTTAACGGTAGCTTTGCAACTGCCGGTTGTGAAAGCTTTGAGGCGGTTTTCCCATCCAAAAGCTTTGATGATTTCGGCGCTGCTGTGGGGAATGGGATTTATCGCGATCGGCTTGACGGGAATGGCAGCAACTGGCAATCTATTTTTAGCTGTTTTAGGCTTGAGCTTTTTATCCTTAGCGACAGTTGCTTATACGCCTTTTGCTTCGGCTTTGGTGGTAGATTTAGCGCCGGAGTCTTTGCGAGGCGTGTATTTGGCGCTTAATTCTCAGTGTTGGGCGATCGGCTATTTAATCGGGCCGCCGCTGGGCGGTTTCGCCTTGGATCAGGGTAAATGGGGGGCGGATAATTTTTGGTTGGGTTTGGCTGTTAGCGTGATATTGGCGATCGCGATTTTGCGAAAGCTCGATCCCATGTTGAAAGAAAAAATCATTGCAAAAAAACAACTTTTGTGATATATCAACTAGACAAATAAATTGCCAAAAATGCCGATCGCCCTCAAACTCCGATCGGCATTTTTGGCATACACACCCGAACCAAGAAACCGGATTTTGGAACCGAAATAGAAAGTTTTAAGCAAATATTGTGCCGAAAAACCCGGTAGAGCGCTCGTCGCCCGTGCCTCCGCGAACTAAAGCAATTATTTTATACACAGTCCCCTCCGCACACACTCTATCTTTATGATACTTCGGCGTATCTTATCCCTACCAAGAACACAGCGACACCATTTTTGCGTAAACTCTTACAGAGCTTATTAAAGATATAAAAAATCTAAAAGTTATGAATTTAAAACTTGTGATTTTGGCTGCCGAATAGATTTACAATCGCTAGAAAGCTACTAGCAATTTTAGAATTTATTGGTGAGGAGTCGCAATGAAAACACATTTACTATTTAGTGCCGGCGGAGTAGGTTTACTATATCTACTTGTTGCTTCTTTACCATTGGCAGCCATGCCACCGATTGCAGATCGAGAAACATTAAGCACTCAAGACTTCAAAGAGTCAGATGATAAAATTAGCCTGAATACAACTGTTGAAAATCCGCTCAAAATCCCTCAAACATCAGAATTCAAACAAATCGAGGAGCCACCAGTTGACAGTACCACCTCAACAGTCCATCGCGTCGCCAACCTCAATCAGCCCGAAACTGCAGCATTAACCGCAGAAAATCACCCAAAAAACTCATTAAACTCAGCCGAAAAACCAGCCAACCAAGCCCCAGCCGAAATCGCAGACACAACATCTGCGATTCCCGCCCAAAACCCGCAGACACCAGCCGAAATCACAGAAACCACATCGGCGATTCCCGCCCAAAACCCGCAGACACCAGCCGAAAGCGCAGAAACAACATCTGCAATTCCCGCCCAAAACCCGGCACCAGTCATTGCTCAAACACAAACACCTACTGCCGAAAAGTTAGCTGAAATCGAAAACAGCGCTTCCTTAGAGCCCACACCAACCAACAGCCAAACTCCCGAATCTACCGAACTCGAACAAGTAACATCTGTCTCACAACTCTCCGACGTGCGCCCGACAGATTGGGCATTTCAAGCCTTACAATCTCTCGTAGAAAGATACGGCTGCATAGCGGGATATCCAGACGGCACATTCCGAGGCAATCGGGCAATGACTCGCTACGAATTCGCCGCCGGTTTAAATGCTTGCTTAGATAAGGTAACAGAGCTAATTAAAGCAGGTACGGGAAATTTAGCAACCAAAGAAGACTTAACTACATTGCAAAGATTGCAAGAAGAATTTGCAGCAGAATTGGCAACTTTGCGCGGTAGAGTCGATGCTTTAGAATCCCGCACCGCCGAATTAGAAGCAAATCAATTTTCGACAACAACTAAACTCAGCGGCGAAGCCATTTTTAGTGTTGCCGACACTACCAAAAACAATAACAGGGATACTCAGACAGTCTTCAATTACCGAGTGCGGCTGAATCTCCTTACCAGTTTCACCGGCAAAGACACATTAATCACAGGCTTGCAAGCTTACAACATTCGCAGCTTCGGGCCAGATTTGGGTTTGTCAACGGGAGCATTTAGCGGTTTATCTGACAGTCAGGCAAGGCTGAGTTTTGAGCCGCAATTTCCCGGAATAAACCCTCAAAATTTATCTAGCAGCGGTGCTAACACAGTTGAACTTTACAAACTGCTTTACGTCTTCCCAGTTTCTAACAGCATTACTTTATTTGCTGGCCCGAAGGCGGAAACTTCCGATGCTTTTCAAGCAATCACTCCTTTTGCAGGAGAAGGGCAAGAATCTATTTCTAGATTTGGAGGTTACAACCCTGTAGTGCGCGTATCGGGCGGCACTTCTGGCAGCGGTTTGGCATCGGCTGGCGGGTTTATTTGGAACATTTCTAAAAAGCTCAATCTCACAGCTTTGTACGGCAGTGTAAATGCTGCTTTGCCTAACGATTTAGGTTTTCCAGCTACTCCGTTGGGGGCTGGTTTATTTGAGGGCAGTACGATTGCTGCGGGGCAGTTAACGATTAAACCAACTAGCAGTATTGACATTGGTTTGAATTACGCTTACAGCCGCCACCAATTGAATATTCTGGCTACAGGATTATCTGATGCGGATTTGGGTTCTATTTTGGGAAGAGATAGAGAACCTGTTAACGGTGGCGTGAGGATGAATTCGTTTGGCGGTACTGCAACCTGGCGGCTTTCTCCGAAACTTGCTGTTTCTACCTATGGAGCTTGGATAATTGCTGATGCTGAAAGAAGCAATGCTTCTACAACTTTCAACAGTTGGATGGTTGGTTTACATTTCCGAGATTTGTTCAAATCAGGAAATAATGCAGGTATTCTGTTTGGACAGCCTTTGGATCGCGATTCGGTAAGCGGCGGTGCTCGTTTTCAAGCCAACAAAGCAACTCCTTACCATTTAGAGGCTTATTATCGTTTCAAAGTTAACGATAATATCAGCATTACACCGGGGGCTTTTGTGTTGTTCAATCCTGAAGGTACTAAGGATAATGACACTGTAGGGGTGGGCGTTCTTCGCACTACTTTTACTTTCTAAAAAGTGGCGACACTATTATCTGTTTGTAGTAAGGACTTTAATTTTTTGTCATAAATTTAGGCAACTTAAGGATTAAAGTCCTTACTACAAATGATTATTTTCTGCGATCGCCCAATTTGCGATATACTTCTCTCAAATCAACTTGATGGTGAGCCAAAGCAACCAAAGCGTGATAAAATAAATCCGCAACTTCCCCAGCGATCCCGTCTTTGTCGTCATCTTTGCAAGCCATCACAACTTCCGCCGACTCTTCGCCAATTTTCTTGAGAATCTTGTTGTCGCCGCCCGCAAACAACTTGCAAGTGTAAGATGTTTCGTTAGGATTGTCTCGCCGATCGCAAATTACGGCAAATAATTGAGATAACATATCTCCAGGCGGCGGTACAATTTCCCCATCAACTTGGTGAAAACAACTTCTTTCTCCCGTGTGACAAGCAATATCTCCGACTTGTTCCACTGTCACTAGCAAAGCATCGCTATCGCAGTCGTAACGCAGCCCTTTGACATTTTGAAAGTGTCCCGACGTCGCGCCTTTGGGCCACAATTCGGCGCGAGAACGACTCCAGAACCAAGTTTGACCGGTTGCGAGGGTTTTTTGCAGCGACTCGCGATTCATCCACGCCATCATCAATACAGTGCCGTCTAAGTAATCTTGGACGATCGCCGGCACTAAACCGCGATCGTCGTAACGAATCTTTTCAATGGGAATCGATCGGCTTAAACTAGACAAATCCGTAGCAGACATAATTTTATTTCAACTTTGATAGTAGAGATTTACGCTTTTTTGTCCGACAATTCTTTTCATTAACCGCAGAGGACGCTCTTGAGACAGAGAAACAAAAGAAAAGAAGAGATAGCTAATCTTTAAGCCAGAAGCGAGTTACTGAAGACACAGCTTTTTGGCGATCGACACCTGTGGCAACATAGCAAGTTAGGGACAAATTGTCAACAACAATTTTACAAAAAATTACAATTGAGTGCGATCGGTGCCAGCAGTACAAAGCCTGAAAAACCCAACCTAGTATTGCTACGGATTGGTTTGTATCCTAAAATCAATTAACATAGTTTCTTTAAATCGACCTAACCATTATCCTGAAGTCGCTATAAAAGTATCCTACCAACAACAGACCTTCACTAAGGAGAAAACATTGGTTTCCACAACACACTTGAAAACCACCAAATCAGAAGAAATCTTTGCCGCCGCCCAGAAGTTGATGCCCGGTGGCGTCAGTTCCCCCGTGCGCGCCTTCAAATCCGTAGGCGGAGGGCCAATAGTCTTTGACAGGGTAAAAGGAGCCTACATTTGGGATGTTGACAGCAACCAATACATTGACTACGTAGGCACTTGGGGCCCAGCCATCTGCGGCCACGCCCACCCAGAAGTCATCAAAGCCCTTCACGAATCTCTAGAAAAAGGCACAAGTTTCGGAGCACCCTCGCTGCTGGAAAACGTGCTCGCCGAAATGGTCATCGATGCCGTTCCCAGCATAGAAATGGTGCGATTTGTCAATTCCGGCACCGAAGCCTGCATGGCCGTTTTGCGGCTGATGCGAGCCTTCACCGGACGCGATAAATTGATTAAATTTGAAGGCTGCTATCACGGGCACGCCGATATGTTTTTGGTAAAAGCCGGTTCCGGTGTCGCAACTCTCGGCCTTCCCGACTCTCCGGGAGTGCCAAAATCCACTACCGCCAACACCCTCAACGCTCCGTACAATGACTTAGAAGCAGTCAAAGCTTTATTTGCCGAATATCCGGGCGAAATCGCAGGCGTAATTCTCGAACCAGTTGTAGGAAATGCCGGATTTATTGTACCGGATGCGGGTTTCCTCGAAGGTTTGCGGGAAATTACCAAAGATAACGGTGCTTTGTTAGTTTTTGATGAAGTAATGACCGGTTTCCGCATCGCCTACGGCGGAGCTCAGCAAAAATTCGGTGTCACCCCAGATTTGACAACTTTGGGTAAAGTTATCGGCGGCGGTTTGCCGGTGGGAGCTTACGGCGGACGCCGCGATATTATGGGAATGGTGGCTCCAGCGGGCCCGGTGTATCAAGCTGGTACGCTTTCGGGAAATCCTTTGGCGATGACTGCTGGGATTAAAACTTTGGAATTGCTGCAAAAACCTGGCACTTACGAACAGTTGGATAGAATTACGAAAAAACTGTCTGACGGATTGCTGAAAATTGCTAAGGAAGCGGGACACGCGGTTTGTGGCGGGCAAATTAGCGGGATGTTTGGCTTGTTTTTTGCGGCGGGCCCGGTTCACAATTACGATGATGCTAAGAAGTCTGATGTAGCAAAGTTTGGCCGCTTTCATCGCGGAATGTTGGAGCACGGTATTTATCTGGCTCCTTCGCAGTTTGAGGCTGGATTTACTTCTTTGGCTCATACTGATGAGGATGTCGATCGCACTTTGGCGGCCGCGCGCGAAGTGATGGCTAGTATTTAAAGTGCGATGGTTGCGAATGCAAGTCCTTAAAACTCAGGGATGAAGGATTAAAGTCCTTGCTGCAAAAAACTGCAAGGACTTTAATTTTTAACAGATGATATCGTTTCCGGTAACATCGTCAGGTGATTTAACCGGCGCTAGGGCGCAGAGAACACAGAGGAAGACAAGAGAGAGATGAATACAGAACTATGAAGCGCGGATTTGATCGGACTCGATTTTATAATTCCGATGCTACCGGATTTGATATGATTCGGCGGTTGAAACCGCCAGAAAGTCAAACAAAGTCGGCCTGCGCCGACTGGTTCATAAAGGGTATCCAAAACCCAGATTTAGTATGACTAATGACTAATGACTACTGACTACTGACTACTGACTACTGACTACTTCACTCGTTTAAAAATTCACCTTCACAGATAATCGAGTCTCTGCTTTCCAAATCTTCTTGATTCCAAATCGAGTTTAATGCTGCCGAACTTAGAGAAGTTGACATTGTATTTAATGTTGTGTTGTAATATTCCACAGCATTATTCTGTTCCATCTGCGGCGCTTCCTTGAAGTAGGAATTAATGTCCGGCGTGCAGCGCTGGGCTTGGTAGTATAAATAAGCTTCGGCATTAATGCACATGACGTGGTAAAAATCCTTGTTGGCTGCTGCGATCTCTCCGAGTTTGTACAGCGCTAAACCTCGGTTGAGATAAGCTTTGACATAATTTGGATCTAGTTCCACTGCTTTGTCAAAGTCTTCTATTGCTAGCTGCATTTGTTTTAATTTATAGCGCACGCATCCTCTGTTGTAATACGCATAAATATTTTTGGGATCGATTCCTAGTGCAGTGTTGTAATCGGCGATCGCCTGCGTATTGTCTTTTAGTTGGTGGTAACAGAGGCCGCGATTGATGTAAGCTTTGATATATCTAGGATTCAACCGCAGCGTTTCGTTAAAGTTCTCTATTGCTGCCTCTTTTTCTCCCAAAAGGTAGTAAGCCCGCCCCCGGTTGTAATAGGTTTTATAATTGTGGGAATTGATAGAGAGAGCTTGATTGTAGTCTTCTATTGCTTCTTCGTAATGTCCTAAATTAGCAAGTACGAGTCCCCGGTTGTTGTAAATAGCGTGACTGTCAGGTTTGTTTGCTAAAGCGCAGTTGAGATCCTCAATGGCTTTGTCGTTTTCTCCGAGATGCCGCCAAGCATTGCCTCGATTCAGATAGGCCTCGAACAAATTAGGATTGATATCTAGTGCTTGGCTGAGGTCTGCGATCGCCCTTTGGTAATCTTTCATGTAATAGTAGACTAAGCCGCGATTGTTATATGCTTTGGCATCAGCGGGATTTTCCTGCAGTATCTGATCGAAGTCTTCGATCGCCGCTTCGTAGTTTCCTTTCTTGGCGCTATGTAAACCGCGCTTGTAAAATTGTTTGAGGTTCATAGGTGAGTTGATTTTAGATTTTAGATACTTCGGCTTCGCTCTGAACAAGTTTTAGATACTTCGGCTTCGCTCTGAACAAGTTTTAGATTTTAGATTGACTTGCTGCTGGGTGAATCACCGGAGTTTGAACAAGCGTCTAAAGTGTTGGGAACTTCACATTTATAATGTCGGCGGCACGGTGTCGGTTATGGGGTGGGGTTAACTTTCAGGATTGCTTGATTCTGGGGAGAGATTCCTTTGTACTCTGTGTTGAGTTCGACAGACGTTAATCTGTTGAAACAGCATCCATTTACACCCAGAGTAACTCTTGAGTTATTCCAGGAAATCTACCCAAAACAGGATTTAGGTCGATCTTAACAGCAGTTAAATCATGTTGAAAGAGCATTATCCTCGGGTGGATTTAATTTATGAGTTCGATTGTTTACCCGATGGCTTACGCCCCGCTACGCTACGACTTTCGCTCAACATTTTAGTTGGCGCTGGCGCTCTGTGTGTCTCTATGTAGGTGCGATCGGCACGGGTAGCAAAATTAAGCTTGACGCGCCCCCTCGGTATAAATTGTTGCACGCATTTCTCTTGAGTAAAATTTATATCCTGTTTAGCAATTTCAACTCAGTATTTCTCGCAGCAGATATTGACAAAATTTTGCTGGCTAATTAGTTGACATACTCACCGCACTTTTAGGGCGGTGATTCTTGACGCTTCACTGACTGATGCTACCGAAATAGTCTTACTCTGTCTCTGCGCCCGTTTATAGTCGTGGCAATGCCCTATCCCGACTTTGTTTATATTTTTTGCAGCGTTCTCATCGCGCTCGTGTTCAGTGCCACAATTCAAACACTGAACCGCTCTGATTTTTAAATCCAGTCTTCCCCACTTAAAGCCGCAATCTGAGCAAATTTGACTGGTAGGCTCCCAGCGACTAATTACTCTAAAGTCTCGACCAAACTTCTCAGACTTTGCCTCGCACAAAGTTCGGAATTCTCTCCATCCTTGAAGACTAATAGCTCTAGCAAGTTTGCGGTTTTTGACCATTCCAGACACATTTAAGTCTTCCAAAACGATAGTTTGGTTTTCACTAATAATTTGGGTTGACAGCTTGTACAAGAAATCTTTACGGGTGTCTGCAATTTGATTGTGCAGTTTGGCTATCTGAATCCGAGTTCTATTTCTGCGTTTCGAGTCTTTAGATTACCGAGCTAGCTTTTTTTGGAGTTTACGAATTTTCCGATCTAACACTTTATAGTCTGGACTTTTAGCTTTCTCCCCATTACTCATCACAGCAAAAGTTTTAATCCCTAAATCAATTCCGACACTTGGGTTTTTAGCATCAATTTGAACGGGCTTAACTTCTACTACAAAGCTCAAGAAATAGCGATTAGCACAGTCATTTAGTACAGTTACAGAGCTAGGCTCTGATGGTAACTCCCTAGACCAAATAGGGCTAACATTTCCAATCTTTGCTAAGTACACGGACTCATCTTTGATAGAGAAACCTGTTTTAGCAAAAGTTGCAGACTGACTGTTAGTCTTTTTTTTGAATTTGGGTTGACCCACTTTCTTGCCTTTTCTCTTCCCTTTTAGGAAATCAAAATAGTTTTTGTAAGCAACCTCTAACTGTTTGAGGGATTGTTGCAGCGGCACGGACGAAACATCGTTCAACCATGCTCTTTCTTCTGTCTTTTTAGATATAGTTAGAGACTTGGATAGAGTGTTGTACCCAGGATATTTGCCACATCTGCTAACAGCCAAAGCATCGTTCCAAACAACTCTTACACAACCAAACAACTGAGCCAAACTATGGCGTTGTCTATCGGTTGGATAGAATCTGTATTGGAACCTTGCTTTCATTATTTTTAGCTGTTTTACTACTTTAGTATGCCATACTATTTTAACACGGTCGGGAAAATTCAGAAGGAATTAAAGCCGTCCTAGAACGACGGGGTTTTAAACCCATTTCTTTGATAAAACGTACCCTTGGTTAATATGCCGAATAAATCTGATGAGTTTGATGAATTACTGGAAAAACTGAAAAGCTTTCTCCCCAATGATGGAGAGAAAGAAGTTTCTATTTTGTTTGCAAATCTTTACGGAGCTGAGCGCTTAACTGTGCAAATGGAAGTAGAAACTCGCGTCGAGCTGTTCCACCACTATTTTGAAGTGATGGTGGAGACTGTTTTTGAACATCAAGGCACAGTAGATAAATACATTGGCTCAACGATTATGGTAGTTTTTAATTCACCACTGCCCTTAGAAAACCATGCGCTGATGGCAATTAAAGCGGCATTGGCAATGCGAGAGCGACTACCAGAAATCAACAGTTCCTGGTTCCCAGAAGAGCAACATCCGCTGAGGATAGGAATCGGCATCAATACAGCTCGTGTTTTCTGCGGTAATGTTGGTTCCCCTCGACGAATGGAGTTCACTGTCGTGGGGCATGGGGTCAATGTGGCGAATCACCTGAGTCAACAAACGCAGCAATATGCCTGCGATATTTTGATTGGTCAAAAGACGTATGAAAGTTGTGTGGAGTGCGTTCAAGTGAGAGAAAGAGACTCGACCCAACTGAAACCTGAAGGAAACCCATTCAAGGTTTATGAGTTGATTGGATTGAATGCTTAATTTTTGTCGAGCCAAAATCTTGCTTTATGATTCCAACAACTGATATTGTCCAAAAACTCTGGAATCTGTGCCATGTCGTGCGGGATAACGAAAGTTTTAGATACCTAACCTCACCCTGCATCCCCAGCCGATTGCAAAAGTGTGCAAAATTTGTCACACTTCGGAGTTTTGAGACAGGGGCAAACTGTCTGGCTTCTGTCTCAAAGCTAGATTTTTGGGGCTGCTTTGGTTGCCAAGATGTTTGATCCACCGTTGCCTAAAAATGGCACCCCACTTCTAAAAACTAGAGAGGCAGATAAAAATCAAAAATATTCTCTCTTCTGACGTAGCAGCAAGGGTTACAAGTCCTAGGCGGGGAAATATGGAATTTGGAACCAAAGAATAAAAACATAAAGCCCGCCACGGTTAAGTTGTAGCGGGTCTAATAATTTTATAACTTCTTAAATACTTTTTTTCTACAAGAGCGAAAGTTCCTCACTTAATTTTATTTCATCTTCTACATTAAGTAACCCTTTATCTGTAATTGAAACAGCAGTGTATCCACTCTTTTCAAGTATACCATTGATAGAAAATACTTCTCTAATCAAATCTTGCTCTAGTAAAATCTTTAAAGCATCGTATAAGTCCTTACCTTGAATGTCTGTGGACTTTGTAATGTCTGAATTACTGATATTATGTCTACCTTCTTTTGTTAAGTCGTAAAGAGTATATAAGACGTGTAAAGGTTTATTTGTAGTATACATAGTTTGAACAGATGCTAGAGGTAGAGATTTATAAAACATTTTGTTACCTCGTTTGATTGTAATAGTTTTGTAAGCTATTTTTTAACATAACACATAAAATGTTTACATACCACACTATCTATTCTGTAACGGTTACAAGCTCTAGGTGGGGAAATTTCGGTATCCCCGCCTAGAACAAGCTTTTGGAGTGACTGTGAAAATTTGGATATCCCCTCCTAAACTTCTAGCGGGATTTTTTCGACGGGCTGCTAAATTTTTGCTGAGATGAAGAAAATCGGTTTCAGACCCTCGGAAAAATAGCTGCCACCCTAACCAGCCATTTATAGAAATGGTTGACAAAAACCTTGACAGCCGTTTATAGAAATGGTTGGATAGAGAGAGCAACCATTTATGGAAATGGTAATGAGTAACAAGGCACGTAACACGTCAGGTAAATTCGCCCCTAAGTCAGAAGTCCCTCGCAAGATACGGTCAGTCAACTTGACCGACACTGCGTGGCAATGGTTGGCGACTGTAGCAGACAAAGCAGGGATGAGCAGAAACGATTACCTAGAAGCACTGGCGTCCGGGAACCGTCCATTTATGGAAATGGAGCAACCTCTTATCCAACCATTTATAGAAACGGCAGGAGCAGAGATAGAAACCCACGATGCGAACACGGTGAAGCAACCAAATAGCGAGCTTTTACTGTTTATTGAAATGGCAGGATTAGAAGTAGTACGGGCTGATAACCAACGGTTGCATAATGAGTTAGGTAACTTAGAAGCCCAGAGAGCAGAACTCAATCAGGAATTAGCAGAAATTCAATCGCAGCTTGCGGCCGAGCGCGCCTTGCGAGAAAAAATTGAGCGCGAACTCTACGAGAAAAAGCAAAATTCTGTTCGGGACACAACACTTTCTGAGAAATTAACACTCGACGCGGTAACTATTCTTAGCAAGCTCCGAGCCAAGCGCAAAAAATCTACAGCGTCGCTTGCGGACATCGAAGCGATTTTGGAGGTGATTGAAGGGTAAACCACAAAAGGGAATTAGGAATTATGCCCGCTTAGCCGTAGCGCTTTTAAGCTCTGGCTCAAAATATGCCTCTAACCTGACGGAGTTCTGAGAATTTTAGGGGCGAGATGGGGAAATGTTGTATACATCACTTCTTCTGTTTGCGATAATCACTGGCTTTGACGCTGGCTCCTAGCAATTGCCACACTTCCCGCTTTGTTTTAGGCTCCGACTCGTGGCTTTTAGCATCCCTTCAAGGAACATCAAAGCCAGGGATTTTCCTTCAAGTTTGTCCGCCGCATTAATGAACAAGTTACCATTGTCTAGTGAATAAATACATAAATACACAGCATTAACCAATGTCTTTTTATTTTTTATAAGTGAAACGGGTTTCGTTTTTACTTAATTAATTGATGAATGAGTGTTACTATCAAGGGAAAAGAAAAATCCAAGATCGTAGAGTAGTAATACCTTTTTAAGTTAAAAAATTAGTAGTCTCTTTCTTTTGTTGATAAATTATTAGCTTAATATACGCTTTGAGCAAAGGATTTTTAAATCTATATCTGGTTTGGTTAGACAATTCCCCTACTTTTTCTAAAACAGCTCCTTTTTGGTTTTGGCAGAGCATACCTAAATTATAGGTATATGATTGTTGCTGAACTTTTTTCTTAGTTATTTTGAGTAAAATGTCTTGTATATCTTTGGCTCTAAAAGTTCCATTTTCGTCTTCTTCAACTAAAGTACAAGCCCATAAAACATTTCTAAATCCGTGTTGATTTCTACTGGTTGTAATTGCTTTTTGGTAAGATTTACGCATACTTTCTTGAGTATTTTTTATGGCTTCGTTTACTGCCATATCAAAGCATTCCCTAGTTATATTTTCTGTTGATTTTTCTATTGCTACTTTTGCGGACAATTTAGCAAGTAAATGAACATAATGTGGGAATCCTTGAGAAAATTCAATAATATCTTTTTTAACTTCTTCATCTATTCTTAACTCTAATTTTTTCAGTCCTTTTTCTATGATTTGCTGTAGTTCTTGAGGGAACATACGGCCTAGTTTTATTTGTTTTAAGCATCTTTCTAGGGAAGCATGGCTTCCAATCAAATCATTAATACTGTCAGCCACTCCAACAATTAGAATTGTTATATAAGGTATAGTATCTGATAAAACTTTAATGGTATCAGCAATTTGAGTTTGAGTTATGCTTTTTTTAATGTTGTCAAATTCATCTATTATAATAAGGGTGGGCTTGTGCAGTTCTTCAAGTTCTTCTATTATGTAACTAGGGTTGATATCGTCTGTCTCCGATAAATGTATATTAGGCTCATAATCGTCTACTTGTGTGCTAATTTTTTTAAAAATTTTATTCCAAATTTCTCCTGTGTTATCAGATTGATTGCAAGATATTTTTACTGTTACAAGATTATATGCGTTACCAAGAGCAGAGTCAATAAAATTTGCAAGAGATGTTTTTCCTACTCCTCTTTCTCCATAGAGTACAGCGTGTTGTCCGGGTTCTGCAACGCTTGCTGTGATTTCTTCTATTTCTCCTAATCTTCTTACAAAAAAATCAGTAGCTGTCACAGGAGCCGATGGAGTAAACGCTTTGCCTAAATTAGCTAATTGTATGTCTCTTCTTTCAGATTCCATTAAATTTGTGTTGGTACAAATAAAACCCTACCTTATTATAGCCGTTTTTATTTCAGAAAACTAAACAGTTACCGTGGCGCTGGGAGGGTGTTTAGCTGATCGCAATCGCACCACAGCTTCCAAAAGTCATTTTATCTTATATTTACAAAACTTTACGTCGTGTCATATTTTGCACGTATTTCGGCTGTAGCCCTAGAATCCGCAGAGTCTTAATCACCGGGTCTAAGTAAGGTAGTGCCATCGGTCTAGAAAAAAGTTTCTCAAACAAGCAAATTGAAACTTCAGAATTTGTGAAAACTGATTATTCTCCTAAACAAGCAGCAAACAGTGCGTTTTAGAGCATTGCCTCTAGCAGTTTAATAATTTCCTCTATTTCGCCTGCATCCAACTCACTAGCAATTTTGAGGATTTTCTCCTTGTGGTTGGCACTCGTGCGAATGTTTCCGATGTTGAGTTTGCAGCCGCTTTTGTCGGTTCGCTCGGTTATTTCTAGCAAAAGCCCCTCTTCCTGTAAGTGCAAGCGTTGATTGCTTACAGTAGAAGTGCTCACACCGCAGAAATCGGCAATTGCGCGATCGCTCTTGCTTTGCCATTCTGGAGAGAGAAGAGCAGCGCGTACTTTCTCGTGCAAACCTTCGACCCAATTCTTCAACTTCTCCTTATTATTCGGCTGCTGTAAAGGGCTTACAGTTTCCTTTTTTGTTTCTGGTTCTGGTTCTGGCTTGGGATTCAACCAACTTGCATTACCTACTACATACAGTTCTGATTTGCTGCGAGTCAGGGCAACGTACAGCAAGTTATTTTCCTGCTCTAACTGCCAGCCCTGCTGATTGCGCCACACCATAGGTAAATCGTTAGGGCTAATGATGAAGATGCGATCGCCCTCAAGTCCTTTTGCACGGTGACAGGTACTTAGCGTAATTGGTGACGATTCATCGCTAAACAAACTGTCAATGTAGTTTTCCAGATGCGCGATGCAGGTTGCTTGAGGTTGCGATTTATAGATTTCTGTAAGTGCCTCTAATTTATCCTTAAGTGCTTCACACAACTGCTCTTCATTCTCTAAACCTTCATACCGCTGTTGTTTTGCTGCTCTGTAAGCATTTACAGCATCATTGAATTGGTTGTACTGAAATCCCGGCATTTTAGCGATTTCCTTGAGGTCGCCTTTAATTAATTCCCCGATTTGTCTTCCCTTCACTGTCGCAGCAATTCCTCGGACAATTAATCTAATGCAAAGCTTTACCAAAGGTGCTGTTTTACGGCTGAGTACCATATCACCAGTGGTTAGTTTGCAAGGTTTCTCGCTCCATAAATCTGATTCTGCAATCGATTCGATATGCCCTGGTATAGCTACAGAATTTGCTTCAATCGCAATTTCTGGAAAATTCTTGCGAACTAATTCAACATGACTTTTCGGGCAACGGTAACAAATTGATAGAGGCAACTCTATTGCTTCGGTTCGATCGACAATGTTCTGATAACTATTGCAATCTGCACCGGCAAAACCCATAATCGCTTGTTTTGGATCTCCAACAAATAACGCCCGACCTTGACCAGCTAGTGCAATTGCCAGTTCTAATTGAATTGCATTTAAATCTTGACATTCATCTACTAAAACAAATTGGTACGGCTTAAACGAACGCTGTTTGTGCAACTGCCATTTTAGCGGCAACCAGATTTGATCGGTAAAATCAAAATCAATTTTCTTTTGAGCTTGAGTTTCACCAATCCTCAATACTTTTTCTATCGCACTTGCAACAACTGAATATTTGTAAATGTCTGCTATTTCAAAGTGTTGGCAGATTTCTTTAATTTCATCGCTTCCAGATTGATGATTAGTCAACCTGATTAAATCTAAGAGTTTGACGAAATCGTCGTCTTTTTCTATCGCATCTTCTCTTCTCAATGCACTGCTTGGATTACCGCGACTGCCTATCAATCCAAGGTTTTGCGCGATTGATTTATATTTGTTGCCCGAAAGTTTTACCTCGTAATTGTTACGAATGGATAAGTGCTTTTTAACTAAACTCCATCCTGCACTGTGTAATGTGGAAATCGACCCTTTCCACTCTTGTCCGAACTTAGCAATTAAATCAAGGCTGTTAGCTTTGCCAAACACGCAAACTTTAATTTCTGAAGGTTTTATTCCAGATTCTTTTAGAGCGCTTGCAGCAAGTCGCAGTGTGGTACTTTTCCCACTTCCGGCAACTGCATTGCAGCATCCGTGTCCTACTCCATTTCTCACCCAGTCAATAATTTTTTCTTGGTATGATGAAAGCTGCATATTTAAACTTAAGATTAGGCTCTAAACTATTTACAGTATAAACTATCGAACGGAATAATTTGCGTTTTGCTGATTGGTAAAGCGATATAATGAAGCAATATAATCAAAAGAGGAGAACCTGATGCCAGAAAATAAGATTTCCCAATTCATTCAAGCGCTGGCTTTCTTTGAGCTAGAGTTAGAAGATATGACCGGGAAGCCCGGTTATGAAGATAGAAGAGGCAAAGTGATTGCGGTAAGGAAAAAAGGCGATAAGTCACGGATACTGTGCGCTTATTCGAGCTACGACGAACTGTTGGATTGGGCAAAACAACAATTTGGCAACCCCAATTAACGCTTTGGTTGAGGATAATTTCGCAGCCGTTCATCACCATTGGGAAGCTGCCACACTCCCTGCTATTGCGATCGCTCCTGACTGGCTTGGTGTATACCCAACATTGGCGTACATCAACTCTGATTCTGTTTGCGATAATCCCACGGTCTTTCACCGCCATTGGGAAACCGCCACACTCCCCGCTGCTGCGACTTTCCGATTCCTTCTGCAATATCGAATACATCGCGGTTGTGACAATTAGCGCTGTACTGCTTGTAGTGATAAGCCATACCCGCTTTGAGCATTTCCTCCTGCACCGATTGTTCGCCTGATGGTGACTCTAGCAATACTTCAGCTACGGTGCGGTTGTACCTATCCCGATCCATTTCGATAACGATGACCTGACCTTTGGCTTGAACGATTAGGGAACGCAAATAATCTCGCGATTCGATGCCGAGCGGTTGTTTGACTTCCGGTGCATCTATCCCGCACAGTCGAATCTTTTGTTCGCGACCATCGCATTGAACTCGAAAGGTATCGCCGTCGTAGATGGAATTGGAAACCACTTGGCAGCGTAGGGATTCTGTTTGGCTGGGTCGTTTGGCTAGTTTTGGTTTATCGTTGGTGGGTTGTTGGAAATGGAACCACATCAAAGCAGCGATGGCGAACAAAGGTAGAGTGTTGATGAACTTCTGCATTTACTTATTTCCCAACGCTTTTTCTATGGCTAGGTACGTTAGTTGTCGGTTTATCCACTTCGGATAATCTGCAAAGTAGCGGGTAGATTTAATCCATAATAGAATTAAAGAACCTACTTGTTGTGGATTAATGCTACAGCTACGATAGCTTTTATTTAACATCAATCACGACCTCCAAGTTAATCTGCCTATCCTTTTGACCCAGGTTTTTGATACGGCGGACTTTGCCTGCTACGGGGGATTTAATCTGAGTAATCTCGCGTAGTTTCGATTCTATTTGCTGCTTCTGAGCTACCAGGGAAGCTACCTGATATTGTTGCCTCTGCATCTCTGATTGTTGACGAATCAGGTTGAGTGAATGTTGGTATTGTTGATGCTGCTGGTCGCTTTGCGCTTTATCTAACGCAGCAATCGCCTGATTCAATTCGAGCGCTAATTTGGCTTTCGATTCACTCACCCTAGCCCGCTCTGAGGTTTCTGTTCTGATACTCTCCGCCACTTTATTCATCTTCTCTGGTTCCAGAAGCTTCCTCAACTTTTCATCCTTAAACCTGAAAAAGGGTGCGGGAATTGGGGGTAGCTGGGGTTTGCCATCCATCAATTCAATTTCACTTTTGATGCGAGCAATGGCTGCTGACTGCACTGCAAAATTAGGCGGTGGTAGTTCGGCTACTTGGCTTGTAGGAGTGGATAATTGTTTGATGCTGATATCGATTTGATTGCGCTGCGCTTCCAAACTTTCGCGTTCTTCGGTGCGGTCGCTAATGATTTGATTGGCTGCCACCTCCGAACCTTCCGCAATCTTTAAATCGTTAAGCGAGATGACCTGCACTTGAATGCGGTGTCTTTTTCCTGATTGGGGTGATTGCTGTAACTGAATAACGGGCTGTTTTTGTAAACTCGGTACGGGTGAGAGTGCGGGTGTATTGGGCTGCGGGTTAAGGTTGAGAAAGGGCAAGAATCCCACAACTCCCGCTCCCAATACAGTTGCTAAATATTCTTTCATATTACAAATCAGGTTTGGGGCTAAATATCTTGGCTTCTAGGGAACCTGTGATGTATTGAGCGTTCAGTAATTTGATAGCTGTTTCTAGGGGACAGTAGTTCAAAGTTATTTTATCACCGATTAGTTTCGCTATCTCTAATTGTTTCGGATTAACGGTAATTTTAATTAACTCTGGTTCATCCACAGTTAGCATACCTGTTACTAAAATGAGAGTATTGGGGATGGGGGTGATGGTAAATTCTGATTCATCGAATTCTAGAGTTTGAATTGATGCTGCTGCGGGTTTACCAACTTTTGCGGTCAATCTGCTAGTAATGATATTGGTTCCGGTTTTAAAGATTCCTAGTTTATTGACCAACACAAACTCGCTGCCCTCTCCCGCTGCTATGAAATACTGACCTTCCGCTGAACTAGAATCGCTGGCGAAGGTTCCGCTTACCTGAGCGTAAACGTGATTCGATGCGGCATTGGTTTGATAAATCTCTGTGGCATTCGAGCGCAATCCAAGCGAGTTTCCCACAAAGGCTGTTGGGCCACCCGTTCCGCTTAACTTAATTCCTAGAATCAACAGCACTACTGCAATGGCCAACACCCAATATTCACCCGTGCCTCCGGTTTGCAAGCGTCGGTTGGGATTGCTTACCGATATGCACCAAGCGGGATGGGGCCAGAAAAACTGCACTCCCTGTTTGGTGAATATATCGGAAAAGCAACTTAGCAAGTGTCCCAAGGGCAGACAAAGCCACGTTCTCCAATCTACATAAAAGTAAAGCGGCATTGATATCACAGCCAAAGCGCAAGTTGCTAAAAAGCAGTGAGTAACCGAACGGTGGGGGAATCTATCCTCAATCCAATTGCTGATCGGAAACAAGATTTGTCCGATGGTACTTGTAGATGTATCAATATCCGGCAACTGACTACCGGCAATCGCTAATGCCAACTGCAAAGGATTACCAGTACCTAGGAGTAATGAAACTCCTGCTGCTGACACAATGGAATGAGTGAATGCCATCATTTCAAAGATTCTCCCATAGACATAACTGTTCCGGCTTCATCTATTAGCTCTAGACCGTATTCTGACGCATCTTCTAAATCTAAATCTGACACTTGACAACAATCATAAAACTCAGCATCACCTGCAATACTAAGCTCGTAAATGTTTACCCACTGTTGTGGATGTAATTTGTGCGCTTCTGTTGCAGAAATACCTTGAATCATTGACCCAGCCTCTTCTTCGCACCTTCAACCCGCCCTAATTGTTTGGCCGCCATCGCCACAGTTAAAGCAACGCCACCAAAGATTTGCCAATTCTTGTTACCCGTTCCCATTCCCACATAGCGAATCACGGCAAAAGAGAACAATCCAGCGAGCAGGATGGGCATCATCACTAAATACTGGCGGTGTTCCACTATTTGATTGATGCCCAACTTCTCTTGCTGCACTACTTTACGCGCCAGCATCGGATTCCTCCCAGCTAACGGTTGCAGTTGGGAAAGCCGAGCTGCTGTGAGATTCAAACCCAACTTTGCCGCTTCCTGCTGCATTGTCGATCTGATGGTGCGGTCGCTCGGCAATTCTAATTCAACTTCGATCATCTTGATGAAGATATCGCGACCGGGGTTAGCCACCGCAAAGCAGCAAACCCGGCAACCAGCTTCGATTAAATCCTCAAGCCAGAATCGAATTCCCGTGGTGAGGCGCTTGGCTTCGGGCAACACCAATAACGCATCAGTGGGAATATTGAGCGCGATTTCATCTTTGAGCTGGTCTAGGGTGAGTTGCTTGATTCTGCCTTTGTCATCCTCCACTTCGGTAGGAATGTCCAACTGTTCTGCCAATTGTTGAAAGAATTTCTTGCCGCTTCCCTTGTAAGTAGCCGCAGCAACCGAGAACTCTCCACTCAACTCCAAAGCCACAGTTGCCGCTACATCTTCCAATCCCGTACCCAGTTCCCCGGTGACGATGCAGCAGTGACCGCTGCGGAGGATTTCGCAGACTTTGGTGGCTTCGTTTCTTAATTCTTGGCTTGGTTCTGGCGGTGCCGCTGCAACAGTTGTTGGGCTATTGTGGCGGCACTCTGCTTTGGGTTGGCTGCATCCCTGACCGCTTGGAGTTTTGCTTTCAGGTCGGCGGGCAAATCATCCTCGGTCATCCCCGCTGCGAGGTGTAACTTGATGAGTTCCGGCATCGCCGCCTGCTGCACCTTCAATTCGGCTGCTTCTCGAATCAACTCTTCTAGCCCGTCCCCATCCTCATCACTCCCTGGTATCTCCGGCTGCACGGGAATATCCAAGGCTGATGCTAAACCGGAACTTTCCGAAACCGCTAGCTGCCCGCCGCTATCCCGAAATCCCTTCATCTTCCCCGTTTCTTTGATGTGCTCGTTCAATTCCTCCATCAGTTTCATTTGCTCGGCGTTGAGGTACGCTCCATCCGCATCTTTGCTTGCCTCAATTCCCAGGTACTTCAATCTGTTGTAGTACGTAGATGTTCCGATACCCAGTACCTCGCAGATTTCGTCGGGTCGTTGCTTTGTGGAAACTTCTGTTGTCATCGGAATTATTGTAAATTTTGTGTGCTGTGTTTACCATAATATGCGCTACTCACTGCAAAAAACCTAGCAACAAACTGGAATCAGGCACTGGAAAACCCCGCTATTTTGTTTACGTAATTACGCTAGCCTAGCTATCCAAAAGCGTGTATAATTTAGCAGCAGTGATTGAGAGCGAGCTTATGGAAACCGACATGGGCAACAATCGGAGTGGAGCGTGGAACATGGGAAAGCTAGCGAGAGAGCGCAGGAATCCCAAAAGCGGGGAAAGTGTGGATATTCTGACTGGTGCAGATTGGAATGAGGGTATCGCTAGCAAGAACCGCAGTGGAGTTAGCGCCATCTCTGAAAGCATCGGCGGGGATGACATCACCGATTGGGCGAGGTTTCGAGTGAATGTTCCCGTGCAAGTGAATTTGGTGACGGACAACGCCATTACCGCCATTGTGAATTCGAGTCAAAGCGTAGTGGTGGATTCAAGTGATGGATATTCGAGCAACTTGACAGCTACTTTGGAGCCGGGAGTCTACTTTCTCCAGTTCAGCAGCGAGTCTTCGATTCCTGCTTTGTTTACCTCCAAGTTGACCTTAACAAAGCGATGATGCCCGTTTCGATATCCCAAATGAGTTTCAGCTTCATTTCTAGTATCATGTGCCGTATGATACCTGCTAGTTGGAAATCCCCAACTAATCTAAGCTGCTGAAAGTAATGATTTTGTAACAAACTGTAATAACCTGGATTAAAGATTAAGTTAGTGCAGCATCAAAGTAACTGGAGAGAGCGCGATTCGGAGAATACCCAATGCGGAGTATCTAGCTATGCCAATGCACCGAAACCAAGCGAGTATCTAGCTATGCGGGAGCACCGAAACGCAGCGCAGAGCTTTGAGTGCAGGAACACTGATACGCAGCCCATAACTCCCTGTACCCGAACTCAAGGAATATCTAGCTATGCCAATGCACCGAAACTCAACGAGTATCTTGCTATGCCAATACACCGAAACAAAGGCAATAGTTTGGCGTACTCGAACATCGAAACAACGGGGAAGTTGGGGCAGCGGGAGAAGCTGGGTAGAATGCAATAGCTGCCCCAAGTTGAGGAGTTACCAGCCCCCGCAAGCGTGATAGTAATCCGCTTCTATTTCGTGCTGCAATTCTAGTTGAGCTAAGTAAGGTGTGAGGGATGCTTCGGATTCAATGTATCGTACTAATTGTTGTTGATAGAACAGAGCGATGAATTGCACTAAGCTAATTAGGAGCATGGGAATCTGGTTCCTATTTCTAGTTTGACACCCCCTGCGATAGCCGTTTTGTTAATATTTATTTGTAATTGTGTTACCTAGATAATTGAGTTTTCTTATTCCCAGCAATCTCCTGATTTAGGCAACAACGCCAAGCATCTTTGGAAGGATTGCTGGGCAATACGAATATGCGGAAGCACCCAAACTCTCAGCGCACAAACTCTCGGTACGCTTGGCTTTGAGTTAGATGCAAGGATTGGAGGAATTGCCCCTGCGTCCGGTTCTCATGGAGCCTAAAAGGGTACTTACCACGGTGCAACGTTCGGCATTTTCTTTGATTAGGTGAATGCGACCTAAGCGTCCGTTACTCACACCGAGCCAGTTGTACTGCATCCGATAGGCTCCATCTATTTTGTCGTAGTAGAAAGTAGCAGTTTTGATGGTCACTTTGGGGTCGATGCCCGCACTTTGCCACTGGGGAGGTTCATCAACTCGATGAACCGAATATTCGATGCCCTGGGGAGTTTGTCGAATCAGGCACTCCATGATTAGTTTGTCTCGTCGAGCTTCTGATTTAGCCTTTTGGAAGCACCAATAAATCCGATCGTTGGCTACGCTAACTTGTTGGGAATTCATGAAACCAATCCAACCGGGTACTGCGATGGCGCACAGGATGTTAAGCACGACTATCAAAATGAGTTTTTCGGTTAGCGTGAATCCAGCATTGGTAGAATAGCGCATGATAGTTGCCTCATATTGTTTGCACCCGCTGCGATAGCCGTTTTATTGGTATTTCCTGTTTTCTTGTGACTTCAATTAGTTGAGAATTAAAAGAGCGGTCGCACTCTCTTGTAAGTACGACCGCTCAGTTATTCACTTTTGGCGCTTATTCTCGGTCAGCTTCAGTAACTCGGTGCTTGGGGGATTGTTTTACGCTTTTGATTCCGAGTTCGGCATCGAGGTCTGATTCCATTCCCAACAAATGGGTGTTGCGTTCCATCCATTCGGCAACTTCATCCAGGGTTGTAGCCCGCCGTTTCAATTGTCCCGGTTGCGGTTGTTGGCGCACTGGATTCTCGGCTTTGATGCGGTTAGCTTGGTTCCGAGCTGACTCAAATCCATCGGGGTCGGCATTCTCGGCTGCATCTATTGCTTCGTTGATGCGGCGGGTGGCTTGCTTTTCGGGTGCTTCGACTTGCTTTTTGGTGAGATTGTTCTCGTTGATTTCGATGAGCCTCGCCTTCACCCGCTGGAGGTTGCGCTTGCGGGCTTGAGCCGATTCCAAACCGAGGAATAAATCCGGTGCTGCGATAAATTCCTTGATGCCCGCATTCACCTTGGCGGCTAATTCGAGCATTTCACCCAAGAGTTTTGCCGACTTGGATGTGAGCGCTGCTACTCCAGTTGTGTCGAAGTAAATCCTTCCCTGCCAGCAAGTATCGCCCCGCATTTGTTCGACCAACACGTCCGGGATGTTGGAGAAGTTGGGCGCACTGATGGCGATCGTTCGCTGGTTGGGATTGCGGAAATCGGCTTCGATGCGGATACCGCCCTGAAGGTCGCTCGTGTATCGCGCTATGTTTTCCAGGGATTCTGTTGATTCATCCTCAATGCGTTCGAGGATGCGGTTTCCCCATTCGTCCAGGGCTACTGAGAGCAATTCTTCGGTAACGGCTAACAAATCCTTGAGTTTGCTCAATTCTTGAATGCGTTCTAGTCCGAAGGTATCCTCGAAGTGGTTAGAGAAACGCTCCCAGAGGTATTTGTTGAGCGGTTGGAAATCCAATTCATCCTTGGAGTAGGAACCGTCCTCATTCCGACAACCCGGTGCAAGAATGAATTGCTCTAATTCTCCCTTGGATTTGGCATCCATGAAACTAGCCCGCTTATCTCGGTGCTGCCAAGCAGTTTGTCTCAACCCGTAGTAGAGTTTCTTGTAGGTGGAGAGGGCATCTTTGATAGCGGTTTGGGCTTCGGCACCGATTGCCACTTTCTCTGAAGCTTTGGGTGCATAGATTCCGAGGTTCGATTTGTTGATGAAGTTCATGGTCTTTGTCTCCTGAAGTGAATTGTGTTTACACCGAAAGCGAAAGCAGTTTTATTTACTTTCCTTTTTTCTTTGCTCTTCTTTCTAATGAGCCTTTTTATGCCTTGCTCAGGGCAATATTCTAGGAACGGTAGCGCACGATTCTCAGAGCCAAGTTGTATTGATTTGCTAGATTAATCATGTGCTGGGTTCCCCGTGACGAGCCATCCCAGAAAACGATGCAGTGGGTGCTATATTGCGCCATAGATTCATTGCGCCGGTAGCCTGCTGATTTACCGTATTGCTGCCAATCTGCGGGCATTACCTTGAGCGCTATACCCCGAGATTGGGCGTAGCGTTCACCGAGGCGATCGGCTCCCCTGGCTCCTCCCGATACTATTTCTATTTGGTCTGTCGAATAGCGCTGGAAGTACATATCCAACAGCCTTTCGAGCAGTTCGTAATCGTTGAAATCTCTGGAACCTGCGATGATGGTTTTCAGCATTATCTTTTCCTGTGATTGTTGGTACAAAAAAAAGGTAGAGATTTTACTCTCTACCTCATCTCAAATCTGGTTAACTCAGTTGTTGTTTGTACTCGTTCCGCATTTTCCAAAAGGTAATGCTGAATCGTTCTTGGCTGTGCCACAATATGGCATGGGGCGATTTGCAGTTAAATTCATAGATATCGCCATCATCCAAATCAACAACCTCCCGATTGTTGGGTAAACCGATGCCAAACTTTGCTTGTCCGAGATTGATACCTCGTGCAATTGTTGTTGCATAGTTGTGGTCTCGGTGCCAATCAATTTTCCCGTTGTAGCTTAACAATCCAATATCGCAGCCAGGGAAAACTCGCTCAGCAAATTTCTGGATTCGATTGTCCGTATAGGCTGGATAAACTCGGGCATTGGTTTGATGCAAATTACATTCGGCAAAGAGCCACATTCTCAATCGACCGGGAGCGTAACGGGATACATCTCGGCTCATATCCTCAATTCGTTCCCGACACCAATTCCTCAAATCCTCGATTGAATCCGGGTCTACTTTGTTGATGAACTTAACGGTCATTGCTTTATCCTCAGCTACTGCACCCTCACAGCGAAGCTCCAACGCTTAACTAAGCAAGGGAACTCCTCACATCCTTACAGCGAAGCTCCCATCCTTAAGTCTCGGTTACCGTAAAGCTTGACATCCCTTCCAACCGTTCCTGTTTACCGCTTTCTGTAGTGACGGTACAACTGTTACAGCAACTTCATATCCCTTTGAATTGGAAGCGCGATCGGTTGCAGCGGATGGTGGAGGTTTCCCCAAGCGCGATCGGTTGTGCGGGCGGTGGAGGTTTCCCAAGCGCGATCGGTTGCAGCGGGCGAGCGTTAGTTCAACTATTGATTAGTGCATTTAAATGATGGCGGAGATGTATCAAAGTATCATTAAATATAGGCTGCACCCAAGTATCAATTAGCTGTACTGTACCTCCCAGGACTAGCCTGGGAGTGCGGTTCAATGGCGATTAGTAGGGAATATCATCCGTTGCCCAACTATCCGTTACCCGATTGCTCACTTCCCAAGAACTGACCGTTTTGATTCCTTTAGGAGTTTTCACAGCGGGGGGAATTACCGATACCTTGGATTCAGCAGATTCAACATTGCGTCTTTCCCAAGAACGGCGGTTGTAGGCTTTGAGTTCATCCAAATCCATCCCCCATTTTTGCGTTCCGTAGCTCACGAGTTGTTCCAGAGTGAAGCGCTTATCCTGGGGCGTTCCGAACACCTCCGCAAACTTAGCTTTGTAGGCATCCCAGGAGAACGTATCGCCCTGAGCTATTTTAGATTTCCTGAGCGCTTTTCCTTGCAGTTCTCGGATGGCATAGTACGCGCTTGCCCATTCTTTTTCGGAGTAATCCTTGACGGTAAAGCCATCACCGAAGGCAGCATCAAAGTTGGGGAGTTCGGGTTGTTTTGCAGTTGTGCGAGCCATAGTATACCTCTGATTCGTTGTTTTCAACCGTTGCGGTAGCCGTTTCGTTGTTGTTTTGTGTACTTTTAAAGTGTTTGAATTCTGGGGAATCGAAGTTGCTCAATTCCCCGATAGTGTGAATTAGCTTTCAGGCAAAGCTAGCGGTTGAGATTGCGGGAATGCGGGGATGGTCAAAGGGCGCTCTGGTTCGAGGGCTTCCCAAGTCCATTCTTTGGTTGGTCGGTCGTAACCTAAAAAGTGCTGTTTCCAAGTCTCCAGAGTGGGTTTGGTGTGCGAGGTAACGTAACAGCAGGCTGATTTCTTTTTATCTCCGACGGTTTGACGCTCTACCTCGAACTCGAATACACAAAGGCTTTTGAAAGCAGCATTCTTAGGTTTAGCGGCAATGCGGTTTTGGATGGCGTGGCAAGCGGTAATCTCGGTGCAGAATTGCTGCCAGTGCTTGCTAAAACTCGCTTGATTCGCACCCTTGGCTTTGTAGCTCAAAGGAATGGAGTGCAGCGGTTGATTTTCTGAGTTGACCAGGAATACTTGGAATAACTGAATGTTGCTCGTGCGCTCGTTTTCTTTAGCCGTGCGGTCGTACAAACCTAGGATTACCGTTTGTTGCAGCTTTTCGCTTTCATCGCGGTCAAAGGCGAGTACGGGTGTTTTGGGGCATACAATCATGCGGGGTTTCTTTATCAAGATTCCTTGCTCGGTTTGACTTGAATTGAAGGTATATTTGATTAGTTGAGATTCATCAAAATCTTGCCAACCTGCTTGTGCCATTTGGTCAACCGTTATGAAGTAGCCGCAGTGTTCTAAATTCGATTCTCCGCGAAGTGCTTGAATGCGTGGCAAACGAGCGTCGGGGTCAACGAAATCGGGACTGGCAAACTCATCGCGTTCGATGGTAGCTTCTACAACTTCGGGGATGGGCATTGCATCGGATTGGATATCGACATCGGATTGAACATTGACTTCTGATTTCTTAGCCATGATAAAGCCTCCTATTTTTCACCCTAGCGAAAGCCATTTACTTTCAGTTTTATTGGTTATTGATTATTGAGTTTTAGCTCTGATGGGCTGCAAGTTTATAGTTCATAGCTTGCAGCCCAGCTAAGATTACTTGGTATCCCAGAGTTGCTTCAGGGGAGCGAAATAAGGCAACAGCGCTTCTACTCCTTCGCGAACCGCAACTCGGATAATATCAGCTTGACCGAAAGGAAAATCTCGCTTAAACGGGTCTTCAAATTCATCAAAGTGTCGGGCAAGTTCTACTTTTTCAGGATGTTGGGATAAGTGTCGGTGCCACAAAGCGATGTAGTATTGGATTCCCCAATCATCAAGAGCAAAGCTAGTGCCTTGTTCGTTCGACTTCACGGGTAACTCGCGATCGCCTATTTGCCACGCGATTTGCTTGCATCCTTGGCGCTTCCAATATCTCGCAGCAGTCCAGTTACCGGGTTCGGGGCAACCTTCAAAACGCTTGGCGCATTGGTAGTGATTCTCGATTGAATCCGTCGTACCAAAAGTTTTTACATAGCAAAAGAAGGGGCTGTAGCGCTTGTCTCCACGGGAATGGCACTGCAAGATGCGCTTGTCACCTTCAACGCGGTACTCACCCTCAAATACTCGATTGTTCATAACCTTCACCTCAACTCAATTAATTGTTGTACCCCAGGCGATAGCAATTACCTGGGGCTTTTCTTTCTCCATTTATCCCGGCGCTATTGCAGATGTGTTGGATGCACCGAAAGCGCTTCAAAGTCTTCACTTTCTGGCAGAGAATCCTCCACAAAAGCACCGTTGATTTTGATGGTGGGTACGGGCCCTTGGTTGCTTTTCACTTTGCGGTATTCGGAACGCACTGCTTCCCTGGCTTTGTCCTGCAATATGGCAATGCAGCAATCTTCATCTTCTTCTGCATCTATTTGCGCCCACAGCGAGCAGGATAAGTCAACTGAATTGAAGTTACCCAAGTTAAACTTGCGGGTGTAGCTGACGGCGATGGTTGTAATGTGCATAATTTTGTGGTGCTAATGTTGCACCCCAAGCGGTAGCAATTACTTGGGGATTTTGTGAGTTATTGATGCTGATTTAAAACCAATCAGATTCAAAATCGTAGGATTGGGGGCGATGGGTAATCTTGTCCTCGGTCAGCCACTTGGTTTCTCCTTGACCCGTGAGAGCTTTGATTCCGTAGTACCAAACGGGTTCGCACATGAGAGAGCCGTGCTGCCACCTGGGAGCGTAGAGTTCGATGCCGAAGATGCGCTTTTGTTCCCAATCTTCAACGGCTAAATCGGGTGCAATCAACCAGATTTGTTGACCAATCGAGTATGCGGGATCGGGGGTAATCCATTCATCATTTGAGTCGGCTGCAACTTCGATACAGCACTGCATTTCAATGGTGAGGGTAGTTAATTGAATGCGGTAAGGCGGGGCAATGTGAACGGGTTTATTGGGTTGATTTAGCATGGTACTTTCTCGCTATTTTCACCCGATGCGATAGCCGTTATTTTGATATTTTATGATTCATTAAAACTATCCTTAAATTCACAACTAAATTAATTTAAATAAAACGGCTAACGCTTTGGTGCAAACAAGATTAATCGAAGCGATGAACCCACATCAACCCAGTTGTTATTTAATCCACTGGCAACCCGCTATCGGCAATTTAACTAATCCCAGAGGCACGGCATCTCACTACTTGGGCAGCACTAATAAACCGGTGGGCGAACGCTTGAGGGAACACCAATCTAAAGCGGGAGCTCGCATCACCAAGGCTGCGGTGGAAAAAGGAAGAGAGTTGGTGTTGGTGCGGACTTGGGATGGCGGGTGGAATCGAGAACGGCAGCTCAAGAAGCTCCACAACAACCGCTTGCTCTGCCCTATCTGCAATCCCTTTTCTCGGATACAAACCCCGCAAACCTTGAAACAATAACGGTTGTGATGCAGCATTAGGGCAAGATTAGCGATCGGCTATCTCATCGAAGCATTGCACTCAACCCGACTCTTGCTTAGAACAAGCTGAGTTGACCGTCGTTGGCTGCCTTGCTTCTGCGGTGGCGCTTTGATAATCCGTTACGCCATCCCGGATACGATACTGCCGGCCATCCCGTGCTGATGAAATAGGGAATCTTGGCAACTTCTTGGAGCCATATCCGATAGGGCGTGTATTCCCTGAAGCCGAAGGGGTAGCGCTCTTTGGATATCCATTTCTTAGCGCTTTTCCCTTCGATTGCTTCTCCCATTAACAAGCATTGAGCTTCATATTCTAGGAGAGCGCTGGCAATGCTATGAATTGCTTTATCTCTCCAAGTAAATCGCTTCATGGGTAACTCCGTGTTTTGTACCCATGCCGGGGCTGTAATATGGATACTTCCCCGGCATCAGTGTTTTAATTGCTATCAAGTTGCTGTTGCTGTTTCTTAGCTTCCAAGATTCTGCGTTTGAGGGTTTCTAATGCCATCATCGCTGTCCAATTACCCCGATTTGCTGATTGGATGTACTGCTGTATCAATTCTTCGGTGATTTGTCGGTCTAACCAATGCACTAACTCTACGGTTTGTTGGCGCGCTTGGGGGTTGGTGTTGCCGAACATCTCGAACATTCCCAAACTTTGTATCTGCGCTAAGCTCATATCCTTCAACGCTTTTACGGCTTCTTCAAACTCTTGTTGCGATAACTTGGGTAACTCATCGGAATGCTGCTGCAACAAAAAGCAATCGATTTCTTGGTACGCACCGATATACATTTTATTCAAAGCGCAATCGCATAAAATAGCGTGTTCTGGTGCTTCATCATCGGAGCCTAAGTTGTACGGTTCTAAGTAAATTGCTAGGGCTATGTGTTCTATTAGAGGTGCGTACACGGCGTAGTAACTGAAGGTACTTCCTGCCCTACCGTTGCTCCATGTGGCTTTGCTTCCTTGATAGTAAAGAGCAAAGTATTGAGTGTGGTTGACTCCCACCATTTCAGCTAACATGGGTGGCATCGGTACGGGTAATTCGATAAAATGCGTTCCTATCATTGTTGTGGCTCCTGGTTCAGTTCAATAGAAAGAAAACAGCCTTGAGATTGGTGGGGTAAGCTTTTCACTACCCTTATTCCTTGGGTGTGCAAAAGTCGGTCTGCTTCATCTAACAACTCAAACGAGTTAAAGTAAACTTGGATGCGGGCTGCGTTTTTATGATGCTTTAAGCTGTAGCCTCGTTCGTGATGGCAAGGATTGCGGCATTTTACGAAACAAGCTTTTCGGAGGAGGTTGTGAATCTTTCTTGTCATTGTTTTGGCTTCTGTTATTCAAAGAGAATCAGAGCGCTGCTTTCTTGACTTTTTCCATATTCGGTGTCTACCTGCTTTCTCAACGCTTCAAACTCATCAAATAATTCAGTGCGGATGTACTTGGTATTCTTGAGACTAGATAGTTTGTAATAGGCGTGTTGCCATTGCTCAAAAGAGTTTAATGATGCGGTGTAGTACAGCAACCAATCGCAGTTATTCAGGTGCTTAAAACCCCATTGTTTATCCGTCCATTCGGTATTGCCATCCCTGCTATGCCAACACAGATACACCGCTCCAGGGAATCCTTTGAGTAGCACTATCTCGTAGAGGTTCCAGGCTTTCGTGTATTCGTGGCAAAGTTCTTCGTTGATGCACTCACCGCATTCATCTAAACCCATTTGAGCGCAATCTAACCCTAGGTTGCAGTGCATGATGACCTCTCTAACTTACTATTTGTTCTACCCTAGCGAGAGCTATTTTATTTAAATTACTTTTGTTTTTATGTTAACATTAAAGCCTGAGATTAGCCTCGATAACAAAGCGAGAATGTCAGGCTTTAATGTTAAGTTTACCGAACTCTCAAATGAGTCTCGCGTTCTCCGAATCGTGCAATTTCCTGAGCTGCGATATCTCCTGATTCCAAAGCTTTGCGGATAGCGCCATTATCTGCTGATACTTCAATGCGCTGAAACTGGGGAGGGAGTTGTGCTACTTGACAAGTTAGTTTGAGGGGCAATACTCCGCCGTTCTTGTTGATAGTTAAGTTGAAGCGATGCAGGTTTAGTTTCTTGACACCCTGAGCTTCGAGACACTTCTTGAGTTGTTGCTTCATCCAATCCACCCGTTGGCTATCGGTAGCTGCGAGTTTGTTCAAGCGCTCTGCTTCAGCTTTCCGTTGTTTGCTAATGGCGTGGCGGTTGGTGATGGCGGCGCAATAGTTATCAACTTTGGTGAGCCATTGCTCGTAGGTGCTATCCCGCTGTTCGAGTAGTTGCTGCACGGCTGCTTTTAATTCGGGTGCGATTTCTTCACCTTCGATGCTGTCGATTAGTTCATCAAAGTCTTCCAATTCGGCTGTGAGTTGGTGCAATGATTTACCGCGTACTCGTTCGTTGGCTCGGTGAATCTGGCAGCGACTATCCATGAGAGCGCGTTGCTGTGGGTTCATGTAATCCCGCGCTTGCTGTACGATTGAATTGGATTCAGGAGTATCGGAAGTGTCGTGCTGTGCTGTTAGTTGAGCTTTGAGAATGTTCAGTGTTTCTATTCCTTGTTCTGATGCTGCTAGTAATTGAGTGCAGATGGCATCCAATAAGGAAGGGTTGGGTATAGATTCAGTGGATGCAGTGGATGCAGTGGATGTCGGAGATTCTAGTAAGGCTGGTGATTGGGTTTTCTTTCTGGGCATGATGTTCTTCCTATTGTCGTCATTGTTTGTACCCATTGCGATAGCTTTTTTGTTTTAGTTTCGTTAGTTATTACTTATGCGTTATTATTTAAAATAAGGGAGTCGCCCCAAGTGCGGACTTGAGGCATGATTGATTAGAGGATTAGCGCAAAAGTTAGATTGGCGGCTACTAATTGAAACTGAGCTTCGGTTAGTCCAATGGTATCGCCGTCTTCGGTACAAGCAGCAGCAATTACTTGACCGCATAGTGCAATACTTCGGCGGGTGATGCAGGTTAAGGGTAATTTCTTGTGCAAGAATTCCTCGTCACAGATTAGGTCGATGTCTGGGTCAGTAAATTGATGGCGCAGGTATTCTATATACGCATCCTCACCTTCAATGCCAACTCGGTTTTGTAGGTCGGCTAGTTCCAACTTCTCTGCTACTTCTAACCGATGGATGCCTGTTTTGTTAATCAAAGCGTAGAGCATAGCTTAATTCCTATTGTTTTCAGCCATGCGATAGCCCTTTACTTTAAAATATTTGTATAGTTTGTATTAATATTGAATCTTGCAATGACCTTAACAAACGCCGATACGTTGACAGTACCCCGACACAAAGCTGCACTAAAACGCCAGGAATTGAGCTTACCTATGGCTGCTACTATTGATGCGGGGATTTTGTTGCCCCATCACGCACACTTGGATTATGGATGCGGTCGCGGTGATGATGTTCGCTTCCTCAAAGCCATGAATTTTCGTTCTCGCGGTTACGACCCTTACTACTTCCCCCGCACTCCCAAAAGAGCGGTTGATGTTGTGACGCTGCTTTACGTTCTGAGCACCATTGAAGTTCCCGCACTGCGGTGTGAAGCGCTCATTCAGGCTTACCAACTCATTCGCCACACTTTGGTGGTTAGCGCTATCACGGGGCGATCGAGGAATCATGCGGGTGTTGCTTACAACGACGGCGTAATTACCAAGTGGGGTACGTTCGAGAAGTGCTATTCACATACCGAACTCAAACACTTGATTGAAGATACTTTGGGCGTACCCGCGCGTTACCTGACTCACAATACCTACACCGTTGCTCACCACTCTCGCGCTCTTCCTTTGATTATCCACAGCAGCGATCGCCATTACTTAGCACAATGCCGCTCTCTGCTTCATTCCCAGCACCAGGAATTGAAGAGTGTTTGGATTCCTCCAGCCGATGCCATCATTGAAAAGCATTCCTCTATCCAAAAGGGTAAGCGCTATTGTTATTTTAGGTTGAAGTCGCGCTCTCGCTCTCTCCCCAATGGCAAGCTAACCATGCACCTGGGAACGGCTCACAGTCAGCGTTATTTGGATGCTGTAGGAGCGATGGAACGCAGGGACTTGCTTTGCATCAACGAACGGAGATTGGTGCAGGTTGAAGCTATAATTAATGGATGAGCGTCGAGAGTTGAGGATGGGCTATGACTAATGTTATTTCGATGAAAGATTGGGTACCGGGTTGGGTGAGGGATTCTTACCTCACTGAAGATGAGGTGGATACTTTTAATGCAGAGTACCGCCAATCTCAATTAACACAAGAGAATGTCGAAAGTGCTTCGGATAATAACAATGCAGCGCGGTTGGTCAAAGAAGCTGTGACCAAGTTAGAATCCATAGACCGAGCTAGTTTAGAGCAATGGCTGCACCGCCTTCCTGCTTCATTGTTAGTTGAATTAGTAAAAGTAGAAGAAGAATCAAAAAGTTAAAAAACTTTAATATAATGGCTTTCGCAGTGTTTGCAAACAAATAGTAATTCCAGGATAGTACACGATACAGCAGATTGGGATTGTAGGCAGTTGCTCTCACTTTGATTGCCATCACTCTCTGCATACACCAAGATTCTTTACTGAGGCTTGGTGTATACTCGTTTGTTCATTAAGTAATAAAACAGTTACTGTTAGTTTGATTGAGTGAACAACAGTATACACCAACGCTTGACAATGGAGCGTGGCGTATCCTCACATTTGGTCAAGTAAGCGGAAGTTGCTATTAGTTTTTATGTGAGCGCTCTAGTATACACCAAAGCTTTTGATAGAGTTTGGTGTATACTGCTTGTTTGCCAAGTAATGAAAGAGTTGCTATTAATTTTATTCATCGCAGCACAGCAAATACCCCACATTCCTGCTGTCAACCATTCCAGGCAAGTCACCCGCACTTCGAGATTTCCCTTGCCTTTAAAAGTAACGATGCCTAAATCCTCTACTAAGCCACCGCACGTCAAGCTGTTCTCGTTGTGGCTTTACCTCATCCCAGCTTGACTACCCACACATTCAAGCTCAACCGATGGGGATAGAACAAGCGGTTAGACCCTAACTACAGCGCTAGGGGATTTATATGCTGCGTTTGAATTTGAGCATCTCAGTTGTAAAGGCGATCGAGGTGAATTAGAGGGTATCACCCCTTACGATGCCTTGATCGCCTTCTCAATTCCTTGTGTTATATGGGTTTGGGTAAAAGCGATCGGGGCGATCAGGGCGATCGCTAACTCCTCACCTTTTTTATTAAGGGGTGTCTGTTGTTGTGAGAAACTACCCATACCCCTTTATTTTTTTAGGGAGTAGTACCCTGATCGCCCTGATCGCCCTGATCGTCACCCTCAAACCCTTGATTTTACGTTAGGTTTATGCCGATCAGGGCATAATGAGGGGTGACACCCTACGATGTACCCTGATCGCCTTAGATAATCCTCAAAGTATTGATTTAGCGTGGTATGTTAGCCGATCAAGGTAAAATCAAGGGTGAGACCCCCCACAATGCCCCGATCGCCCTGTCACTAAAAATGAGGGGTTAGACCCTTGATTAGTGTGAGTGTGATGGGATGCAGGAATGGACTCTACATAAACGAATCTAGTGATGCGGATTGATGTTGAATGAATTGTAGAGCCATCAAAGAGCTAAGAGAGTCCCAAGAAAAAGCTACCGCAAGGTGTGAAAAAAAGGAAACAATCAATCACAATTGTTTGCCCAACACCTCAGTTACTATCGCAGCTACTCCTAATTTGTTGGCTATGGCTTTTCTCACTTTAGGTAATTTACCCACAGGAATGTAGATACTCTTCACCTGCCACTTGCCATTGGTTTTAACTTTGTAGCGATAATGGTTTACTATGCTTTCACCCTTCCAAAAGCTGTACACCAACCCGCTGCCTCCCTGAAGTGTAAGCGTTTGGTGTATACTATCCGTTGCTAAAGTAATGGGAAAGTTGCTATCAGTCGTACTTACAGAGTTATCACATACACTGCTACTTAATAATGTAGTTTGGTGTATACTCTGAGTTAACGAAGTAACAACAGAATGGCTATCAGCTTTACTTACCGAGTCAGAGTATACACCAAGCATCGCAGCAGTCGGGATTTGTACTGGTTCACCTGTGGCAATAAATTCAAAGCGAATCACCCACACTTCGAGGCTGGAGTTGCCTTGAAAGTAGCGCTGAACGAACTCTTTGATGGAATCGCACATTCCTCCTTCAGCCTGCAAATCTACCTCTGGCATAGCTGCAAGTTGTTCTTTGTAGGGAGCGCAAAGTAAGCGACACCAACCAATTTGCTTGCCTCCGTAACGGATATCCCGATCTAAAGCTTTAACTAACTTATTGTGGTGGAAAGCGTTGATGAACTTTTGGGCGTGGTTGTCTTTCCAAGTGCGACGGGTCACTGTTTTATGGGGAAGGTACGGCAGCGTTTTCCCGAAGCTAATACCCAACCCTGACAGTGTAAATTCAGAAGTATTCTGAATCGATGATTCCGAAAGCTTGGGTGAGGTGCTGCACTTGTTTGAGGGTAATGTAAGCTTGTTCGGGGAAGAAGGTTGGAGTAAAGGTGTATCTGGCTTTGATTCAACCTTTGGTTGGGCTTGGGGAAGCGTACAAAGTTTGGATGTAGCCGTGGATGGGAATGCGGAAGTAGTAATGTCGGAGTACATATTGAGCCGTCCTCATCGATTTCTACAAAGTGTTCGACTGTGCAACAATTTAGGGCGGTGGATGCTAGCTCAAAACCGCCGATGCCGCTGAATAGTGAAAGCGTTCGCATCATCTTCGCTTCTCCTTTTTCGGAGTCACAATTGGGCTTCTTAAATTGGTGAGTTAACGGGTGTTAGTAATCCCTTAGCATCCTGAATTCCCGCTTCTAAGGCTAAGTCTGGCGTATCAAATTCGCCCTTTAACTCACCGAAGAGGGAAGCGCTGTAAGCCAACCGATAAGCGAACTTTTGGGAGTTAGTTGGCGAGCGCCACACTTCGACATAGTGCCAGCCTTTCAATGGCGTACTGAGCCAGAACTTATCCCGAAGAATTGGAGCCAAAACTTGCTTTGCTTGCCATTGATGATTGCAGTTGTCGCAGCAAACTTCTAAACTCTGGGGATGACGGCGATAGATTTCAGGTGAACGACAATTCGGGCATTGTTTGTTCATGATTAAAACCAATCCTCCGACTTGGGTGAAAATCTGTTGTGATGCTCTGAATGCGGTTGAACATCTGGTAATAAATTGAGCTGCTTGGGTTCGGGATTGGTGATTTCTAGCTCGGTATTTGTTACTGCCAAATCCCCAAGCGCCTCAGATTTCTCGCTAGCTAATTCAAGCGATCGGGCGTACACCGATGCTCCTAAGTCAAATAATCCCGCTTCATTGATTCTTTCAACCCAGTTACCGATACCCGACAAGCACTGGCTCCACAGATCGAACTGCTGCCACTGAGCGTTGAGAGCACCTGCATCCAAAGCCGACCAAGCTGCGATCGCCTCTTTCCACTTCTCGATATCTTGAGGAATTCGCCTCTCGAACTCTTCCCTCAATCCTTTGAGTCGCTCTTTCACTCCCGGTGTCAGTGCAGCAAAGATTTCAGGGCGCTGGTGGTTCGGTACGCCCAATTCCTTCACCGCTTCATAGGTTGTGCTGTGCTGGTTGGCTGCTTCGGAAAGCTGGAATACCCATTCGCCGATACTGAGCGATCTATCTGGGCGAGCGGGGGCGAGCGGGGTAGACGGCAACTCCTCACCTCTTTTCTGAGGGGGGGTGTCTTGTAGATTCGGAACATCCCCCACCCTTTCATTTGTTAGGGAAGCAGTATCCAAATCGCCCCGATCGCCTTGTTGATAAAAATCAGGTGTAAGAGGCTCCCTCTTTTGTTGTTCACTCCATTCTTCAAAAGCTAATAAACCACCTTCAGAGCAAAGGAATTTGGCACACCGCCACTCTGGTTCAGGGGGTTGGTGGTTTGGTTTACCCTGGTAGCCGTTAGAAGCATCCTCAGCGAGTGAAACATCGACCATGACACCGGCTAATAGGGTGATGCGTGTCCAGTGAGCGGGTTGTAACTCGCCATCTTTGCGATGCCTGGGTACGTGGTGTTGGGGGATTACTGTTTTGAGGTGGGCTATGAACTTGCTCATACCTCGGTTGTCCGAGTAACCGTGCGCTTTGCAGTAAGCGATAAACCAACTGTGGAGTTCGTGGTTTTGGATTTGGGAAACACTTTCAGTAGGTCGGAAGCACAAATCTATGAAGCTGCGTACTGGGTCGCCGTAGGTAGCGGCATCGAGTTTGGCAAGGCGGATGCGACTGTTCTTGGAAGGTTGTAGCAGCAGGGCATCGCGTTCGCTTCGGGGCATTGCCAGCGCCCAGGATACGATATCCGCTTTGACGGCAGAAAGTTTGTGGCGCAAGTAGGGGTCTTCCAATCCTTCCCGCCCTTTCGACAGCAATGGCAAACAGCGTCTATCCCAACCATCACCCGCATTCTCAATTTGCAGGTGGTCAACGGAAGCTGCAACAAAGCGGCAGTTCCATTCTTTGGTGTAGCCGCAGGATGAATAAAGGCTGCGACCCGAAAGTTTACCGTTGTCCACTAATTCATAAAACGGACGAATCCCCGTGATGTAACCCCCGGTGTCGGGGATGGTGTACAAAGATTTACCGGTTAGGTGTTGGTGGCGCGATTCTGGATTTGCTAACTCTGTAAAATCACCTGAATGCGAATCCTCCAAGCCAAAGATTTCACCCCAGAGCCTGAGTAGAGTTCCTTTACCCGAACCCGAAGGCCCGATGATGTGAATAAACTTGCCGTAGGGTGCGGTAGGGTCAATCAGCATGGAAGTGTAGGCTCTCACCGCATCCAATTGGTCTTCACCAAAAGCAGAAGTGATGAAATCTAGGAAAACTTGGGGGCAGGGGCGATTGGGAACGTAATCCGATTCAATGGCAGAAGTGAGGTAGCGAGTGGGGTCGTGGGGCAGGAGTTCCCCCGTTCTCATATCCACAGTGCCGTTCTGAAAAGCTCTAAAGTGCCTGTGTTGTGGAGGTTCTATGTACAGGCGCTTCATGGCGTACTTGAATGCGGAGTTGGTGCAGCTTTCACTAGAAAAGGGAAACGTTTCCTCCCATTCCCACTTGTTTATTTGTCGGAGTTTGAATACCTTTTCGCTGACTGCTGCAATCGCGTGTTCGCACCGTTTCTCATCCTGTCGCTGCCACCACCCCGCCCCGGTGTATTGATACATGGCGCTGTTGATCGCTTTGTAATGCGTTCCGAATACCTTCCTTACCGTAAAGTCATCAAACGTTCGTCCCCTGGTGTAGTAATTAAAGTCCAGACCCAACTTTTCACACAGACTGCGGTAAAACGCATCTCGCTTGCGGTCTGGACACTTGGTTACTTGCTCTGAATGGTCTTGATTGCCCGCATCCAATTCCTTGCCGAATTCCACTAACCATGGTGGCGGTGAACTACCCAACGCTTCACCAACAGTCGGCCAATAGAATATGTTGAGCGCTGCTGCATCCTTGATATGGGTTGCCCATTTAGTCGCTTCTAGGAGCACTGCTTGCTTGTCCGCATCGGTGTCACCCCCAGAGCTAGCTGCTATTTGTCGGGCTTTCCACCTCAACCCGTGCTGGGCTTTCTCCAAGTCGGTATGTTCCAACCAAGCATCGATGCCGTTTCTGAGAATGAACTTGTCCGGGTCGCCATCGCCATCTTCACCCACAGGCAATCGGGGAGCTACGTAAGGAACGATGCCCGCCAACATCAAAGATTTGATGCAGCTTTCAATCCCCTTATCTCCAGCGCTATCCGGGTCGAGGCAAATCACCGCTCTCTCGATACCCGAACGCCGTAGTGATTGCACCTGCTCTCCCGACAAACTAGCAGCGACACAAGCCACAACTCTGGTATCTCCCAAAGCTTGAGCCACCGCTGCATCGGTAACGCCTTCGACCACCACTACTTCTTTGTGACCCGCAGCGATTGCTCTATCAAAGTAAAGCGGCGATTCCTTCGTTGCCAACCACGCCCCCTCCTCATCCTTGGGATTCCAGCAAGCGTACTTCTTAGGCACGGTCGGTTCCAGCCAAGGTTGCTCTAGTTTCTGAGCTTCCGAGAGTTTCCCCCAAGCTCGGTAAGCTGCATCCCTCTCGCCCTTCCACCCCCGATGATGCTTTTTGAGGGGTAAAGGTTTTATCGGACAGTGACCGTACACAGTAAGCGGTTGACCCAATGCCGTGTGCCAGGGAAAAGTAACGTATCCCTCCCACTTGCGAGTCAACACGCCCGCTTCTTCAGCTATCTCTAAGTTGTGCTTGTGCTCTTTAAGTGTTGCTGCAACTTCATCCTTGCTGTGGTAATAGCCCAACCCCAACTCGGCGATCGCTTCTCGACTCATACCTCTCTCTGCAATCAGATGGTTGAGGGCGCTGGTTCCTTCTTCACTCCACAGCCAATCCCGACATTGAGCGTACACCGCTGCCAATATCCCCCGGCGCGCTTCCCATTTCGCTGCTACTTCAATTTCCCGCGAATTGAGTTCCCTCTCTGGCAGAGCTACACCGACTTTCAAAGCTATTTCCCGTAACGCTTCTACCCAATCAATGCCCTTGGGATGTTCCCAGCGATTCACCTTAATACTGTGGACATAAGCGATGGGGTCGCCGGCAAACTCGCATCCCGCATCGTAAAAGCGTAAAGTATCGGGCCACACCGCAAACGAAGTTCCCGACTTGCTTTTGCGGAACGGGCTGCCTCCCCGCCACTTCTGGGCGCTCCGCTGGAATGAGTGCGATGGATGGTCGTACACCAAGTCTGCCGTGAGTCGGGGCAGCACCTCCTGCTCCCAAAACCTCAATAAATTGAATTCTTTGGCGCAAGTGTTGCTAATTTCGGAAGAATCTGTCATGATGGAGTCCTTATTTGAATTAAATTGACCCGGCGTATTAACAGTGCTACGGGTTGTTTTTTTGTTCGGCGTGCTATCTTAGCTGATAGCCTCTAAATCCATTACCTTCGTGCTTACGCGAAGTATATACTAAATCATAAAGTACCGTTTGTTAACTTAACAAAGATTAATGATTAGAGAAGCGCTAAGCAAGACTCAGGATTATTACCGAATCAAGGGAACGCGCCTGGCAGAGGAGTCAGGGATATCGCAGCAGCATTGGAGCGAGTACCGGAACGGCAAAGCGGATGTGGTAACTGCGAAAGCTTCGGCCGCGCTGGAGGCAATGGAGAGAATCCATCCTGGTGCGATGCGCTACTTTTGCTGTTTGTTGATGAGTCAGTCCATCGGCAGCGACCTAAAAACGCTGATAGAGATAGCGGACGAGGAGGAACTCGAAGAAGCGTTCGGGCAAATTGGTAAGCGAATGTTTCGCAAAAATACCGCTGAAAGCGACTTTTCTAAGAGCGCCAAGTCTTCTGTTGCTCTGAAGTCTAAGTGACGGATGGACGCACGGAGCGATCGGTGATGCGACCGCCTGACTACTGCACCAGCGATCTGGCAGCAACCAGTTCAGCAAGGGAAAGTTCTTTCTTACCTGCGTTGGAAACACACCAAGAATCCAGCATCCGCCCGTACAGCATCGCAGTTTCATAAGCAATGCGGCTGTATTCTTTCCCTAGCTCCGAATCAGCCTCGCATTGGGGGATAAGGTCGATACCCATTGCCAGGTGGTCTAGGTCAATTTCACGGTGAACAACCCAATAGCGGTTAGTTCTGAGATTGATTCGAGCAAACACGGGAATCACCGCCGAGAAGAAATCGTAACTCACGCCCTCTGAAATCAAATTCATGGCGATGACTTGATGCGCGTAGGATTCCCGCAACACTGAACGAAAGCAATAAGCGCTAACCGATTGTGTTTCCAGGGTCGGAGCTATGGAATTTGGGTTTTCTCCATTTTGCAAAAACTCGTGTTTGTGCATCCAATCCAACAGCAGCGATGCGTGGTCTACCTCTTCCGTAGCGTGGTGAGCGAAACACCCTTGGTAGCGAAAGTCGCGGCAGGTGGCATAGCGCAGGGCTAACGCTGCCGTAAAATCGCTGGATTGATAGTAAAGTTGCCTGACCCAGCCCCGAACATCATCGGGATGCTGGGATGAGGCTAGTTGCGTGTAAAAAGACCCAGAAAGCAGGTTCTGGCGGTATTGCGCTCCCAAATCTAACAGCCACTTCATTGTTGGAATCCCCTACGAACAGATTATTGCAATCAAATGCGTATTTGGCATAATACGTTAGTATTATAGTGCAAGTCAATCAGTATATCTGCGGTAAATCCGTGTTGGAGGTGTGATAGGATGTCGTAACTAGACCCAGGGCTTGTAAGGATGGGGCGTAGCAAGTACGGATTAGTTAGTTGAGAATTTCTGATGCTGTCAATTTCAGAAAAACCGAAAACCCTAGAGAATGCTGGCATTTTGCTGGTCAACAGCCACCGACAAATGATAGGGGTCACTCCGAATTTGTTGAGAATTTGGAATCTGCCTGAAGTTATTGTCAGGTCGTTATCGGACAAACTGGCATTAGAATTTGTTTCGGAGCAATTTAATAATCCCCAAGTTTTCCTCAAGGATATGACGGAAATTTACGAGCAAACGAATCTAGAAATCAATGAAAAAGTTCAACTCAGGAACGGTCGCATCATAGAGCGCCATTCTAAACCGCTATGGATTAATGGATTTTACGCCGGTAGGTTGTGGATGTTTGAAGTTAATTAGTGTAAAAGATTGCAGAATATCCGCTCTAGCATTCTGTCTGGTAGTGGTTGCTTTTAATGACAGCTATGAATCAATAATAATATCAAAACAATTATGCCAAGTTGTATGACAAACCCGGTGTTACCGCCCATAGTTGTGGATACTGCTGCACCCATTACTATTGCACATCAAATCACCCAACAAATGAAGTTATTGATTGTACGGGGTCATCTCAAACCGAATCAGCCTTTACCGCCCATCATCCAATTAGCAAAGCATTTGGGAGTGAACCATACTACTGTTGCCTTGGTGTACAATGACCTGATTCATTCGGGATACCTTGAAGGCAACAGAGGTAAAAGAACGGTCATAGCGGATTCACCCTTGGTGAGACAGATGGTTGCCCGCAAAAACTTTTACGACTTGCTCGCTCAAGCTTTCCGTTCGGCATCGCAATACGGGTTAACTCCAGCAGAGTTTTCGGCAGCCGCTTACGCTCAAGCCGTACTTTTAGAGCGGCATCAGTTAAGTGTAGCTTTCGTGAACTTTTTCCCTGACAGTATCGATATCAGTGCGAGCCTTCAAGCAGCAACGGGATTAGCCTTGTTATCGATTCCTTGGACGCACTTAGAAGTTAAAGAACCCCAAGCTTTGTCACAGCTATTGTCCGCTGATTTAATAGTAACCACCATCAAAAACCTGTGGGATGTGGCTCAGATAGCAGACCCCAATAAGGAAGTAATCGGCATAGATATCAAGCCGGAGATGCAGCTATTGAGTTCTATTTCATCGCTACCCCGCAACACCAAGGTATTGTTTGTATGCGCGGAACAAAGCAGCAGTGAAGCGATGAAGCAAATTATTGACTATAACGCGCATCATGTAGTATCAAAAGCTGTCACCCTAGAATGGGTGCAAAGCAGTAAAGGTAAAGCGCTCAATGAATTTGAGTTGGTGGTGTGTTCCAGCTTGGTTGAGAGCGAGTTAAGTCAATATCTTCCCGAAACTTTGAAACTAATGACTTTTAGCATCGGCATTGACCCGGTGAATTTACTCGTACTCCAAGCCCGTTTGGCAGCGGTGGAAATGGAGAAAGTGGCGTAGCATTAGTTGATTAAATTAAATATTTGATAACCCTGTGAACCAACTTGAACTTTTCCCTGAATTTAAACAAAACGGTGCGGTTCGACAGACTCCACTAACGATGAATTCTGATGCCCTGCATTCTTGGAAACAGCGCATCTTTGAACACCAACAATCTGCTACCGAACCACCGCAGCAAGGAACGCTATTCGAGTTAGCACCGAATCCTTATGACCCGGATTCCCTCGACCCTTTTTCCCTACAACTGCACAACCTTTCATTCTGCGATAAACCGGATTGGGGCGACCGTACTTGCCTTTACTTCGTTATCGATAACGCGCTTCCATTGTTGTTGTACGTAGGAGAAACTCACCGCACTCCCAAGCAACGCTGGACAAATCACTATTGCCACGGTTACATTGCCAACTACATCGAACTGCATCGGCGTTATTCCCTAGATGTGAGTGTAGCCATAGCATTTTGGTACGGAGCGCCCGCTAATCGAAAAAAGCGGCTGCAACTAGAGTCCGAGCTTATCTACAAGTGGAAGTCGCCTTTTAATAAAGAATGCTGGCAGTGGTGGGGACAACCCTTTGGGAAGTGAAACTGCTAGCATTTGGTATGTTAAAGGTAGCTAACCATATAGGAACAATCAGCCATCTCGAAATAAAATATGGATCGATATTGGTTTCTATGACTGGCATATTTAGCCTTTTCTACCGTAAATCAGCAACGCCACTTTTGTGTCTCATTACTCGTATCACAGTTAATTTAAACAGGTATTTTAGTAATGCCATCTGAGCATCGACAATCTCTCAACTGGCTGTTGCAGCAGTTTCAGCCCTTGCCCGGTAAACCTGACATTATCTACGGCTTGCGTACCCTTTTGGCAGTGAGCGGGCCCATTGCAGTTGGCTTCCTTACAGGTCATCCTGCTGCAAGTGCGATCGCGGTGATGGGAGCTATGTTTGTTGGCATGGTCGATGTGGGTGGAGCCTATCGCCAAAAAGCAACTGTAATGCTCTCCGCAACCGTTGGCGTTACTGTCGCCTTGCTAATGGCGAATCTGGTTAGTAGTACCCTGTGGCTGGCTATTCCAACAACGTTCTTGGTGATGTTCGTAGCTGGCTTAGCTGGTCTATTTGGCACGAGCGCGGCGACGGTTAGCCTTGTGACATCAATTATGTTTATCGTCTCTCTAGCAAAATTCGCTTCGTTCCCCGATTTCTCTACTGTTCTCCTGCAATGTACGCTGTGCCTAGCTGGAGCTTTATGGGCGATGGTGTTATCTCTCTTATTGTGGGTGTTACGCCCTTATACACCTGCGATTGAGGCAGCCAGCAGTTGTTATGCGACATTGAGTAAATTTGTGAGAATGGCAAGCGAGATACCCTTAACTCTCTCAGAGCGTCAGAAGTGGGGAGAGCAATTCTTACAAGGTCAAGACAGCGTAATACAGGATTTGACCTCTGCCCGGAGTGTTTGGGGTGCTGTGTGGACGGGCAGAGAAACTGCTGACTTGCGCGGCAATCAGTTACTCGTCTTGATTGAGGATGTCAACCAAATTACTAATTCTATTGTAGCACTGGTGGAACTGTTAGTTATCGCCTCCTCTCGTCCCTTAGTTCAGCAGTTGCACGGAGAAATTCAGCAAGTGCTAGAAACATCGGCAACGGGTCTGCAAATCTTGTCAGATGCACTTGCTAAAGGAAAGAATGTTGTTCGCTTGGGAGATATAGATCGGGCAATCGAGGCACTAGAATACCAGTGGCAAGTCCTACACTCTCAAACCCTGAATCAAGCTAGTGTGGATCGGACAGATGACTATGGTGACTTAGTGAGTCTTGGCAAGATTGTAGCTAGTCTGAAAGCGCTAGCGGAACAAATTCATGCCGATGCCGAAATTGCCGCAGATTTACAACGGGGAGAAAGACGCAGCATCGCCCAGCTAAACATTTATCCCCCGATAGAGCCACAGCGTTCTTCAATCATTGACACGCTGCGGAACAATCTCACGTTTAATTCTGTTATTTTTCGTCACGCTTTGCGGCTGGCGCTAATAGTAACAACTGCCGAATTAGTAGCTTTGCTATTGCAAGTACCCACAGGCTATTGGGTAACACTCACTGCTGTAGTTGCCCTAAAGCCGAATTTTGGCGGTACTTCTCAGGCAACTGTGCAACGGGTGATTGGAACTACATTAGGGGGCATCTTTGGCATTACTTTAATCATACTTATCCACAATCCAGTGACAATATTAGTTTGCCTTCTCATACTTTTAGTCACTGCTATGTCGGTGCGAACGCTGAGCTACGGCATCTTTATCACACTACTCACTCCCGCAATCATATTGCTACTGAATGTGACGAGCAAAGGCGGCTGGGAGATTGGAGTATTACGCATTGTCGATAGCTTAATTGGAGGAATTTTAGCATTACTCGGCAGCTATTTGTTATTCCCCAGTTGGGAGCAATCGCACCTTCCAGCACAACTAGCAACAACGATTCGCTCTAATCTCGCATACTTTCAACAGGTTGCAGCTAGCTACATCAACCCAGAACAAAAGTGCTCGACTGAAACTATCAGAAACCTGCGTCATCAAGCGGCATTAGAGAATGCGAATGCTGCTGCTGCTGCTCAAAGATTATTCAGCGAACCCCGTCATGTTCGAGGAGAAGTCGAACCGATCGCGATGCTAATACTTTATATTCGTGCCTTTTTCAGCTCAGTCACAACCCTAGCAGAACATCAACGTAAATTTAGCGGAGACTACCAATTTGTAGATTTTCAGCGATTTACCGATGCGATTGTCCAAGTTTTAGAGAACTTAGCCAACGCGCTGGAACAGGGACACCCACCTCTAGCTTTACCGAAGCTAGATATTTATATCGAAGCCATTCACAACGATATTGAACAATTACATCTCACTAGGATATCAGAGTTGGCTACAAATCCAAGTTCTGTAACGTCAACGAGACAAGCTGTTCTCGAACAAACTCCCGTTTCCACACAACTGGATCGAATTGCCTATGAAATGAAATGTCTGCATTGTGCGATCGATCGCCTGCAAGCATCAGTTGATACGAGTTCAACTAAATAGTCAAATACTTTACCAAGGGCCATGCTTGGATACTTCTTTGTACCAACTATGAGGTCAAACAACCTTTTTAAAACATCCTCTAAGATTAAGCTTTATCTTTGAGTTCCTGCACCATCGCATACTAAGAAGTAGACGCATCTCCACCGACCAATGAAAAAGTACCTCAACCTCGCTAGCGCCCTCATCGCTTCCCTCAAACCCAAATCCCAGCTACCCGCAATCGACACCTACGGTCAACCCGCACTCACCGACGAACAGCAGCAAGCTCTGATGGAATGGTTGTTCGCCAGTTTGATGGGTGTTGGGTATTTCGCCAAAGCTCATCTCATCTGGGATGATGGCAAAGACAGAGAACGGGAGATATTTACCGCGTTGATGAGAAACGAGCCGATATTCCTGTATGGCCAAGGTTCCCGACCTACCCCAAACATTCAGGGATATTGCTGGCAATTGATTGGCGAACATCCCAGCTTGAGGATGTATCAGTTGGAGATGGAAATTGAAGGAGAGTAAAGGCGATCGATAGCTATAAAAACAAGAAAGCCCCAGTATTTAACCGGGGCATTGTAATAAACCATTACTTCAGCTTCAAAGCTCTTGATTGCACCTGAATGAGTAACCTTTCAGCAGTTTGTTGAATGGCATCATCGGGATGGACATCTTGAATGTCAATAAGTCGGATAGCCGTATCCTCAACTTCTTGCAGCAAGATTAATTCATCGGGAGTGAGCGCATTCCTCAAATCATCTGGATGAACGCCCAAGTCTTCCGCTAACCGCTTAGCTTTCCGTCCGAACACTACCAAAGTTACTCGCTGACTGGCATTGACGTAGAGCCATTTACGGTTGTTTTCTGATAATTCTGGATGGCGGTCGATGTAGCTTTTGATGGCATCGGTAAGGCGACGGCGGATGCGCTTGCCTTCTAGCCGAATCCTCAATAACTCTTGTCGGTCTTCCTCTGCTCGCTGTACTCCAAACGCGCTATCGGCACGCCGTTCGATCGATTCGGCAGCACACGCTTCTAGAATGTCTAACGCTAGTTCATTACCTTGTCGAGCAAACCAGCCCCAAATCAAAGTAGCATTATCGACTGTCAAAGCTTTGGCTGTTTTGACACCTCGGTTGCCTTCTTCATTAAATTTGATTGACGAGCGGTTTTCTAATCCAGTGAAACCTTTGCCCTGTAAATATTCTAAGCATTTACGGTTTTTCTTTTCTAACTCAGTTAACCAGTTTTTGGGAATCCCGATCGCCTCTGCTAACTGAGTCTGGCTCAGCACGTACCGACCGTCGGGCAGCATGAAAACCTCTAAGGGAATATTCCCCAAGTAAATTGTCGATCTTTCTGCTAGCATATTTGGTTGCACCTTTGCGAAACGGTGTATAGCGAGCGCTTCCTCAGATGTCCAGTCGGTAGAAGCGCTCGCTTTTAAATTATACTATAATTGTATGTCATACTTGTTGAAAGCTTGGTTAGTAGAAGTTGAATAAATAAGGCATACTAAATAAAATGAGAAAAAAAGGGCAACCGCTGACGGAGTACAACGAAATGAAGACGCGCATTACAGTCTCCATTACGCCAACTGCGGTCAAAGGCATAGATGCGATGGCAGATTCCCTAAACATTTCGCGTTCTGAGTTACTCGAAAGGATAGGGCGGGGGATGTTGCAAGTGAGTGCAATACAACAGGAAAGTGCGGGAGATTAAGGGAATGCTTTGCAGCTTTCTATTTCCAATAATCTAGAAGATAATTGACAGTTCGTTGGGAGGGATACCGTGGAAGAAATCATCAGAGTTGAGTGTTAGACAGTGCGGTTTTTCGATGGACTAGAAGTTGACGGCTATCGATTGCCCAGCGGGGAATTTCGTGTAGGATTGACGGGAGCTCGCCTGGTGTATTGAATAAAAACTAAATGAGTGTAAAATCATGAAACAAAACTTAGTTATATCGGCTATTATTTCATCTCTTTTTATCGTGGCCCTTCCTGCAAAAGCGGTTGAAACTAGGTGCGGGTGGTTAATAAATCCCACGCCTGCAAATTGGTATCTAGTAGACAAAGATGGTCGTTGGACTATCTCGCTGCAAGGGGGATATCAAGCGAAAGGAATGGATAATCTTCCTACCTATAACGAGAAAGAATACGTCAAAACGAATGGCTATTATGGATATGGTTGTGCTTGTATGAATGTGGTAACAGATAGCGCTCGATCTAGAATTAGCGAAATTCGGGGCGGTGAATCATTACCGCTGTCAACTTGCCGTGAAGATCCAAATGTACCCCCAATGCGTTAGTTCCAGTAAATCGGTAGCAATGCCGCTCGTTTGGTAGAATCTGGACAACTTCAGAAACCAACTCATAACTCATAACTCATAACTCATAACTCATAACTCATAACTCATAACTCATAACTCATAACTCATAACTCATAACTCCTACGCCATGACCGACAGCACCATCACCACCCAACTCTCTTCTGCTACTCAGGGTTTGCTCTTCCTCAGCGAAACCGATGCTCCCTTTGAGGTTATTCATTGGCCGGCACAGGGAGAACTCACCCCGCCGAAACTCTTGCAACTTACCGGACACCCACCCGATGCTCCCGTAGAACAGCGGACGGTTGATGACTTTTTTGCGATCGCCACCGCAGAAGAAACTTGGCACGATGAAGAGGAACGAGAAACAGTGCAGCGGTTTCAGAACTTGGTGAGCGTACTAAAGCAGAACCTATCCCAGTTGCAGGTTTACCGAGTGGGCAGCATTGAAATTGATGTCTACATCGTCGGCGTTCCTCAGTCAGGCGATTGGGCGGGGCTTTCTACTCAGGTAGTAGAGACTTAACAATTTTCAGCCTCAAGGTAGAGAAAAAAGCTCGGGCAAACAGTGAAACTTAAGCAGCTTTAATCAACCTAGAGGAATGTATGGCTCAATCTTACACAGTCCAAGAAGGCGATACGCTTTACGGCATTGCCGAACAATTCTACGGCGACGGCAACGAATGGGAACAGATTTATCTAGCAAACCAAGAAGTTATTGGAGATAACCCCGATTTAATTTTACCGGGACAGCAATTAACTATTCCTGACAAATAGCCTTTACTGGCTGTCAACTTTCCCCTCAATCACTTGCTGAACCTGGAGCGGCACATTAGACAAGAAATTCAGCCCCGTCTCCCGCTCCACTTGCTTTACCGAAACTCGAAAGCTTTTCCATCCCGAACCTTTGACACTGGCATCGTTTGGCATCATCACGGCGATCGTCCTGGTGTTTGCGTCAACTCCCCGCATTCCCAACCCCTGTCGGTCTAATACAACAATAACTTTCCAAGTCTTTGCCGGCACTGCAATCTTTTCCTTTTTACCTATAGCGCCAAGCTTCCCTACGGGCCCGGCAACGATGTAGAGCTCCTTGCCCTGCTGCACCAATTCCCGGCAATACTCCTCCAAGTCACCCCACACGCCCCTGTTGAGTTCTGGCACTTGCGGCATCATGTTGGTCATCAGGAAAGTGCTGCTGTTGTCGGGTTCATTGCGGGTGCGATCAGCGCTGGGTGCAACGTGTCCTCGATCGTAGCCGCTTCCGCTGTAATCGTTGGGGCGGACTTTGTACCAAGCATCCGGTAGGGCACCGTCTGGGCGAAAGTTGTCTTGGCGGTCGGCTGCTCCAATCCAAGAGCGGTTCAGTTGCCACGATACCCAATTGGCGGTCTTAGTTTTGCTGTTGTAGGAGAGTACAAACTGTGGCTTTACCAGCAGGTAGTTGTCGGTGCTGGCAACACTGGAAGCTGCATTGCTGGGATTGCCCAGGAGCAAGTTGCGGTTGTTGGTGGCTGAGCTGATTGGTTCTCTGGTGCTTGGCTTGGGTTGCTGAGCCCTCGGTTTCTCGCGACCAATTTGAGGAAGCCGAGACGGTGGCGATGGCTCAGTCAAGTTGCAGCCGCTAAGAATCCCTACTAAAATCAGAGCGATCGTCCCCCGTTGCCACAATTTCTGCACTATCTGCTGCCCCTATTCTCTTCGTCAATCCCAAGCTTATCAGCAGCCTGACACTTAACCGCAAGAATGCAGCCACAGCCAAACAACTTCGCAAATCTCTAGTACGTTTGCCCTTTCAAAGAAGTAGCGCGCTTGGAAGATTAGCGGCCACTTTTAGAGCGCTTCAAATCTGTGCCATACCGCCATCGACAAACAGCTCGATGCCGTTGACAAAGCTGCTGTCGTCTGAAGCGAGAAAAACAACCGCCTTAGCAATCTCATCAGGTGTGCCGACTCGCCCTAATGGAATGTTGACGGCTTGGCTGTCCACGAATTCCTGCACTTGCTCGTCGTTCAGTCCTAGGAGATTGTAACCAGGAGTAGGAACTACGCCAGGACTAATGGCGTTCACTCGAACCTGGCGCTCTTTGAGGTCAAGCGTCCAATTGCGGGCAAACGATCGCACGGCTGCTTTGGTTGCGCTGTAAACGCTGAAGGCTGGGGTACCTACGGTAGAAGCAGTCGAGGCGTTGAGGATGATAGAAGCGCCTTCGCGTAAGAGTGGCAGCGCCTTTTGCACGGTGAACAGCAGACCTTTAACGTTGGTGTTAAACGTTTTGTCAAAGTGTTCTTCGGTGATCGATCCGAGCGGGGCGATTTCTCCACCGCCAGCATTGGCGAAGATTACATCAAGATGTCCTTGCTTTTCTTCAATAGTGGTAAACAAGCGATCTAGGTCTGCCAGATTGGAGACATCGCTCTGAACCCCTGTGACGTTTTTACCGATCGCTTGGACAGCAGCATCCAGTTCAGCTTGGCGACGACCTGTGATGAAGACATACGCACCTTCGGCAACAAAGCGCTTGGCAGTGGCAAGACCAATGCCGCTGGTGCCACCCGTAACGAGAGCAACTTTTCCTTCTAGTTTTTGCATTTTGGATGAGTCCTGCGGTTATTGAGGGTAAAACTTATGTATTGAGAGGGAGTTGATGATGGGGTTGATTCTAAATGACGGTTTGAGCTGTTCGATTATAAACCCGCTATTCACCTGAACGTACAAATTTCCCTGCCGCTCAAGGCTCTGTCCTCCAAACCTTCTTGCTCTAGTTTTGCTAAGCATCGCGTGTGATAGTTGCGTAAGTTCTGAGTTTTTTACCACCAGTACGCTGGCCTCCAGAATGCAGCGATAGACGGGAGAAATAACTCCAGTAGATTTAATAAACATTCAAATATTCAAACGTTCAAATATTCAAATGTTTAAATATTCAAATGTTCAAATGTTTGTAGTGGCACTAAGTTGCTGGAGGTATTGAGCGACGGACTTTTCAACCAGCTCGCTGATTTCTTCACCTGACTGTGCGGCAGCAGATTTGAGGTCGCGGTGCATTTGTTTGGGCAGATAAACCGTAGCCCTGACAAAGTTGGGGTCTTTGCTTTTGGGTAACGCGGGAGTTGGTGCAGGGGCGATATCTGGTTCGCCGGGTTTGAGGTTTTTTGCCTTTAACAAATCATCAAAGCGGCTCATGGCAATATCTCCTTGCCGACAGCGGCATAACAACCCCAAGCAGCTTTGGCGTAGGCATCTTTGACAGCACTTACGGGAACCCCGGCGAGCGCTGCTTTTTGGAATACTGCCAGCCGCCTGACCTCAGCTTTGAATATCGGCAACTCAGCTTTCTCGATCGTTCTGCGAGACTCAATCCCGACTTTGCTAGGAGCGGGCGGGATGAGGGTGAGCAAAATGCGGTAATTCGATTTTAGGGAATGCAGAGCTTCCACCATTTGCAGCATTGCGGTGAGGGCCATCGCATCGGGAGAACTCGGCAAAATCAGCAAGTCACAACCTTCAGCTACAGTTTTGAGTTCGTCAGGGTCTGGTCTGGCAGGCGTGTCTATTACGATGTGCTCGTAATCTCTGGCAAAGCGAACTCCTTGCTTTTCATCCACCACTTTGAACGGGAGGGAACCCCGCGCACCCCAATCCAAAGCACTGCGGTTAAGGTCGCCGTCTACCAAAAGTGTAGGCGCTTTGGTTTGCAGGTAAGCCGCCAAGTGCAGTGCTGTAGTTGTCTTGCCGACTCCGCCCTTGAATGAGGCGATTGTCACGATCATAAGTTTATCGATACGTTAATTAAATCAACTTTACCTCTTAATCATTTAAATGTCTAGACATTTGAATGGTTGAATGTTTAAAAGGATGCCGTATCTTGCCAGTTATGGGGCGGGGAGAGCTCGGCTAATTAACGATAACAACGTAGCGTTCGGTTGTAGGTGATTGGAGGCGGTGGAGATTCCCACAAATCAAAGCAGTTGTCATGCTGCAAGAGTTTGCCTCCCATTCGAGAGATCGAATGGCGCGATAACATTGGGAAGAGCATCACCTGCGGTTTAATCATCTAAACGTCTAGATGTCTAGTTGAATAATTCAGGACTTACGCAACTGGCACATGGTGTGAGCGCGCGCGGCTGGAAAGGTGCTTTGATGACGTGCAAGAGCGATCGCCCTACTTCTGCACATCAACAAAACGATTACTTCATCCAGTCTGGGATGATGAGATGTTTTACTAAAAGCTTTTTAGAATTTTGGTTGTTGGTCAAAGTCTGCAAGGCTAAGTACCTAATCACTGATATTTTTGGGGTAAACTCCAGCAGTTTCTTTGGTCTGATGGATGTTATATCCATATATTACCCCCCATTTTTGATAAATCCTTGTAGAAATTTATTAAAATATTCTATGCGATTTTCCACATCCTTTCGCTCGTTATACCTTCCATCAAACAGATGCCTATTTTTTTCTTGACACAACAAGAAATCAGGATCGAAATATCTGGTTTGCCTGATTGTTTCCGCATTTGCTATAATACGGGTTTTGTATATCAGATTTTTTGAAAAAACCTGCATTAATGAATCGTAAATAATCTTTCTCGGACTCTTAGATTCTTGGGTTATTGAAGGAGCCAAAAATGCACTCTCACCAAAAACTGTGTAAACCAACTCAATAGTTTCGTTAAATAGAGATTCCAGAGCGTTCAAAACTCGATCCAGCCAGCTATTGGCTTGTCTCAGATAATCATCTAAAAAAACATATATCGGGGACTTTAACTTGTCTAAATGCCTGCAAGCAAAAAATCGTAAAACCAATTCAACATCTTCCATTTTACGGTATAATGCTAATCTCGCTGAAAATTCCGATCGTTCGAGTTCTTCTTCGCTTTTAAGTAGTAAATCTTCCACCTCGCTTTCTAACGGTAGTTGCCACATTTTACGAAAGAGGTCGTTTTTGGCAAGTTTCACGCAGAGTTGATTGAATTTGCCATTATGTAAAGCATTTCTTGTTTCTTGTGGTGTTAGTTTTTCACCCCCAGTATTTAATCTTTTAAAAACTATTCGCTTGAGACTTTCAGCTTCTTCTCTGGTTTTTGCTGTTTCTTCTAACAATACGATCGATGACAAATAACGCCTATCTATACCTCTTCTAACTTGTTCGGGTAAATCCTAATATCTTTTGCCATTAAGTTCTTGCCACTGTTCTAATCCTTTTAACTCAAATATCCCTTGATAAAAATCATAAATACTTGTGAGCCTTTGTTGTCCATCCATTACTTCATAAATAGAATAGTCTACTCCATAAAGAAAAATAGGAGGAATAGGTAAATTCATTATAAATGATTCTATTAAACGAGATTTGCGAGTGTTGTCCCACCTTTTTCTACGCTGGTACTCAGGATTTAAGATATATTTTTTGCTCTCTCCCTGCTTGCTATCCAGCATAGTTTCTATGGTGTCAAGTGGATAACGAGCTTGCTCGGTTACAATTCTGATCTCGCCTCTCTTGTATTTATCGTTGATTTGCTCGTCTGAAAAAGAGATCTCAGAGCAATTGGATTGATTGTCTGTACTAAATGTTTCGCCTGAGATTAAGTAGCTAGTTATGTTCATACTTACCTTCCTATTTTAAGGTTATCATTGCCTCAATATTCATAAAAAAAAGCTCGGTAAGTGGGAAACTCAGCGACTTCAGTCCTGAGAGGAAAACGGCTCGGCGATTTCAATCGCCTTGAATCCCCTCGCGGGGTGGAGAGGTATGGTTGCCTCAATCTCCCTTTCGGGTAATGTTCGCTTGTCGGTCAAGGTTATAAAGGCTTGTTAGACTTGCAGCACTGTCGAGAGTGACTTTAAGACTGTTTAACCGCAAATGACAGAGCGGGGAACTAGCGTCGCATTCAAGGAGTGTCGTGACCTAAATAACGTAGTCAGTTAAGACTATAGCTGGTCAGAATAGCTTGCCAGACAAGTGTTTTACAAGCGAGCGTGTCTTGAGACCTGAGTTCCTGACTGCATGGTGATTTCACCTATTCATACTATAATTATGCAACGAAGCGATCAGACTCCTAACATAAATATTTATTTGTACTTTTTTAAAGAAATGTAAAAAATAATATTGTTTAATTAAAATTTAAATTTTGCTTAAAGTGCAGGCTAGTCTTTATATTAGAGGATATATCTACTTACAAATTGAAAATTGCTAAAAAAAATGTGTATTAATTATTAACAGAGGCTGCAAAGATGATTAACTTAGCCGGCTACGAAATTACCAACCAAATCCATGAAAGTAACAATTCTTTAGTTTACCGAGGACTGAGAAAACAAGACAACCAACGAGTCATTCTCAAATTTCTCAAGCAAGATTATCCGATGCCAGCTTCGTTAGTCAGATACAAGCAGGAATACGAAATTACACGCAATCTTAACCTAGAAAGTGTGCCTAAAACTTACAGCTTAGAAAGATATCAAAACAGTTTAGTTATTATTTTCGAGGATAGTGGTGGAAAATCATTAAAGCTGTGGTTGGCTTCTCAACAACTTACCTTAGAAGAGTTTTTGGCAACCGCTATTAAAATAACCAGAGCTTTAGGCCACCTTCATCAACATAACATTATTCATAAAGATATCAACCCCAGCAATATTATTATTAACTCGACAACAGGGGTAGTCCAAATCATAGATTTTGGCATTTCTACTGTTTTAAATCGTGAGAATCCTACCCTAAAAAATCCTAATGTTTTAGAAGGCACTCTGAGCTATATATCGCCGGAACAAACAGGCAGAATGAACCGAGCGATCGACTACCGCACCGATTTTTACTCATTAGGAATCACTTTTTACGAACTGCTAACGGGGCAACTGCCATGGGATTACAACGATGCAATGGAATTAGTGCACTGTCATATTGCTAAACAAGCAGTACCGCCCCATGAAATCAAGGCACAAATAGAAATTCCTAAAGCGGTGTCTGATATTGTAGTGAAACTCTTAGAAAAAACGGCTGAAAAAAGATACCAAAGTGCTTGGGGAATCATCGCAGATTTAGAAGAATGCCTAGAACAACTACAGGCTAAAGGAACGATTGTAGATTTTGCGATCGCCCAAAAAGATATTACCGATAAGTTTCAAATTCCGCAAAAGCTCTATGGGAGAGAACAAGAAGTAGAAACCTTGCTAGCTGGGTTTGAGCGCGTCAGCAATGGCGAGACAGAAATCATGTTAGTATCGGGTTACTCTGGCATTGGCAAATCAGCCTTAGTGCAAGAAGTTTATAAACCCATTACTAAGGCAAGGGGTTATTTTATTGCGGGTAAGTTCGACCAATTTCAACGCAATATTCCTTACGCGGCTATCATCAATGCTTTTCGATCCTTAGTGAAGCAAATACTAACTGAAAGTGAAGGACAATTAGTTCAATGGAAAGAAAAACTTTTAGCCGTTTTGGGTAAAAACGGACAAGTCATTATTGATGTCGTTCCAGAAGTGGAACTCATTATTGGTAAGCAGCCAGCCGTGCCAGAATTAGCAGCAGCCGAGTCACAAAATCGTTTTAATTCAATATTTCCAAAATTTATCGGCGTGTTTTGCTCATCTGACCATCCTTTAGTCATCTTTTTAGACGATTTACAATGGGCTGATTCTGCCACGCTGAAGTTGCTAGAAGTAATGATGACAGATGCACAAACGCGCTATTTGTTCTTAATTGGGGCCTATCGAAATAACGAAGTCGATCCCGGACATCCGTTGATGATAACTCTGGATTTACTACAGTCTAAAGCTTCTGTTATTAACAATATTACATTAGTTCCCTTAGCTATTGAACATATTTGCAACTTAATTTGTGATACGTTACACTCTCACCTAATTGCAGTAGAACAATTAGCTCAATTAGTAATCAGAAAAACTTCTGGCAACCCCTTTTTTGTTAATCAATTTCTCCAAACTCTCTATCAGGAAGGCTTACTTATATTTATTCCTCCGTCTCAAGGCAGTAAACCCCAATGGCAATGGGACATTGCTTTAATTGAGGCAATAGGTATTACTGATAATGTTGTGGAGTTAATGGTTAGGAAGTTAAGAAAACTTCCTACCTCTACACAGCAGGTTTTACAGTTAGCTGCTTGTGTAGGCAACACATTTGATTTGCACACCCTTTTTATTATCCATGAAACATCAACAGCAGTCGCTTATCAAAACCTTTTACCAGCAATTCAGGAAGGTTTAGTGTTACCTATTTCTGAGTGGGAAATTACACGAGAAGAAATAATAAATGCTCCCCTAATTATTCTTAGTTTTAAATTTTTGCACGATCGAGTGCAACAAGCAGCTTATGCCACTATCCCAGAAGAGCATAAAAAAGAAGTTCACCTCAAAATCGGTCAACTGCTTTTAAAAAATACTCCTGAAGAAGAACTGGAAGAAAAGATTTTCGCTCTGGTCAATCATCTTAATACTGGTGTGGAATTGATTGATGATTTAGAAGAGAAAGTGAAATTAGCAAAATTGAATTTAATAGCAGGCAAAAAAGGCAAAGCTTCCACAGCTTATAAAACAGCAGCTACCTATTTTGCTTTAGGAATAAAACTACTAGGGATTCAGGCTTGGGAAAATTATTATGAATTAACATTTACTCTCTATAGGGATCGAAGTGAGTGCGAGTATTTAGCGGGCAATCTTGAGGAAGCAGAAGAACTTTTTAAGATTGCATTAAGTAACAGCAAATCAGCCATAGATAAAGCAGAAATTTATTCTCTTTATACCTTTTTTTGTTCAACTTTATCACGGAAAGATGAAGCCCTAAAGTTCACGCTTGCTGGCTTAGAATGTTTGGGTATGGATTTGCCTCGTACAGAAAAAGAATTACCAAAGGCAGTAGAAGTAGAATTACAACAGGTATCGTTAAATCTGTCCCAAAGAAAAGTTACTGATTTAATCCATGCTCCTGAGCTTAGAGACTTGACTAAAAGAGCGAGCATTAAATTATTAATTGATTTGTGGGCGGTAGCTTATTATGTTGGACATCAAAATTGGCTAGATTTATCTATATTAAAGATAGTTAATATGTCCTTAAGGTATGGAAACACAGATTTATCAGCCTTCGGTTATGTTACTTATGGAATGTTGTTATCATCTCGAAATGAATATAAATCAGCTTATGAATTTGGTAAGCTAGCTTTAAAGCTCAATGAGAAATTTAACAACAAGAGCCTTAGTTGTAAAGTTCCTAATCTTTTTGCTTTGAGAATTAATCCTTATAATAATCATTTAAAAACCAACTTAAATATTTTTAGGACAGCTTATAAAGGTGGGCTAGAGTGTGGCGATTTAGTTTACATAGTTTGGACGATTATGTTTAGTATATGGACGAGATTCATTATAGGTCAGCCTCTAAAAGAGGTTTATGAAGAATCTTGTAAATATATAGCTGTTATGAAGCAAACAAATGACTTAAGTATGCTGTATGGATTTATGTCTTTACAGCAAACTATTTTAAATATACAAGGATTGACTAAAGACAAATACAGCTTCGATGATGAAATATATAGTGAATCGTTGTGCTTGCAACACTGGGAAAATACGAAGTTTTATCATGTTAAGACTTGGTATATAACTTTCAAGGCTCAAGTTTTATTCATTTATGATAATTATACTGAATCTCTCAAGCTGGCTCAAGAAAATGAAAAAACCATTAATAATTTCGGTTTTTTTAATATCACTCAACACTATTTCTATTATTCATTAAGTGTGGCTGGTGTCTATTCAAAGGCTACTATTGATGAAAAAGAAAACTACTGGCAAATTTTACATAATATTTTAGAAAAAACAAAAATTTGGGCTGATAACTGCCCAGATAATTATCTACATCAGTATTTACTGATAGCGGCCGAAATAGCGCGGATTTCTGGTAAGGATTTAGAAGCAATGGATTTATACGACAAAGCGATCACTTCGGCTAGAAAAAACGAATATATCCAGAACGAAGCTTTAGGAAATGAACTAGCGGCTAAATTCTGGTTAGCTAAAGGAAAAGAAGATTTTGCTCAACTTTATATGCAAAAAGCTCACTATGGCTACCAACTCTGGGGCGCTCTAGCTAAAGTTGAGGATTTAGAAAAGAAATATCCCCAATTCCTAGCTAGAACATCAGCCAATGCAACAACTCAAACAAAAGTTAACCGAACAACGAACGCGCCTACTACCACTAGCACTAATTTGGGAGAGACGCTAGATTTAGCCACAGTAATGAAAGCTTCTCAAGCGATTTCAGGTGAAATAGTTTTGAGTAAGTTGCTGGAAAGGTTGATGAAGATTACGATCGAAAATGCAGGCGCCCAAAAAGGCTTTTTAATTTTAGAAAAAGCGGGAAACTGGGCGATTGAGGCTGAAGGTTCCGTTAAGGGGGATGAAATTAGCGTGCTGCGATCGCTTCCTCTCAATGCAGAAGCTGCTTCTGGAGAAATGTCCAAACTAGCAAGTGCCATCGCCCACTACGTCATTCGCACCCAGGAAAACGTGCTTTTAAATAACGCCACCCAAGAGGGACAATTTACCCGCGATCCTTATATTGCAGCCACTCAACCGAAATCCATTCTCTGCACTCCTCTGCTGCACCAGGGCAAGCTGACAGGCATTCTTTACCTGGAAAACAACCTGACAGAAGGAGCCTTTACTACAGATAGGCTGGAGCTGTTAAAATTGTTATCTGCCCAAATAGCGATTTCCATTGAAAATGCCCAACTCTACAATAACTTGCAGGAGTTCAATCAAAACTTAGAGCAATTAGTGAGCGATCGCACCCACGAATTATCCAACACGCTGGATGTTTTAAAAGCGGCTCAAAGTAAGCTAGTCGAATCTGAAAAAATGGCATCGCTGGGAGGATTAGTTGCAGGCATCGCCCACGAAATTAATACTCCCATCGGCGTTGGTGTCACCGTTGCGTCAGCTTTGGCAGAACATACCACAGAATTTGCTTCTACTTATAAGAGTGGCAAAATGAAGCGCTCCGAGCTAGAAGAATTTTTGGATATAGCCACCCAGAGCAGTAACGCCCTTCTAATTAATCTAAATCAGGCTGCGGCATTGATTCAGAGCTTTAAAGAAGTGGCAGTCGATCGCTCTAGCGAAGAACGACGAACTTTCATAGTAAGAGATTATCTCGATGAAATTTTAATCCAATTAAAACCAAAATTGAGAAATAGCAAACATTCGATCGAAATTAAGGGAGACACCAAAATGGCCCTAGATTCTTATCCAGGGGCTTTATCTCAAGTTGTCACAAATTTACTGATGAACTCTCTGATTCATGCTTACGAACCGGGCGCTACCGGAAAGCTGGCTTTTGATTGGCAGCAAGAGGGCGATCAACTTAGAGTTGAATATTCCGATGATGGTAAAGGCATTCCCCCAGAAAATTTAAGTAAAATTTTTGAGCCATTCTTTACTACCAAACGCGGCCAGGGTGGTAGCGGCTTGGGATTGCATATTGTCTACAATTTAGTTACCCAAAAACTTTTGGGTGAAATAGAATGTAAAAGTGAGGTCGGAGTGGGAACCAAATTTATTATTAAGCTACCTGTCCAAATCGATTCACAACCGTAGTTTCCTAAATCAAAACATCAGTAACAAAAAAGGTGAGCAGCAATGGACAAGAGTATTTACAGCTTTTCAAGTAAAAAATCATCTGAAGAAGTGTTATTTGCTGAAGATTTTAACTCAGATGAGGGATTATTTTTTGCGGATGAAGTGTCAGAAGATACCCCGACTGAAAGCTGGAAAATTTTGATTGTAGATGATGAAGCTCAAGTTCATACAGCCACCAATATTGCCCTAAGAAAGTTTGTTTTTGAAAATAAATCCTTAAATTTTATTAGTGCTTATTCTGCTAAGGAAGCTAAACAGTTAATTCAAGAACATCCTGATGTGGCTATCATCCTGCTTGATGTAATCATGGAAACGGATGATGCTGGCTTAGAGTTTGTTAAATATGTCCGCGAAGTGTTAGGCAATCAGTTAGTGCGAATTATTTTACGCACGGGCCAACCCGGACAAGTACCAGAAAAAAGCATTATTATCAATTATGATATTAATGACTATAAAACTAAAACTGAACTAACGACATCAAAGTTATACACTACCGTACTAACAGCTTTGAGAAGTTTTTGTTTAGGTCACAAATTGCAGTCTGAAATAGAGCGGCGCGAACAAGTAGAGAAAGCACTTCGGAGCAGTGAAGAAAAAGAACACCAAAAAGCTCTTGCCTTAGAACATTCTTTCAAAGAACTGCAAGAAATGCAACTCCAGCTAATTCAAAGTGAAAAAATGTCTAGTCTTGGTCAATTAGTCGCAGGTGTAGCTCATGAAATTAACAATCCGGTTAACTTTATTTACGGCAATGTCTCCTATGCTAAAGATTATATTAAAGAACTCATCTATCTGTTGAATCTCTACCAACAGCATTACCCACAACCAAAAGCAGAAATTCTTAAGGCAATAGAAGATGGAGAGTTGTCATTTATTATGGACGATTTGCCAAAGTTGCTTTCTTCCTTGCAGTTAGGCATCGACCGCATTCGCATGATTGTGCAGTCTCTACGCAATTTTTCACGATTGGATGAAACTGAAATCAAATCAGTAGATATCCACGAAGGGATTGATAGCAGTTTGATGATTTTACAGCACCGACTAAAAGCTAGGTCAGATCGCCCTGCTATTAATGTGATTAAAGAGTATGATGTGTTGCCACTTTTGACCTGTTATGCAGGTCAGCTTAATCAGGTATTTCTGAACCTTTTAGCGAATGCTATAGATGCTTTGGAAGAGCGGGTAAGTAAAGAAAAAGGTACAGTTTTTTGGCCCCAGATATTAATTCGGACTGAAGTTTTACCGGGAACTTCACAAGACAACATTAGCCTTGATTCAGGCATTCGGGTAACAATTGCTGATAATGGCGCTGGCATGACTGAGAAAGTTCGTTCTAAACTTTTTACTCCCTTTTTTACTACTAAGCCAATCGGAAAAGGGACAGGCATGGGATTGTCAATCAGTAAAAAAATTCTGCTAGAAAAACACTGCGGTCAATTGCAGTGTATTTCTACGCCTGAGCAGGGAACGCAGTTTATTATTGAGATGCCAGCTATCTGTATACCAACCAATTTCGCCGTAGCTATGCCTTAGAAAACTCATCTGGCGGAATTCATCATATAGCGGTTTTCAGTTGCATGAAAGCAGGGTAATTGTTAATGGGCTAAAGCCGCACTACGCACAAAATAGGACACGACGTAAAGTTTTGTAACAATGCCCGCTTTTCAATGTCCCTTCCGCCTACAGAAGCTGCCAACACTCAGTCAGCTAGCGCAGAGTAGTATTACTACTCTATTTATCAACGTAAAAGTTAAACTAAAAGTATGTTTTTATATAGTGTTATTACCACAACTTATCTAGAACTTGGTTCTGAATCAGTCAAAATATTTAAAGCCAGGTTTTGGGATTATCTGATTGATTTGACTGCTGTGCCGCAGGCGTTGGACGAGGAGATGGTGCTGACGTTTTGATCCAATAACGAGCGCCTCAGTTCGGGGTTTTGTAAAAAGCTATCGTCGATGGGTTTCTGTTTTTTCGTGGATCGGTTCAACGAGTTTTCTCTGTTTGAGCCGTTTTAAATAAAAAGGAGATAAACGCTCAAATCATTATCTAGCAAGGGTTTAAACTGTTACTTTGCGACTGATGTCACCTTCGCTATTTCTGGGCCTAATTAACAATTAGGTATCTATTTTCAGTTCGGTTAAGCCAAGCTCTTACCGACACAACCATAACCCCAACTTCATCAACAGCACGTCTTAGCGTTGCTTCATTTATACTCAATTCTTTAGTCCAATAACGAACCTCATACGGTTCGTTGAGATTAATTCTATTTGGGTCTTCAGGGCCTTTACGGTTCCTATCGTCTGACATTTTTTGGTCTTGATAAATTTATATTTCTATTCTAACACAGTTTTTTCAACCTTCCAAGCTGACTGACCCCAAATTTTACCGGCGCGGGTAAACCGGAAGTTCCCGCGTTCAAACTGTTCTCCCTTGGGCTTAATTCCTACCAGTTCTGCAACTTTAGAACTGGGGAGAATCGCCGATGCCGTGCGACTCATCAAACAAGCACAATCGGTGAGACAGGGCCCACCCAAAGCGGTGATGTTTCTCAACCGCGCGGTGAAGGGGACAAAGCTCAAAACCGAAGCAATGGAGTTGTTGGGGAAACTTGCACCCACCATCAAGCCGTGCTCAAATCGGTGATTCACCAAAAACAAGTAATCGCCGATTCTTCGGGTCAAGCAGCTTGGCGTGTGGGATTTGGGCGGTCAACCAGCCTCATATTCCGGGAAAGAGTACAGCCGATTGTTTAAGGAAATTATGGGAGCGTTAACATGAGCGCCAAGAAACGCAAACCATTGGGTAGTGCGATGGAAGAGTTTGTCTTCGGTGCTCAGGAAGCTGCATCACCACCAACACCAACGGAAGCTGCATCGCCAGCACCAACACCCACAGCATCACCAATAACGGAAACACTGACCACACCAAAATCTGCATTGCTAGCATCTACACCACCGCAGCCAGAAGCATCACCAACAGAATCAGTTCCCATTCCATCCAAGGAGCCTAGCTTGATGAGCAAACTCCAAGCACCCGATAAAGAAGCAACGGTTAGGTTTACCGTGGATATGTCCGAATCCCTACACCGCAAACTGTCGATGTTGGCTGCTAGGACGGGACGCAAGAAAGTGGATATTGTGCGGATGTTGTTAGAGGAAGGGTTAAGGGAGGTGGAAGGATAAAAGCGATTGTTCTAGCCCGCATCCAAGTACGGAAGAACTTCTTTCAAGCATCAAAATCTCGTAGCGGGCTGGTGACATAGTGGCTGGCCCACTAACTATCTGGCCAATCAGGGATTGAACCCTGCATACTGGGGAACAGAAAATACGTTAGTTTTTATCAAAGGGCGTTCATTTTAATTCAGCTCATAATCGCATTAAGGTGCATTCAATCTAAAGTAACGTAAATTAATAGTAAGAGCTGGGAGTTTAGGTCAAGTTGTCAACTCAATGGGATGGATTAAGACAGTAAACTAATCGCAAATGCGTTAAAGTAGGAAAAGCAGTTTCTCAGCTAAAATCATGGGACAATTCGACGATTTACGCGACCAGATAACTAACAATAGCTGGATAGATAAAGACATATTGCAAATATCCGATGCAGTTATTACGGCTCTAAATAACGGTATAGAATGGTACTTTAGCCAGCCTCACATTCAGTTCATCATGACAAACTCAGTGATGGGAAGCGTTAATGATTTAGTGACGGCATCCCAAGATTTAGGAGCGACGGTGATTGATTGCAATCTCGTGTTTCTGGAAACGGTTTATGGCATCAATAAAGCTTTTAATAGCAAAGTTCACAAAGACCTAGCCGGCAAAGCTCAAATCGAGTTAGCCAAACTTGCCAATAACAACACTGAAAAAGCGATTTATGAAGCTTCGGTTATGGCGCACAACGAATCACTCAACCTACCAGAACTCTCGGTAAAAGTAGCTGCCATTGAAGCTGAAATCGCCTCTATTCAACAGCAAGGAGCTACAGCAGTCGAGCAAATAGAGCAGTGGAAGGATGACGCTATCACCAAGCTAGGAGAGCTAAAAAATGAACTTGTAGCCTTAATTGAAGGACTTCAAGGCAATCCTCGAAACAACGCCAAGGCAAGGCTCAGAAAGATTGAAGCTGGGATAGCAGCCATGCAAACTGGGATTATTCCCACGATTATCGCCATGAATCCTTACGAAATTACCTCAAAGTTCGACCTTTCCATAAATTCTACATTTCGGAAACCGCCCGTTATTAGTGCCATAGTTCCTATCGCAGTAGGAGGTGCAGCAACGGTAGCAGGAGCAGCAACTGTACTAACTGGAATTGCAAGTTGGTTGTTGAGCAGTTTCTTCCTCAAAGCGGTGAATATCCCAGCTACACTGCTGCCAGCGCTAACTAATACGGTAGTGTCGGTTGTCCTAAAAGTAATGGGTAGCGCTGGTGCTAATGCCACGAGATATTTAGCCGCTTCCGCTTTGAAAGCAGGGCAATCGCTGCTACCCAAACTCTTTGGAGCTACGGGGATGCAAGCGAGTGGATGGGCTTACCTAATGGCTTGGGCATCGCCGATAATCGGAGCAGCCGTTATCATTATCGCAGCCATGAGAAATAAAACTGCACTAGCAGAACTGCTTTACGTATTTGCTGATATTCAAGGTTCTATCGCAGGAAAGTTTCATCTATCTCAGGCTTATATGCAAGACACCAATAAAGTTGAAGTTTTAGAACAATTTAAAACATCTTCACTAAGATTGATTCAAAATGCTCCTTTGCCCATTGAGCGCATTATCGGAGTCGGGTTGAACAACAAAAGAGAATATGCTGTTGCTTATAATTTAACTAATCCCGACAATCCCATTCCAATCCTAGGGGAATCAGCAATCGCAACAGCACTAGGAACTGATAAAATTGATAAAATAGCATCAGGAAAGTTTTTCTTCTTTGATTAATTATGCCGACAATATACGAATTAGATTATTCTTGGGTTGATGAAAGTTTAGCGCAGATTCAGACAACTGCCATCTGGTCTGTGTGGGATTGCGTTGCCAAAAGCTGGTCAACCAAGCCCAAAGTAACTCTGCGAAACACGCTACTTTCAGGATTGCACCAAGATGCGGGTAAGGAAAGATTTTGCATTGGAGAAATCCCGACAACTACGAAAGATTCGTCGCTGTTGAATCCGTTTGTTGCGGGCAAAGAGCGCTACACCTTAGATTTAGCCAGCAATTCCAGAAACAGTGGCAGATTTACATTTAACCTAGCGCCCGTCGGTTCGAGCTACTACGGAACCAAAACAACCGACCAATGGAAACGAATTATTTATGGCAGCATTTTACATACAGGCTGCAAACTCTTAGCTGGCAGAGAATTCAATTACGTAGTGGTTGATGACGAACATAAAGATGCTCAGGGAAACCCGCAAGATGACCCCACAAATGGGAGGCATTGGAATAGCGGAGATAGTCACGGCAAAGCTTCCAAACAATTCATGACAATATTGGGGACTGGAGACGTTCATCTTAACAGCGATCCAGAAATCCCATTACAATTTAGGATAGCATCATTCAAGCAATGGGTAGCCAAAGGTACCATCGCCTACAACCCCGAACTCGATGATTCAGGTTTGGATTTAGTGATTCCCCTGTCATCCTTGAAGGGCAACAAACCAGCGCTAGGAAACTACGCGGATAAACTCATTTGCGGGTTGGTATTTGAAGCAGAGCAGCGCACCGCAAAAGCTGGGTGGATGCTATTTCAGTGGTTCGATTACGCCACGCTAGAACAAGACAGAATCATCAGCCGTTTAATCAATAAATGCGAGCGTTTAGTCGGCGCTCTCAACTCAATTCAAAACTTAGCCGAGCTGTTGAGAATCGACCAAAATGAAGCAGAGCAAGAAATACAGCAGGGCAATGAAGGGCTGCAATCCGAGGCAGAGTATGTTAACACGGCGATGCAAATCATCAAATACGACCTGCGCGGAAAACTGCTGCTTCATCCCTATATTATCGCCAAGGTTAAAGAGCGCCTGAGAACAGTTTGGTTAAATTTAGCAAAAGCGGCGGGAGTTAGGTTCTGGTCGTTGATGGCACAACCCGATGAATATTTTGCGAAGTACGAAATTACCGACACCAGCGGCAATACAATTTTTAGTAGAAAAGTGTTCTGCGCCCCCGGTATGGCAACGGGTGAGTACATCGTGTTCTGCAACCCCATGCGCCACTGGGGTGATTGCCAACTTTGGGAAAACGTACATGAAGGCACTTACGCCCAAGGTGGTGGATTGATGGCCGCTTCTCGGAAGTTGCTGCTCAACTTGGGACGGGATACCGACGGAGATTTTATTCAACTGATTCGCTCAACTGAATACCCAAATCTCAGAAATGCGATCGCCAACTTCGACAAACCCCCATCAGTTCGCAAACTCCCAAAAATGGCTTTACCCGGAACTTTGCAACAAGTTGCCATCAACAGCATGAACGACAGTACCGGAATCGTAGCATCGCTTTTAGGTCGCGCTAGAGGCGCGGGAGCTGAAGGAATCGTGCTGATGATTCCTCCCGGCGGAATGCAAACTGCACCCCAAGAAATGTCGATTATCGATTTCCTCAGCCAGGAACTTCAAATCGCTGTAGATTCACTAAAATCGGCTTATCCAAACAACGGCGAGGGTTTAAAGGAAGTTGGAGATTATCTCAACAGTTTGGGCGATGCAGCTCAAATTCCGTGGCTCTCTGATTTTAAAAACCCTGATTGTTATTTAAGCCGACCTTGTAACGTCGCACCCGATGCTAACGATACTATCTCTCGATTAGTCCGCTTAGTAAACAGTTACTGGCAACCAGCCCAACTAGAAACCAATTTAAACCTTACCTCCTTTGTGAATTCGCTTTTTTCCGCAGTATCGGTATCCGAAGCTCAACAAAATTACGCATTCGGGCAAAGAAATGGGTACGCTGCGGAAATGAGCGCTGCTATCGCTTGGAAAGCAGAAAATGAGGGTGACACTGCGAGAATCCGCTCCGTAGCCTTTAAGTATCAAGCTTTAAGAAATGCAGCCATCGAACAAGTCACTCAACCCGACGGCACTCCCTATACGGTTAAATCTTGGGCAGCAGCTTATTGGCGGGCAAGCCATACCGTCAAAGAAGATTCGAGAAGTTCTGGCTCCTTGGCATTCAACCTATTCCCAGATGAGATTATGGCCGAACTTAAAGAAAACCCCGACCCGCCGAGTTTCTTTGAGGTGTACAACGTCCACAAACAACAACCAAACCATTGGTCGAAGGCTAAGTGGAAAGGACGCACCGTTCAAATTAGAGTCGTGCTGCGGGATTGGGCTGCTCCCCGCACCGGTAAGATTGTACCCACGCCGGCCGTTGATTTGATGTATTCCCAAAGCACTGAGTTAGTTGGGTTTTATCCGCTGGGATTTGTTGCAGAAGCAGACCGCTCTAAGATGGCGATTGGCGAAACTCGAACTATGAAGGTTTGGACAAAAGGAGACGGTGAAATCGGCATCCCCACCACCAAAGTTTGGCTGTTCGATGAAAGCATGAGCGAGGAGCAAATTCAGGATGTTCTTGCGTTCGGTCGCGCGGCATCAAGTTTGTGGAAGCCGGAAGATTTCGGTCTTTCACCTTAATCGCACCTTTCTCAGGTTTAGGAATAATCTGCTAAGAGTGGAGGAGAAAAGACGGATTCTGCATCTAAAAACAGTTCCTTAATTTAGATGGTTGCGGTTATTCATAGCGGCTGCTCTGCTTGCAAAGGCGGTTCTTCTGGCAGCGGGATAAATTCTGTCTCTTCAGGAACCTGACCAAACCTTCCTTCTTTCCAATCGAGTTTGGCTTGCTCAATGCGCGAGTGCCTGCTCGAAACAAAATTCCACCATTTATGCCGCTCGCCCACAGGTTCGCCGCCAATCACAATACACCGAGCCGTACCCGATGCGGAAATGCTGACCGATGTGCCTGAAGTTAGAACCGCCAACCGATGCTGTTCCAGAGGCACTCCATCGATCGCAAGCCCCTCTGTTACGCTGTAAACCGCCTGTTCGCTGTAATTGCCCGGTAAGGTAAATTGCGAGCCTGGAGTCAGTTGCACGTCCAGATAAATCATGGGTGAAAATATTTCAACTGGGGAAATGCGACCGTAAGCTTCACCCGCAATCAGGGTGAACGAAACTCCTGCATCCTCCCAAACGGGTAGCTCAGAAGCCGGATGGTGCCGAAACCAAGGTTCTGTTTCTTCGTATTCGTCGGGAAGCGCTATCCAAGTTTGGATGCCGTGCAGGATGGCTTCAAAGCTGCGCTCATCGTCAGGGGTGCGTTCGGAGTGGACAATCCCTCGCCCTGCCGTCATCCAATTCACCGCGCCGGGACGGATTTCTTGAACGCTGCCGACACTATCGCGGTGCAGCAAAACCCCTTCAAACAGGTAGGTGACGGTTGCTAAGTTGATGTGCGGGTGCGGCCTGACATCCACGCCTTGACCGGGTGGAAACACCGCAGGGCCGAGATGGTCAAAAAAGATGAACGGGCCAACCAGTGTTAGAACGTCTGAGGGAAGCAGGCGACGGGCTTGGAATCCACCCAAATCTTGAATGTGCGGCTCGATGAGATGCTGGATGCTATCCGTCATGATGTTGGTGAAGTTGCGAATGCTAAGCCTGTGTCAAGAGTGCATTATACAAAAAGCTATCCCTAGAAAGTTGTATCGGTGAGTATTTCAATTGTTTAAACTTTCCCAACGGAAAGCTGTTGTAGAGTGTCGAGTTCTCAACCAGCTTTCTGCTTACGAGACGGTGGAGAGTTCGTCAGTGACTTGAATCCGACCTTTGAGCAGGGAGCGAATTAGGTGATCGAGCGAGCCGCGTTCTTCTTCGCTGATGGACTCATCGAAGATGGCAGCCATGAGGCCGTAGCGGTCAGCTTTAGTGAGGCGGTGAGTATCGGTGACAGTGGCGATTAATTCGTTGATAGCGCCTGGGAGAAGGTTGAGTAAAGACATGGGATTGTTTTGAACTCGACACCTCAATCATCTCCTGGTTTCCCTTAAGAGCAAGTGATGGTGCTGCTATTTTTCCGTGATAATACTGAAGGTGTTGGGTAAGCCAAGTCCGCGTTACAAGCGATCGAAGTCACAGTAACCCAGTGGAACTGCGGAGCAACTAGAACTTTTGGCGCTGTCATGACGCTAGAAACGCAAACCGCTCGGCAGTGCGGTGGAAGAGTTTGTCGAGGGTACAGCGGAAGCTGCACCAACAGCATCGGAAGTAAAACCGCTCGCGCTGAAAACACAGCCAATGGAACGGAAGCTCTATCGCTATCCGCAAAACCAACAGCATCACTAACATCGGAAACGATGCCAGCAACGGAAGCTGTATTGCCAGCACCAACACCGCCAATACCGTCCGCACCCGTGTCAGAACCCATTCCCCTTCAATCAAAGGAAAGTAGCCTGACTCACCGCCTCCAAACACCCGATAAAGAAGCGACTGTCAGTTTTACTGTGGATATGTCCGTCTGGAGAGCACCGTAAACTGTCGATGCTGGCAGCTAGGACGGGGCGCAAGAAAGTGGATATTGTGCGGATGCTGTTGGAGGATGGTTTGAAAGAGGTTGAGGGATAAGGATTCTCTTCCTATTGATGGCGATCGCTGTACTCGGAAAGTGGCGATCACTCGGAGGAACTGACTGGGTTAAGAAACAGAAGTTTTCCCAAGGAGTGGGGAGCTTCCACTGAAAACCTGGTATCTCTTGAACTTTGACGATCGCCCGTTTCAATTTAATTAGCTTGCCCCACGAGTGGGGAGTATTTAGCGTTAAGTTCCGTGGCTGCGATCGCTTGTTTCCATTCAACCAGGTTTAAAAGATTTAGGTTTGCAGAATTCTGAGATTGTCAAAACAGCGGATGATTTGGTTTTGGTGACTCCGTAATAAGCGATCGTGTCTGCCCCAATTCTCGTAGGAACGAGTTTCACCAACCCTCTCTGTCAGAAACCAACAATATAATAAATCCGCCCCAATCATGGGGCTTTTTTTTGTGCTTGTTAATTCTTCGCAATTCGGATTAATTGCTGAAATTTGAGTTGTAAAAGTTTGTGTTTGAAGTTTTCCCGATGTTGAAAACTTAGAGCTTTTGGCACTACAGAAGGCTCTGATTTTTAATTTCTGTTTGCGGTGTCGGGGGTCGAAGCCTCCTTCGATTCCGCATTAATAGAAGACCTCGACAAAATTTGTCTTAGCTACCTATTTTTAGGCAGTGCCGACTTAAATTTAAGTGCCGTAACCCTTCGGCTGGGGGATAGGACGATGCCTTAAGGACGTTTACTCTATGCGGTAGAGGCGTCCCCCAAAACTAGGCTATTAAAAATCTAGTCTTTTGTCAACAGCTATTTATGGTTTCCCTTAAACTGTCGCATTAATAGAAGACTTCCACTAATTTTGTTTTAGCGTTTCCATTCAATTAGTTTCCCCAACGAGTGGGGACGTTTATTCTCACAGTACGGAGGAAGCCAGATGAGCGACGATTCAAGTTTCCATTCAATTAGTTTCCCCAGCGAGTGGGGAGCAGGTTTTTGGTGTTGGGGCTGGAGATGTTGACTGTCACATAGTTTCCATTCAATTAGTTTCCCCAGCGAGTGGGGAGGTTGTCTGATGGATACTGCAGGTGATGCCTTAAAAGTTTCCATTCAATTAGTTTCCCCAGCGAGTGGGGAGCAGGTTTTTGGTGTTGGGGCTGGAGATGTTGACTGTCAC